>NZ_NPEX01000272.1 GCF_003258865.1 Rhodoplanes roseus | reverse complement strand
GCGCCTCTGCCCACCCTACGGCGACAGGCCTCGCCGACGAAAAACGGCCGGGGCGGGCCCCGGCCGTTCGCGGCGTGATCAGGTGAGTCGCGGATCAGTCGGCGTACTGGCCGGCGGCCTTGATGATCGGGGCCCAGCGGTCGATCTCGCTGATCAGCATCGTCTGGTGCACCTCGGGGGTCGCGCGCTCCGGCGCCACCGGATCCGTGGTGATGTCGTGGAAGCGCTTGGCGAGATCCGGGTCCTTCATGGCCGCCACGATGGCATCCGAGAGCTTCTTGACGACCTCCGGCGGCGTGCCCTTGGGCGCGTAGACGCCGTGCCAGACGCTGATCTCGAAGCCCTTGAGGCCGGCCTCGTCGGCGGTCGGCAGATCCGGGAAGGTGCTCATCCGGGTCTTGGTCGTCACCGCATAGGCCTTCACCTGCTTGGAGGTGATCGGGCCGGTGGTGTTGGTGGCCTGGTCGCAGGTCATGTCCACCTGCTTGCCGAGCAGGTCGTTCATGATCGGGCCGTTGCCCTTGTAGGGCACCGTGGTGATCTGGGTCTGGATCGCCGTCTGCAGCAGCATGCCGCAGAGCTGCGAGGCGGCGCCGAGGCCGGCATGCGCATAGGTGACCTTGGTCCCGTTCGCCTTGATGTAGTCGATCAGCTCCTTGAGCGTGTTGGGGCCGAAGTCCGGGCGCGCGATGATGGTCTGCGGCGACTCGGTGACCAGCCCGAGCGGGATGAACGCCGTCTTGGTGTCGTAGGGCAGCTTGCGGTACAGCGTCGCCGCGGTCGACAGGCCGACGTGATGGATCAGCAGCGTGTAGCCGTCCGGCGCGGCGCGCGCGACCCGGGCGGACCCGATGGTGCCGCCGGCGCCCACCGCGTTCTCGATGATGATCTGCTGGCCGAGCGCCTTCTGCATGCTCGCGGCGGTGACGCGCGCGATCGTGTCGGTCGGGCCACCGGCCGCGAACGGCACCACCATGGTGATCGGATGGTCGGGATAGGTCTGCGCCAAGGCCGGGGTGGCTGCGAGCGCCAAGGCTGCGGCAATCGTCGTCAAACGCATCTGCAAAGTCCTCCTTGCCCATCTTTCCGGGAAGATCGAGCGGGCCGGAACCGGCCGCCGGGTCATGCAGGCTGGCGACGAGTGATACCATGCGTTGCGCACGAGCGCATGCGCGCTCGCGTCCGACCTAACCCTTACGTGATAGAGCGGTAACGTGCTGCGGGGCCCGTTTGGTGTGCAGTGCAGCGCGACACCGGCACGCTGCACGACGTCGCCCGTGCGACGTCAGGCGGACGACGCGGCGGGTGGGCCGAACCAGGTGGTCAGCGCGTCGGCGAGCCCGCAGCCGGCCCGGTCTCCCACCCAGGCCACGTAACCGTCCGGCCGGATCAGCACGGCGGCCGGCGCCGCGACGACGCCGAGGACCGGCAGCTCCCATGGGCCGGCATGGTCGGCCTTCGTCACCGCGACGCGATCGGCCCACGGCGCGATATCGAAGCCGCCGACACCGGGCTCGCCGAGGTCGAGCAGCACCGGCCGGGCGCGGTGCAGCAGGGTGAAGAGCCGCCGCGGCCCGTCGGCCGTGACGAGGTCGAGATCCGGCATCCGCCGTCCGAGCAGCGGATGCCCGTCGCCGAGGTCGTAACGAAGACCCAGCCCGGACATCTCCGCGGCGAGGCGCCGGCGCGGCTCGTCCAGGCGGACGAGCTCGGACACGATGTCGCCCAGCGCCCGGGTGCGCTCGTCCTGACGGCGGAGCGCGACCTGCGCCATGGTGGTGCGCAGCACGCGCGCCGCCAGCGGGTGGCGCTCCGCCCGATAGGTGTCGAGGAGGCCGTCCGGCGCGGTCCGCTTCACCACCTGGGCCAGCTTCCAGCCCAGGTTCACGGCATCCTGCACGCCGATATTGAGGCCCTGGCCGCCGATCGGCGGATGAACGTGCGCCGCGTCGCCGGCGATCAGGACGCGCCGGTCCCGATAGGCGGCGGCCTGCCGGGTCGCGTCGGTGAACCGCGAGATCCAGGCCGGATTGCGGGCCCCGTAATCCGTTCCGTAGACCGCGACCAGCGCGGCGGCGACATCGCGCAGGGTGGGGTCGCTCGCGGACCCGACCTGCCGCTCGGTCAGCACCAGCCGCACCCGCCCCTCGGTCTCCGACCGGCCGATCGCATGGATGCCGAGGGCATCGTGATGAAAGCCCCACTGCGGCTCGTCGGTCGTCTCGACCTCGGCGATCAGCCAGCTCGTGGTCGCATCCCAGCCCGGGAACGCGATGCCGGCCGCCTTGCGGACCAGGCTGCGGCCGCCGTCGCACCCGACCAGATACGCGGCGCGCAGCGACCGACCGTCGGCGAGCGCGACGTCGAGGCCGGTCTCGTCCTGCACGAACCCCGTCACCTCGCAGCCGCGATGGATCGGCACCGCAAGCTCGTCGACCCACTCCGCCAGGAGCCGCTCGATGTGGCGCTGGGGCAGCGCGAGGCCGTAAGGGTGGCGAGTCGGGAAATCGCCGATGTCCAGCGGGATCATGTGGAAGCCGGCCACCTGCGCCACCTGTCCCTGCGCCAGGAAGCGGTCGGCGATGCCGCGTTGATCGAGCGCCTCGATGGTGCGCGCATGCAGGCCACCGGCCCGCGACCCGACCAGATCCGGCGTCGCGCGCCGCTCGACGATCGCGACGTCGACGCCCGCCAGCGCCAGCTCGCCCGCCAGCATCAGCCCTGTCGGGCCGCCCCCCACGATCACCACCGCACGATCCGCCATCGCCACCCTCCCGAGGTCCGGAGATTTCGAGGGCGACTGTGCGGGAGGTCGGGGGACTTGATACAAGCCGGGGGGCAACGCACATATCAGTGTGGGGAAGCGTGGTCTCTCCCGCCCCCGTCCAGTCCCCCGGAGGTTCTACCCCCCCGTCGCAAAGCCCGGGTAGCAGGTCATGCCGCCGTCGACGAACAGGGTGATGCCGTTGATGTAGTCGGCCATGTCGGAGGCCAGGAACACGGCGACGTTGGCGATGTCCTGCGGCTCGCCGATGCGGCGGTACGGCACCAGCGTCATCAGGCTGGCATAGGCCTCCGGGGTGTTCCAGGCCGAGGTGTTGATCGGCGTGCGGATCGCCCCCGGGCCGATGGCGTTGACGCGGATGCGCTGCGGCGCCAGCTCCTGGGCGAGGCTCTTCATCATCATCTGGATGCCGCCCTTGGACGAGGCGTAGTTGACGTGGCCGGCCCACGGGATCACCTCGTGCACCGAGCTCATGCAGATGATCTTGCCGGCCGCGACCGAGACCTCGGGCCGCACGCCGCGGCGCAAGAACTCCTTCGCGGCCTCGCGGGCGCACAGGAACTGGCCGGTGAGGTTCACGCCGATCACCTTGTCCCATTCGGCCTTGGTCATCTGGGTCAGCGGCGCGTCGCGCTGCAGGCCGGCATTCGCCACCATGATGTCGAGGGTGCCGAACGCCTTCACGGCCTCGGCCACCATCGCCTCGACCTGATCCTCCTGCGACACGTCCGCCTTCACGGCGACCGCCTTGCGGCCGAGCGCCTCGATGGCGGCGACGACGCCGTCCGCCGAGCCGACCACGTAGTTGACGGCGACGTTCGCACCGGCCCGCGCCATGGCGATGGCGACCGCCTCGCCGATGCCGGAATTGGCGCCCGTCACCAGCGCGGTCTGGCCGGCCAGGAGCTGCGGCATGCGGTCGTAGGCGGGCAGGTCGGTGTTGAACGCGCTCGGCGATGCGGCTGTGGTCGAGGTCGTCATGCAGGGCTCCTGGTGTCGTGACGCGGTGTGGTTCGAAGGCAACTCGGTCGGAAGCGGCCGATGTCACGGCCCGCATCCTGGTCTCGGGTGGTCAGCTCGCCGTCATTCCGGGGCGGCACAGCGCGCCGAACCCGGAATCCAGCCACAAACTCCGACCACGTCGCTGGATTCCGGGCTCGGCGCCGTGCGCCGCCCCGGAATGACCCATCGTCAGCGCCCCGGCCGGTGCAGCTCGTCGATCACATTGGCGATCAGCCCGGTCCAGCCGGTCTGGTGCGAGGCGCCGACGCCGCGCCCGGTATCGCCGTCGAAGTATTCGTGGAACACGAGGTGATCACGAAAGTGCGGATCGGTCTGCAGCTTCGCGTGATCGCCCGAGACGGCGCGGCGTCCCGCGGCGTCGCGCAGGAACAGCCGCGACAGGCGGCGGCGCAGCTCGTCCGCGACCTGGGCGAGCGTCAGCATGGTGCCCGAGCCGGTCGGACACTCGATCGTCAGCTCGTCGCCGTAGAACAGGCCGAACTTGTCGAGGCTCTCGATCATCAGATAGTTCACCGGCATCCACACCGGCCCGCGCCAGTTGGAATTGCCGCCGAACAGCCCGGTGTCGGACTCGGCCGGGGTGTAGCGGACCTCGGCCCGGTAGCCGTCGCGCTCGAACACATAAGGGTTGTCGCGATACACCCGGGAGATCGCCCTGATGCCGTGGTCGGAGAGGAACTCGGTCTCGTCGAGCATGCGGGACAGCACGCTGGTCATGCGGAAGGCGCGCGCCACCGCGATGAGCCGTCGCCCGTCCGCCCCCGGCGTCTGCGGCCGCGACACCAGCGCGGCGAGCTCGGGCCGATGCGCCAGCACCCATTCCATGCGGCGCGCGAAGGCCGGTGCCTGCGCCAGGAGATCGTCGTCGAAGACCTCGACGGCGAACAGCGGCACCAGCCCCACCATGGAGCGCAGCCGCAGCGGCACCTTCTCGCCGTCGTCGCGGATCAGCCAATCGTAATAGAAGCCGTCCTGGTCGTCCCACAGGCCGAGGCCCTGGCCGCCCAGATTGGTCATGGCGCCGCCGATCAGCAGGAAGTGCTCGAAGAACTTCGAGGCGATGTCCTGATAGGCGTCGTCCTCGCGGGCCAGCTCCAGCGCGATCTTCAGCATGTGGAGGCAGAACATCGCCATCCACGAGGTGCCGTCCGACTGGGTCAGCGTGCCGCCGACCGGCAGCGGTCGCGAGCGGTCGAACACGCCGATATTGTCGAGCCCGAGAAAGCCGCCCTGGAACACGTTGCGGCCGCCGTGGTCCTTGCGGTTCACCCACCAAGTGAAGTTGAGCAGCAGCTTGATGAAGACGGCCTCGAGGAAGCCGCGGTCGCCGATGCCGGTCCGCGCCTTCTCGCAGGCGTAGATGCGCAGCGCCGCCCCGGCGTGAACGGGCGGATTCACGTCGGAGAAGTTCCACTCGTAGGCGGGGAGCTGGCCGTTCGGATGCATCAGCCAGGGCTGGCAGACGAGCATCAGCTGGTCCTTGGCGAAGCGCGTATCGACCAGCGCCAGCGTGACCAGGTGGAACGCCCAGTCCCACGCCGCGAACCACGGATACTCCCACTTGTCCGGCATGGCGATCACGGTCGAGGTGCCGAGATGCGACCAGTCGCTGTTGCGGCCGTGCCGCCGTGACGCCGGGGGCGGCGGCTGCGCCGGATCACCCTTCAGCCACTCGGTGACGTCGTAGGCGTAGAACTGCTTCGACCAGATCATGCCGGCGAGCGCCTGGCGCTGCACGGCCCGCATGTCGGGATCGGGGATCGCCGCCTGCAGGGCGGCGTAGAAGGCGTCGGCCTCGGCGATGCGGGCCGTGAAGATCTGGTCGAAATCACCGAATGCGTCGTCGCGCCGCGCGCCGGCGCAGAACCGCGCGCGCAGCACGACACTGCCGCCCGCCGGCACGTCGACGACGTGCAGGGCCGCCGCCTTGGTGCCGGTGCGGGCCGGATTCACGGCGTCCCGCCGCCCGTTCACGACACACTCGCCGATGCCGTCCTTGAAGAAGCCGGCTCCCGGCGGCGTGCCGAACAGGCGGTGCGCGTTGGTGTCGTTGTCGCAGAACAGCAGATCCTGCGGCGCCTCGAGATGCAGCGTGAAGGAGCCGAGCGTCTCGTGCTCGGCGCGGATCGCGGCGCCGCCCTCCGCCGTCAGCACGGGCCTCGCGGCGCCCGCCTTCCACGACCAAGTGTTGCGGAACCAGATCTGCGGCAGCACGTGAAGACGGGCCGGCACGTCGCCGCGGTTGGCGATGGTGATGCGCCACAGCATGTCGTCCGGCGCCGCCTTGGCGTAGTCGATCGTCACGTCGAAATAACGGTCGTGGTCGAACACGCCGGTGTCGATCAGCTCGAACTCGCGGTCCTGGCGATTGCGCCGGGCGTTCTCGTCGACCAGCCAGCCGTAGGGGAAAGGCGCCTGCGGATACTTGTACAGCATCCGCGCGTAGGAGTGCGTCGGCGTGGCGTCGAGATAATAATAGAGCTCCTTGACGTCCTCGCCGTGATTGCCCTCGTTATTCGTGAGGCCGAACATCCGCTCCTTGAGGATCGGATCGGCGCCGTTCCACAGCGCCAGGCCGAGGCAGAGATGCTGGCCGACGTCGCACCAGCCGCCGATCGCGTCCTCGCCCCAACGATAGGCGCGGCTGCGCGCGGCGTCGTGGCTGAGATAGGACCAGGCGTCGCCGGAGGCCGAGTAGTCCTCGCGGACCGTGCCCCACTGGCGATCGCTGACATAGGTGCCGAAACGCCGCCACGGCGCCGCGCCGGCGTTCGCTTCCGCGATCCGGCGGCCCTCCTCGGTGGTCGCGAACGGATCGCTCACCGGGGCGCCGCCGGCTTCGTCTCGGACGGCTTCTGATCAGCCGGCTTCGCATCGCCCGGCTTGGCGGCCGCGAGCTTGTCGACGGTCGCCTGCAGGGCCGCGACCGAGGCCTTGAGGGCCGCGATCTCGGCCGCCGCGGCGGCGAAGCGCTGGTTGACCGCCGCATTGTTCTTGGCGACGAGCTGCTGCAGATACTCGACATTGCTCTGCAGGCAGCCGGTGCGGCGATCGAGCTTGCTCTCCTGCCCGCAGGCCTCGATACCGCGCACGTCCTGGGCGGCGGCCGGCGTGATCACGAGCGCCGGCCACGCCCCGAGCACGGCGGGGACGATCACGGCGGCGGCGAGACGTGGGATCCTGATCATGACAGCCCTTTTTGCGCCTCGGGACGATAGCCGACGAATCTTAACGGCGTTTGGCAGCCGCCGCGAGCTTTCATGAGGGGCCGTGACGGCGCCCCGGACCTGTGCCAGCCTGCGGCGCCTCCCGCCTCCCCGCTCGCCAGGATTCCCCCGCCATGCTGATGGTTCACGACCGCCGCACCGTCCATTACGACCTGATCGGCCCGGACGACGCGCCGGTCGTCTGCTTCGCCCATGCGCTGGCGGCCGACGGCGGGATGTGGGCCGAGCAGATCCCGGCCGTGCTGGCGGCCGGCTTTCGCGCCTTGCGGATCGACATGCGGGGGCACGGCGGCAGCGCGGCGGCGCCCGGCGACTATACGTTGTTCGGCCTCGCCGACGACATCGTCGCGGTGCTCGACGCCTGCGGCATCGCGCAGGTGCACGTCGTCGGCCTCTCGGTCGGCGCCATGATCGGCGAGGCGCTCGGGCTCGCCCATGGCGGCCGCGTCCGCTCGCTGACGCTGTGCGAGGCGCCCCCGAAGGCGCTCCACAACGCCGCCGCCGTCTGGGGCCCACGGGTCGCCGCAGTGCGGGCCGCCGGGAGCTGCGCGCCGATCGCCGACGCCACCCTGGCGCGCTGGCTGACGCCGGCCTTCACACGCCGCTGTCGCTCGAGCCGGCCGAGGTGACGCGGCTGCGCTCGGTGCACGACCGGCTCGACATGGCCGAGATC
>NZ_NPEX01000271.1 GCF_003258865.1 Rhodoplanes roseus | reverse complement strand
GCCGGCGCCGGCCACGCCGCGGCGCCGAACCGCCGCCCCGCCCCATCGGGAACGACAGGGCCGAGGCGCCCCGCCGGGGGACGACCGCCCGGGTTTCGGCGGGCACAGGACCGACCGATACGGCGGCCAGGCGAACAGACAGAGACTCGAGCGACACGGCGTCCAGCGGCATGCGACCTCTCCGACCAGGAGACTAGGATAACTTACCTAGATTATGGTGGCATTTTGCCGGCCGGGGACAACTTTTCGGTCAGCCGAGTTTTGCGATAAAGTTTATATGGTTACCGCGACACCTGCGGTATCCTTGGCGGTTCTGGGTATAGGAATTTGATCTGAAACTCGGTCGTGCCGGCCGCGTGGGGGCACCGCGACCTCAAAAAGAAAACCCGCCGGTGAAAACCGGCGGGGACCAACACCCCATCGTGCCGCGTCGCCTGCGCGGTTCGCGTTGCTCCCGCTGACCTGCAGCGGGCGCCGTCGCGGTGGCCGTTGTTACGACGAACCTTACTTGGACCGCCGCCGGCGCTGCTGGCCCAGGCCCATCTGCTTGGCGAGCTGGGACCGCGCCGCCGCGTAGTTCGGCGCCACCATCGGATAGTCCGGCGGCAGGCCCCATTTGTCGCGGTACTGCTCCGGCGTCATGTTGTACTGCGTCCGCAGATGCCGCTTGAGGGACTTGAACTTCTTGCCGTCCTCGAGACACACGATGTATTCCGGCGTGATCGACTTCTTCACCGAGACCGCCGGCTTCAGCGGCTCCACCGGTGCGTCGCTCTGACCGCCGGAAACCCGCAGCAACGCCGAGTGAATCTGATTGATCAAGCCGGGAATATCACCTGCCGATACGCTGTTGTTGCTGACATAGGCCGAAACGATGTCGGCGGTCAGCTCAATATAGTTCTGCGCGCTCTCGCCCATCTTACTTTCATTTCTCTTTTAAATGACCCCGATCGCTCCCGCCCGGACCCAACGACCCGGAAGGCCCGGCCGACCCGTGTGACCAGACGACGTCGCGGGCGACTCGCGAGAACTCTTCTTATTTATCGCCATTGCTCGGGAAATCAAGAACAGAATTCGGTGTACGTAGAAGTCGTCGTGAACTCGGAAACAGAACAGGCGAACTATTCGACGAAACGACAGGGCCGAGTACAGGCTTGTACGTTGAAATCGGTATGCCTCCCATGCCAGACCGGCGCATCATCCGCCACTCGGGTACCCCCGAGGGGGGTCGGGTCGGCCCGTGGGGCCGCGATGCTCGTATTGTTGCAACGCAGTATAGCAAGTGCCACAACCCTGCGGCCGGAGCTTTCGCGAGTTGAACGGCGCGGCCGCCGGACGACTGTCGGCCTGCTTCGGTTTGCGGCGGGGCCGGCGAACCCTACATATTAAGTCTTCCGCGCTTACCTGCGCTCCCGCCGCGTGCCGCTCCGTCAGCGGACAGCGCCATCGAAACAGATACCCGCGCCGCGACAGACCCGCGCGCCGATACAGCGAGCACGAGCGAACCGCCATGCTGGACCGCGTCTCCCGTCCCCCCGCCCCGCCCCGCGTCGCGGAGCGCCCGAGCGTCTCGGTGCATCACGGCGTCACGCTGACGGACGAGTACGCCTGGCTGCGCGACCCGAACTGGCAGGCCGTGATGCGCGATCCCTCGGTGCTGGACCCGGAGATCCGGGCCGTCCTGGAGGCCGAGAACGCCCATGCCGACGCCGCGCTCGCCCCGACGGCGGCGCTGCAGGAGACGCTGTTCGCCGAGATGAAGGGCCGCATCAAGGAGGACGACGCCGGCGTGCCCTCCCCGGACGGCCCCTTCGCCTATTACTCGCGCCATCGCGAGGGCGGCGAGCATCCGCTGTATTGCCGCATCCCGCGCGACGGCGGGCCGGAGGAGATCCTGCTCGACGGCGACGCGCTCGGCGCCGGCAAGGCGTTCTTCCACCTCGGCGGCACCGACCATTCGCCCGACCACCGGCTGCTCGCCTGGAGCGCCGACGACCGCGGCTCCGAGTTCTTCACGGTCCGGGTGCGCGATCTCGCCACCGGCGAGGATCTGGCCGACGTCGTGCCGGAGGTCTCGGGCGGCGTGATCTGGGCGAGCGACGCGCGCGCCTTCTACTATGTGCGTCTCGACGAGCAGCACCGCCCCAGCAAGGTCTTCCGCCATCGGCTCGGCACGCCGGCCGAAGCCGACGAGGAGGTGTTCCGCAGCGACGATCCGGGCTTCTTCGTCTCCCTGTCGCCCATGCAGTCGCAGCGCTTCGTCGAGATCTCGGTGCACGACCACGAGTCGTCGGCGGCCTGGCTGCTCGATCTCGAGGCGCCCGACGCCACCCCGGTGCTGATCGCGCCGCATGAGCCGTCGCTCCAATACGACGCCGAGCATCACCCCGATTTCGAGGGTGGGCCGGTGCTGTTCCTGCGCACCAATGCGGACGGGGCCGAGGACTTCAAGATCGTCGTGACACCGCTGGCGACGCCCGGGCGGGCCCATTGGCGCGACCTCGTCCCGCACCGGCCGGGCGTCTTCCTGCTCGCCTTCGCGGTCACGGCCGACTGGCTGATCCGGCTCGAGCGCGCCGACGGGCTGCCCCGCGTCGTGGTGCGCCGGCTGGCGAGCGGCGAGGAGCACAGCATCGCGTTCGACGAGGAGGCGTACTCGCTCGGCATGGACCCGGGCTACGAGTTCGCCACCGACATGCTGCGCTTCAACTACGCGTCGATGACCACGCCGACCGAGGTGTGGGACTACGATTGCGCCACGCGCAGCCGCGTGCTGCGCAAGCGCCAGGAGGTGCCGAGCGGCCACGATCCGGCCGACTACGTGACGCGCCGCCTGTTCGCCCCGACCGCCGACGGCGAGACCGTGCCGATCTCGCTGCTCGCCCGCAAGGACACGCCCCTCGACGGCACCGCGCCGGCGCTGGTCTACGGCTACGCGTCCTACGGCATGTCGATGCCGGCCTCGTTCTCGACCAGCCGGCTGTCGCTGGTCGACCGCGGCTTCGTCTACGCCATCGCGCACGCCCGCGGCGGCACCGAGAAGGGCTGGCGCTGGTATCGCGAGGGCAAGCTCGCCAACAAGCCCAACACGTTCCGCGACGTCATCGCGGCGACCGAGCATCTGATCGCCGAGAAGATCGTGGCGCCGGACCGTATCGTCGCGCAGGGCGGCTCGGCCGGCGGCATGCTGATCGGCGCGCTCGCCAACATGCGCCCCGATCTCTATGCGGGCCTGATCGCCGAGGTGCCGTTCGTCGACGTGCTCAACACCATGCTGGACGAGACGCTGCCGCTGACCCCGCCCGAATGGCTCGAATGGGGCGATCCGATCCGCGACGCTGCGGCGTTCGAGACGATCCGCTCCTACTCGCCCTACGACAACGTCGCGGCACACGCCTACCCGGCCATTCTGGCGCTCGCCGGGCTCACCGATCCGCGGGTGACCTATTGGGAGCCGGCCAAGTGGATCGCCCGGCTGCGGCGGCTGAAGACCGACGACAACCTCGTGCTCCTGCGCACCAATCTCGACGCCGGTCACGGCGGCGCCGCCGGCCGCTTCGAGCGGCTGCGCGAGGTGGCGCTCGCCTACGCCTTCGCGATCGCGGTGGCGACGGCGGACTGACCGGACCGGCCCCTCGCGTCACCGGCGTCACGTCACCGGTGACGCATCGCCGGCGACGTGATCAGATCTCGAGCTGGGTGCCGAGCTCGACGACGCGCTCGGTCGGGATGTTGAAGAACACGGTCGCCCGGGTGGCGTTGAGCGCCATGAAGGCGAACAGCCGCTCGCGCCACACCGCCATGCCCGGATAGAGGCTCGGCACGATGGTGTCGCGGCTGAGGAAATACGAGGTCTTCATCGGATCGAGCGACAGGCCGCGGTCGCGCAGGCCGGCCAGCGCGGCCGGCACGTCCGGCGTCTCCATGAAGCCGAACCGGATCAGCACGCGCCAGAATCCGTCGCCGAGCTCGGATAGGGTGGCGCGCGCCGACTCTTCCACATAGGGCGAGTCGGCGGTCTTCACGGTCGCGAGGATAACGCGCTCGTGGACGGTCTGATTGTGCTTCACGTTGTGCAGCAGCGCCGCCGGCACGCCGTCCGCCGTCGAGGTCATGAACACGGCGGTGCCGCGGGCCCGCGAGATGTCCGGACCGATCGAGCGCATCACGGCTTCGAGCGGCACCGACTGCCGGCTGAGCTGGGTGCGCACCAGCTCGCGGCCGCGCCGCCACGTCGTCAGCACCGTGAAGGACAGGACGGCGATGAACAGCGAGAACCAGCCGCCCTGCGTCACCTTGATGAAGTTGGCCGAGAAGAAGGCGACGTCGATCAGCAGCAGGCCGCCGATCAGGACGATCACCAGCAAGGTCGGCCACTTCCACAGATACAGCATCACGAAGGCGACCAGGATGGTGTCGATCATCATGGTGCCGGTGACGGCGATGCCGTAGGCGGCGGCGAGATTGCTCGACGACTGGAAGCCGACCACCAGGGCGAGCACGGCGACGACCAGCGTCCAGTTGGTGAAGGGAACGTAGATCTGCCCCTCCTCGGCGCCCGAGGTGTGGACGATCGTCATGCGCGGCAGCAGGCCGAGCTGCACGGCCTGGCGCGCCACCGAGAAGGCGCCCGAGATGACGGCCTGGGAGGCGATGACGGTGGCGAGCGTCGCCAGGATGATCAGCGGAGCGACCGCCCAGTCCGCCACCAGGCGATAGAACGGGTTGGTCGCCGTGGCCGGGTTGTCGAGCAGCAGCGCACCCTGGCCCAGATAGTTCAGCATCAGGGCCGGCAGCACGAAGCAGAACCAGGTGAGGCGGATCGGGAACCGGCCGAAATGGCCCATGTCGGTGTAGAGCGCCTCGCCGCCCGTGACGGCGAGAACGACCGAGCCGAGCGCGAAAAAGCCGGCGAGCGGGTTGCCGACCGCGAAGGCCACGGCGTAGCCGGGCGACAGCGCGGCGAGCACGCCCGGATGCGCCAGGATGTTGACGACGCCGAGCACCGCCAGCACGGCGAACCAGACCAGCATGATCGGGCCGAACAGCATGCCGACCGCGCCCGTCCCCTTCTTCTGCAGCAGGAACAGGCCGACCAGCACCACCGCCGTGGTCGGCACCACATAGGCATCGAGCTCCGGCGCGATCACCTCGAGCCCCTCGACGGCGCTGAGCACCGAGATGGCCGGCGTGATCATGCTGTCGCCGTAGAACAGGGCCGCCGCGAAGATTCCGAGCAGCATCAGCGGCCGGGAGACCCGCATGCCGCGGGTGAGATCGGAGACCAGCGCCAGCAGGGCGAGGCTGCCGCCCTCGCCGTGATTGTCGGCCCGCATGATGATCAGGACATACTTGACCGTGACCAGCAGCATCACGGTCCAGAACACGAGCGACAGCACGCCGAAGACGTTCTCGGGCGTCACCGCGATCGGATGATGCCCGGCGAAGGTCTCGCGCAGCGCATAGAGCGGGCTGGTGCCGATGTCGCCGTAGACGACGCCGAGCGCGCCGAGAAGCAACCCGGCCGGCTTCTGCTTGTTCTCGGTCATGAGAGCCCCCGATCCCCTCCACAGGTGCCCTATTCCCGGACCGTCACCTTGACGTGCGTCAACCGCGCCCTTCGCCCTTCGGCGGGGACGGTGCGCCGGAGTGGGGCCAGGGTCCCGTGCGCCGCTCCCGCCCTACTTCGTCGGATCCGGTGCGCTCTCCCACCGGGTCGCGGCGTCGTCGTCGCTGTCCCGGGCGGCGACCCAGCCGGCCTCGCCGGGGCGTTCCTCCTTCTTCCAGAAGGGGGCGCGGGTCTTGAGCCAGTCCATCAGGAACTCGGCCGCCGCGAAGGCGTCGCCGCGGTGGGACGCGGCGGTGACGACCAGGACGATGTCGTCGCCCGGCACCATGCGGCCGAAGCGGTGGACCACGGTGACGCCCATCAGCGGCCAGCGCCTTTCCGCCTCGGCGACGTGCCGCTCGATCTCGGCCTCGGCCATGCCCGGATAATGCTCGAGCGTCAGCGCCGCGACCGGCTGCCCGTCGTCGCTGCCGCGGCAAATCCCCGTGAAGGTGACGACGGCGCCGATGTCGGTGCGGCCGGCCGTGATCGCCTTGGCCTCGGCGGCGGCGTCGAACGGCTCGCGCTGGATGCGGACGGTCATCTCGAGGTCCTTCTCCACACGGCGCGGCTTCGTCCCTCTCCGCTCGCGGGAGACGGAAGAAGCGACGGCATCGCCCCCCTGCCCTCACCCGCCCGTCATGGGCGGGAAGAAGGCGATCTCGCGGGCGCCGGCGATGGCCGTGTCGGGCTTGGCATGGGCCTGGTCGAGGGCGGCGCGGATGACCCGGCGGTTCTCGAAGGCGTGGGCGTACTCCTCGCCGCGGCCGGCCAGCCAGTCCATCAGCTCGGCGACCGTGCCGACGCCCTCCGGCGGAGCGATCTCCTCCTCGGCCTTGCCGACGCGCTCGCGCACCCAGGCGAAATAGAGGACCTTCATGATCACTCGTCGATCAGATGATGGATGCCGGCCCGGAAGTAATCGTAGCCGGTGTAGAGGGTCAGCAGCGCCGAGACCCACAGGAGCAGCAGCCCGGTGAGGGTGACGAGCGGGAACCCGACGTAATACTTGGTCGCCACCAGCGCATCGCCGGCGTCACCGGCGAGCAGGAAGCCGATGGCGACGAGCTGCAGGGAGGTCTTCCACTTGGCCAGCCGCGTCACCGGCACGCTGACCTGCAGCTCGGCCAGGTATTCGCGCAGTCCCGAGACCAGGATCTCGCGGCACAGGATGACGATGGCGGCCCACAGCGACCAGCCGATGATGGTGCCGTCGGCGGTCAGCATCAGCAGGCAAGACGACACCAGGAGCTTGTCGGCGATGGGGTCGAGCATGCGGCCGAAGCTCGACTGCTGGCCCCACGAGCGGGCCAGCCACCCGTCGAGGAAATCCGTGATCGCCGCGGCGATGAACAGGGCGACGGCCACCCAGCGCAGCCAGATACCGCCTTCCAGGATGATCTGCCCGTACATGCAGGCGACCACCAAGGGCACGGCGGCGATCCGCCCATAGGTGAGCAGGTTCGGCAGCGAGTACGGCCGGGCCGGAAGGGGACGGGAGGTCGCGATCTGCATGTCGGTCAAGATAGCCTCTGGGAACGTCCTCTAACAGCCTTCGCGACGCAGATCAGCCTCTGCCGGACGAGTCGTGGAAAAAGTCGTAGATGCGCCGCGCCGTCTCGTCGCTGATGCCCGAAACATGGGCCAGATCGGTCGGCGAGGCCCGCTCGATCGCCTTCAGCGTCCCGAAATGGTGCAGCAGCGCCCGCTTGCGGGCCGGGCCGACCCCGGGAATCTCCTGCAGCCCGGCCTCGCGGATGTCGCGCTTGCGCCGTGCCCGGTGGGAGCCGATGGCGAATCGGTGCGCCTCGTCGCGCAGCCGCTGGACGAAGTAGAGAACCGGATCGCGCGGCGCGAGGCGGAACGGCTCGCGCCCGGCCATGTGGAAATGCTCTCGCCCGGCGTCGCGGTCGGGGCCCTTGGCGATGCCCACCAGCGGCACGCCGGCGATGCCGAGCCCGGCCAGGGTCGCCGTGGCGGCGGCGAGCTGCCCCGGCCCGCCGTCGATCAGCACCAGGTCCGGCCACGGCGATTCGGCCGCGTCGGTGTCGGGATCGGGGGCTTCGCCTTCTTCCACCCTCCCCTGGAGGGGGAGGGTCGGCGCGCCCTGC
>NZ_NPEX01000270.1 GCF_003258865.1 Rhodoplanes roseus | reverse complement strand
CCGGCGTTGCCGGACTGGCTCGCCGATCTCGGCGGCCGTCTCGAGACGTCGACCATGCTGCCGGCCGATCTGGCCGCGCCGGCCTGAGCGAAGCGGCCGCCCGTCGGCGCCTCTGGCGGTCGGCGCTCACGTGATTGTGCGGAGCCGCTCCTGCACGTTTACGTATCTTTGCAACCGAAAGAGCGTGGGCCGCGGCGCCCCGGCGTGATAGACACGAGTCCGCGCCGTCGGAAACAACCCGCAAACAACTGATCACGGCACCGCCACGAAGGCCTGCCATACGTATCGTGCCGGTGCCGCCGGTGCCGGTCGTCTGCGTGCAAGCCCTGCGGCGCCCCCGCACCATCGGCGGAGCGGGGCCTCGGCGCGTTCAATGTCCCCGCGTTGCCGCGGCCCGCGCCGGCGGGCCGGCGACCCTCAACGAGTGCGGCAACATGACCATCTCCGTCACGGGCGATCCGCGGTTCTTCGCGCGGAGCGGACCGTTCTCGCTGGCCCAGGTGGTCGCGGCCGCGGACGGGGAGGCGCCGGATCGCGAGCTCCTGCTCGACGGCGTCGCGCCGCTGCAGGCGGCCGGGCCGCACCAGGTCAGCTTCCTCACCAGCCGGCGCTACGCCTCCGAGCTGGAGCACACCGGCGCCGGCGCCGTCATCGTGCAGGCGGATCTGCACGCGCTCGTCCCCAGCTCCGCGGTGGCGATCTGCAGCGCCAATCCCTACGCGAGCTGGGCCCGGGTGGCGGCGCTGTTCCATCCGGTGGCGCCGGTCACGCCCCGCATTCATCCGAGCGCCGTGATCGATCCCGGCGCCCGCATCGATCCGTCGAGCGACATCGGGCCGCTGTGCGTCGTCGAGGACGGCGCCGTGATCGGGCCGGGATGCCGGATCGGGCCCTGCGCCGTCGTCGGCAGCGGCGTGGTGATCGGGCGCGACTGCCGCATCGGTGCCCATGCGAGCCTCAGCCACGCACTGCTGGGCGACCGCGTCTATGTCTATCCGGGCGCCCGGATCGGCCAGGAGGGCTTCGGCTTCGCGATCGCGGCGACCGGCTTCCTCAGCGTTCCGCAACTCGGCCGCGTCGTCGTCGAGGACGACGTCGAGATCGGCGCCAACACCACCATCGACCGCGGCTCGGCGCGCGACACCGTGATCGGGGCGGGCTCGCGCCTCGATAACCTCGTGCAGATCGGCCACAACGTCACGCTCGGCCGCTGCTGCGTGATCGTCGCCCAGGTCGGCATCTCGGGCTCGACGACGCTCGGGGACTTCGTCCAGGTCGGCGGCCAGGCGGCCTTCGCCGGGCATCTCCAGGTCGGGCACCACGCCCGCATCGGCGCGCAGGCCGGCGTCATCTCGGACGTGCCGGCCAAGGCCAGCATGCTGGGCAGCCCGGCCCAGCCGAAATGGGACTTTCTGCGCCAGATCGCCAGCCTCAAGCGCTCCCCGCGCTGAGGCGCGTGCCGCGAATCGGCGGTCGCCGGCCCGTCCCGGTCGGCGACTTACACCAGTGGCCTCCGATATCGACCCGTCATCCTGAGGCGCTCGGCCGGAGGCCGAGCCTCAAAGGGTGACGGAGAGAGTCAGTGTCGGAAATCGTCGGTTCAGTGGCCGAGCGCGTCCTTGAGGGTCTGGAGCTGGGCGAGCCGCTCGCTCGCCCGGTCCTTCGCGCGATCGTCGGCCGCGTCGGTGAGGTCTTCCTCGGCGTCCTGGATGGCCTGCCGGATCACGTCGGGCTGAAGCTCGTCGACCGGCACCACCTCCTGGGCCAGAACGGTCAGGCCGTTCGGCCCGACCTCGGCGAAGCCGCCCCGCACCACGATCAGCTTCGGCGACTGCTCGCCATAGACGGTGAGGACACCCGGCCGCAGCGTCGCGACGAAGGGCGCGTGGCCGGCGAGGACGCCGAAATCGCCCTCCTCGCCCGGCACGTCCACCTGGGTGACCTCGCCGGAGAAGATCAGCTTCTCGGGCGACACGAGCTCGAAGTGGAAGGTGGCCATCGGTCAATCAATCCGCGATCGGGGCTTCGGCCCGTCATCCTGAGG
The DNA here is from genome assembly GCF_003258865.1 of Rhodoplanes roseus. Lineage (GTDB taxonomy): Bacteria > Pseudomonadota > Alphaproteobacteria > Rhizobiales > Xanthobacteraceae > Rhodoplanes > Rhodoplanes roseus. Next base: position 5,801 of record NZ_NPEX01000270.1, on the reverse strand, counting down.
TGCCCGCGCAAAGCGCGGGCCTCGAAGGATGAACGGCCGAGACCCGGGAAGGATCTGGGCGTCGCCCTTCGAGGCTCGCTGCGCTCGCACCTCAGGGTGACGGCGCAGCGCTTCGAATACGACTTACGCGGCTTCCGCCGCCAGCCGCTTGCCCTTCTCGACCGCCGCCTCGATGGTGCCGACCATGTAGAAGGCGGCCTCCGGCAGGTGGTCGTACTTGCCCTCGCACAGGCCCTTGAAGCCGCGGATCGTGTCGCCGAGATCGACGAATACGCCCGGCGAACCGGTGAACACCTCGGCGACGTGGAACGGCTGCGACAGGAAGCGCTCGATCTTGCGGGCGCGGGCGACGGCGAGCTTGTCCTCTTCGGAGAGCTCGTCCATGCCCAGGATCGCGATGATGTCCTGCAGCGCCTTGTAGCGCTGGAGGATCTGCTGCACCTGGCGGGCGACCGCGTAATGCTCCTCGCCGACGACCCGGGGGTCGAGCATGCGCGAGGTCGAGTCGAGCGGATCGACGGCCGGGTAGATGCCCTTCTCGGCGATCGAGCGCGACAGCACGGTCGTCGCGTCCAAGTGGGCGAACGAGGTGGCGGGCGCCGGATCGGTGAGGTCGTCGGCCGGCACGTAGATGGCCTGCACCGAGGTGACCGAGCCCTTGGTCGTGGTGGTGATGCGCTCCTGCAGCGCGCCCATGTCGGTCGCCAGCGTCGGCTGATAGCCCACCGCCGACGGGATGCGGCCGAGCAGCGCCGACACTTCCGAGCCCGCCTGGGTGAAGCGGAAGATGTTGTCGACGAAGAACAGCACGTCCTGGCCCTGGTCGCGGAAGTACTCGGCGAGCGTCAGGCCGGTCAGGCCGACGCGGGCGCGGGCGCCGGGCGGCTCGTTCATCTGGCCGAACACCAGCGCGCACTTGGAGCCCTTGGTGTCGCCCTTGGTCTCGTGCGGGTCCTTGTTGACGCCGGACTCGATGAACTCGTGATAGAGGTCGTTGCCCTCGCGGGTGCGCTCGCCGACGCCAGCGAACACCGAGTAGCCGCCGTGGGCCTTGGCGATGTTGTTGATCAGCTCCTGGATGATCACGGTCTTGCCGACGCCGGCGCCGCCGAACAGGCCGACCTTGCCGCCCTTCGCGTAGGGCGCCAGGAGATCGACCACCTTGATGCCGGTGACCAGGATCTGCGACTCGGTCGACTGCTCGGTGTAGAGCGGCGCCTCCGCGTGGATCGGGCGGGTCTCGGTGTGCGGCACCGGGCCGGCCTCGTCGACCGGGTCGCCGACCACGTTGATGATGCGCCCGAGCGTTCCCTCGCCCACCGGCACGGCGATCGGCAGGCCGGTGTCGTGGACCTTCTGGCCCCGGACCAGTCCTTCGGTCGTGTCCATCGCGATGGTGCGTACCGTCGACTCACCGAGATGCTGCGCCACCTCGAGCACCAGCTTGTGGCCCTGGTTCTCGGTCGTGAGCGCGTTCAGGATCGCCGGGAGCTGGTCTTCGAACTGCACGTCGACGACGGCGCCGATGACCTGGGTGATGTGTCCGACCGAAGTGGTTTGGGTGGCCATGCTAGTCTCCTTGGAGCTCGAGCCGCGGCGCAGATCGGCCCGAACGAAACGCTGTGTGATCGCTCAGACGACGGTCAGCTTGACCGGAACGTTGTTGCGCGTGGCGCGCGAATACGGGCAGATCCGGTGGGCGTCCTCGACCAGCGCCTCGACCTTGGCGCGGTCGGCGCCCGGGATCTGGACCTTGATCTCGGCCGAGAGGGCGAAGCTCGTCTCGTCCTTGTCGATGCCGATCGAGACCGTCACCTTGGCGGCCTGGCCGTCGACGCCGTGCTTCTTCGACAGGGCCAGGATCGCCTGGCCGAAGCAGGACGACCAGCCGAGCGCGAAGAGCTGCTCCGGATTGTGGCCCTCGCCCGAGCCGCCCATCTCCTTGGGCAGCGCCATGGCGAGCCCGAGCCCGCCGTTCTCCAGAACCGCGCGTCCGTCGCGCCCGCCCTTGGTGGTCGCCGTCGTGGTGTAGGCCATGATGTCCTCCTTCTCGACTCGCGAACGTCAGAGCGCCTCGGCGCCCGAGATGATCTCGATCAGTTCCTTGGTGATCATCGCCTGGCGGGTGCGGTTGTACTTCAGCGTCTGCTTCTTGATCATCTCGCCGGCGTTGCGCGTGGCGTTGTCCATCGCGGTCATCTGGGCGCCGTAGAACGAGGCGGCGTTCTCCAGCAGCGCCTTGAGGATCTGCACCGAGATGTTGAGCGGCAGGAGCTCGGCGAGGATCTGCTCCTCGTCCGGCTCGTACTCGTAGACCGGCGTCGGACCGTCGGCGGGGGCGCCTTCGAAGACGGCCGGAATGAGCTGCTGCGCCGTCGGGATCTGCGCGATGACCGAGCGGAAGCGCGAGTAGAACAGCGTGCAGACGTCGAACGCGCCCTGGTCGTAGAGCGCCGTGATGCGGCGGCCGATCTCCTGGGCGGTGTCGAAGCGGATCTGGCGCACGGCGCGCAGATCGATCACGTCGATGATCTCGTCCTCGAACGTCCGCTTGAGCTGGTCGAAACCCTTGCGGCCGACGCAGAGGATCTTGATCTGTTTGCCCTCGGCGAGGAGCCGGTTGGCGTGCTCGCGGGCCAGCCGGACGATGGCCGAGTTGAACGGGCCGCACAGGCCGCGCTCGCCCGTGCAGACGACGAGCAGATGAACCTGGTCGCGTCCGGTGCCGGCGAGCAGGCGCGGCGCCTCCGGATTGTTCTGCACCGAGGCGGCGATGCTGCCGAGGGTGCGCTGCATCCGCTCGGAATAGGGACGCGCAGCCTCCGCCGCGGCCTGCGCGCGCCGCAGCTTGGAGGCGGCGACCATCTGCATGGCCTTGGTGATCTTCTGCGTCGCCTTGGTGGAGGCGATCCGGTTTCGCAGGTCTTTTAGGCTGGGCATTCCGTGGTCACCTTTGCGCCCGGTCCGGCTTCTGTTCCGTCATGCCCGGCGTCGCGCCGGGCACCCACGTTCGTCGTCGGCCGCGTCGAGGACGTGGATGGCCGGGACCAGCCCGGCCACGACGACGGCGATCACGCGAAGGACTTGGCGTAGTCGTCGATGATCGACTTCACCTTGGCGGCGGTCGCGTCGTCGAGGTCGCGCTTGTCGCGGATGGTGTTCAGCACGTCCTCGTACTTGGTGCGGAACAGCGACAGCAGGCCCTGCTCGAAGGCGCGCACGCTGGCGACCGGGATCGGATCCAGATAGCCGTTGACGCCGGCATAGATGACGACGACCTGCTCCTCCATCTTCAGCGGCGAGAACTGCGCCTGCTTGAGGAGCTCGGTGAGGCGCGAGCCGCGGTTGAGGAGCCGCTGCGTCGTCGCGTCGAGGTCGGAGCCGAACTGCGCGAAGGCGGCCATCTCGCGGTACTGCGCGAGCTCGCCCTTGATCTTGCCGGCGACCTTCTTCATCGCCTTGGTCTGGGCCGACGAGCCGACGCGCGACACCGACAGACCGACGTTCACGGCCGGGCGAATACCCTGGTAGAACAGGTCGGTCTCCAGGAAGATCTGGCCGTCCGTGATCGAGATGACGTTGGTCGGGATGTAGGCCGACACGTCGTTGGCCTGCGTCTCGATGACGGGCAGCGCCGTGAGCGATCCGGAGCCGTTCTCGTCGTTCATCTTGGCGGCGCGCTCGAGCAGGCGCGAATGCAGGTAGAACACGTCGCCCGGATAGGCCTCGCGGCCGGGCGGACGACGCAGCAGCAGCGACATCTGGCGATAGGCGACGGCCTGCTTGGACAGATCGTCGTAGAAGATGACGGCGTGCATGCCGTTGTCGCGGAAATACTCGCCCATGGTGCAGCCGGCGAACGGCGCCAGATACTGCATCGGCGCCGGATCGGAGGCCGTGGCGGCGACGACGATCGAGTATTCGAGCGCGCCGTTCTCCTCCAGGGCCTTCACGAACTGGGCGACCGTCGAGCGCTTCTGCCCGACCGCGACATAGACGCAGTAGAGCTTGACCTTCTCGTCGCCCGTCGCGTTGAGCGGCTTCTGGTTCAGGATGGTGTCGAGGACGATGGCGGTCTTGCCTGTCTGGCGATCGCCGATGACCAGCTCGCGCTGGCCGCGGCCGATCGGGATCAGCGCGTCGATCGCCTTGAGGCCGGTCGCCATCGGCTCGTGCACGGACTTGCGCGGAATGATGCCGGGCGCCTTGACGTCGACGCGGCGGCGCTCGTCGGAGACGATCGGGCCCTTGCCGTCGATCGGATTGCCGAGCGCGTCGACGACGCGGCCGAGCAGACCCTTGCCCACCGGCACGTCGACGATGGCGCGGGTGCGCTTGACGGTCTGGCCTTCCTTGATCTCGCGGTCGTTGCCGAAGATCACGATGCCGACATTGTCGATCTCGAGGTTCAGGGCCATGCCCCGCACGCCGTTCTCGAACTCGACCATCTCGCCGGCCTGGACGTTGTCGAGACCGTAGACGCGGGCGATGCCGTCACCGACGGAGAGGACCTGGCCGACCTCGGAGACCTCGGCTTCCTGGCCGAAGTTCTTGATCTGCTCCTTGAGGATCGCAGAAATCTCTGCGGCGCGGATGTCCATCAGCCGACCTCTTTCATCGCGTGCTTGATTGCATTCAGCTTGGTGCGCAGCGAGCCGTCGACCATCCGGCTGCCGACCTTCACCACGAGCCCGCCGATGATGGCGGGATCGACATGCACTTCCACCTGGACGTTCTTGCCCGTGACGGCGTCCAGCGCCTTCTTGATCTCCGCCTTGTGGGCGTCGGCGAGCGGCTCGGCGACCGTGACCAGCGCGGTGATCTCGCCCTTGTGCTGGGCGAGCAGCTCGCGGAAGTCACGGATCATGTCGCGCACGCCGAACAGACGGCGATTGGTCGCGACGAGCCGGAGGAAATTCGCGGCCGTCCCTTCGATCTTGGCCTTGGCCAGCACGGCCGTCACGGCGCGGGACTGCTCCTCGGCGCTGAAGGCGGGGCTGCGCACCAACCGGAGCAGATCCGGGCTGTCGGCGAGCAGCGCCTCGAAGCGACCGAGGTCGCTGGCGACCGCATCGAGCGTGCCCGCGTCACGAGCGAGCTCGAACAGGGCGGTCGCATAACGTCCTGCCATTCCGGCCACGATCGGATCGTCTGCTGCCACGGCGCTCTCTTTCGGCGTTCAAGCATCCAGGCTCCCGCCGCGCTTCCGCAGAATGCGCGCAAGCCCCTGGATTCTAAGCGGGACCAGGATTGTCTGGGGCGTCCGGAGCGGCCCACGCCCCGTTGAAAAACCGCCGGTTTGCTAACACAGGCCCGAGGGCGGTGCAATATGGCGAACGTCGCCTGAACGCCGCCGGAACACCGGCACGGGACGCTGTGCCGCAGGGCCTCCCGGCGACCGCCAGGGCCGCTGCCCAACCGGCATCCGGTGGGCGGCGCGAGGGCTCGGGTTCCCTGCCGCAGCCGCATCCTATAAGGAGACGGCGCCGGCGCACCTCGTGCCGCGCGCTGCCGCCCGCGAGCCATGCCGGATCCGCTCCCCACTTTATACGTCGACCTCACCACCGCGTTCCAGGAGCGCGGCCGCATCGCCCACGGCACCGTGCGGGTCGAACGCGAGCTGGTCGGCGCCCTCGCGGCCCGCGCGATCGCCGGCCGCGACGATCTCGCCTTCTGCCGGTTCGACGCCGCCGCCCACCGCTTCGTCGCCATGTCGGCGGCGGAGGCGCTCGCCGTGGTCCAGGCGCCGACCGGGGCCGAGCGGCGGCGGGCGCCGCGGCCCGCCTGGCGGTCGCATCCGC
>NZ_NPEX01000269.1 GCF_003258865.1 Rhodoplanes roseus | reverse complement strand
GACCGCGCACCAGCCAGTCGCCGACCACGCCGCCGAGCCCGCTCGGCAACGGCCAGGCGGCGCTGCGCGGCAGGCAGGCGACGAAGCCGGCGGCGAGCGGCGCGCCGATCGCCCAGGCGAGCACGCGCCACTTCTCGCGGTCGAAGCGACGCTGGTTGGCGAGCCGCCAGCCCCACGCCGCGACCGGCCCGACCAGCGCCAGCGTCGCCAGCCCGAACAGCTGCATGAAGAGATCGGCCGCGATCGCACCGGGCACGCCGAGCAGGTTGCGCACCGGCGCGCTGGTGGCGTGGCTGAGGCTCGGATCCTTCACCGACCAGGTGACGAGCGCGGCCGTGCACAGCATCGCGAGGCCGACCAGGAGGAGCCCCGTCGCCTGTCGGACGCGCCGCTCCAGCCCCGCCCGGAACTCGTCCGGCAGGAGGGCGGTCGCCCCGATTCGGCGCTGCAGTGCGGGCATTGCGACTCCGCTCGTATCTGCCCCGGCGACCGCGGTTGCGGCCGCCGCGTCCTCAGCCCAGCACGGCGACGAGGCGATGCAGTGCCTCGGCCGTGGTCTCCTCGTCCTGAACCATCGCGATGCGGATGTAGTCGGCGCCCGGATTGGAGCCGTCGGCCTGGTCGCGTGCGATGTAGCGGCCGGGCAGCACGCGCACGCCCGCCTCGCGCCACAGCCTGAGCGTCACGGCCTCGCTGCCGCCGAGCGCGGCGACGTCGAGCCAAAGGTAGAAGCCGCCGGCGGGCCGCCGGTAGCCGTAGCGGTCACCGACGATCTGGTCGGCGAGATCGAATTTCCGCGCATAGCGGCGGCGGTTCTCCTCGACATGCTCCTCGTCCGCATAGGCTGCGGCCGCCACCGTCTGGGCGACCACGGGCACCTGCGGGGCGGCGACGTTGCGCAGATCCAGGAACTTCGCCAGGAACGCCGCGTCGCCGGCCGCGAAGCCGACGCGCAGGCCGGGCAGGTTCGAGCGCTTCGACAGCGACTGGAACACCACGGCATTGGAGAAGTCGGCCCCGGCCGCCTGCAGGATGCCGGGCGGCGCGTCGCGCGTGTAGATCTCCGAGTAGCACTCGTCGGCGAACACCAGGAAGCCGTGCCGCCGCGCCAGCGCCAGCAGCCGCGACAGGTAGTCGAGGTCGGCCACGGCGCCCTGCGGATTGACCGGCGAGGCGATGTAGAACGCCACCGTGCGGGCGAGCAGCGCCTCGTCGAGCGCATCGAGGTCGGGCAGGAAGCCGTGGCCCTGGACCGCCGGCATGTAGACGAGCTCGCAGTCGGCCGCGGTGCCGCCGGCCGGATAGGCGGCGTAGAACGGGTTCGGCACCAGCACGGCGGGTCGTCCCACCTCGCGGCCGCGTTTTTCCGCGACCCAGCGCTTGGCCGCGAGCGCGCCGAGAAACAGGCCCTCCCGGGTGCCGCACAGGACCAGCAGCTCGCTCGCCGGATCGACCGGGCGCGGCAGGTCGTAGCGGCGCGTCAGCCAGGCGGCCGCGGCGGTCCGGAACGCGTCCGTGCCCTTGCCGGCCGGGTAGCGGCCGAGCGAGGCGATGTCGGCGACGAGCGCGTCCTTCACGAAGGGCGGAATCGGGTGCTGCGGCTCGCCGATCGACAGGTTGATGGGCGCGCGCGCGGGCTCGACGCCGGCCAGCAGCTCGGTCAGCCGCACGAAGGGCGAGCGTGTGTCGAGCGGCCTCGCGGACGAGGACGGGGGCGCGCAGGCGGCAGGCGTCATGGACATGGGCGATGCGATTCGTGAGCGGCCTCCGCCGGCCGGCGGAGACACGTCGGGGTGAAGCTTAGAGGGGGCGAGGTTAAGGCGCGATTAACCATCGGCCGTCAAGCCCTCGGGCGGACCGTCTATTCCGCGCAGCGCCGTCGCCGGGCACAAAAAAAGAGGCCCCGACGCGAGGTCGGGGCCTCCAGCGGGAAGGGCGGTGCCGGGTCTCCGCCCTTCCCGGGTTCGTATGAGCCGTGCCTCACATGTTGTAGGCGCGCTCTCCGTGGTCGGCGAGGTCGAGGCCTTCGCGCTCCGCCTCGGGAGTCGGGCGCAGACCGACGACCAGGTCGACGACCTTGTAGAGGATCGCCGAGCCGACGCCGGACCACACGATGGTCAGGCCGACGGCCTTCGCCTGCGAGATGACCTGGGTCATCATGTCGTAGTCGGCGACCTTGGCGGCGACGTAGTCGTAGACGCCGGTGCCGCCGAGCAGCGGGCTGACCAGGATGCCGGTGCCGAGGGCGCCGATGATGCCGCCGACGCAATGGATACCGAACACGTCGAGGGCGTCGTCGTAGCCGAAGGCGTTCTTCACGACCGAGCAGAAGAACAGGCAGACGATGCCGACCACGAGGCCGAGCACGATGGCGCCCATCGGGCCGGAGAATCCGGCCGCCGGCGTGACGGCGACCAGGCCGGCGACGCAGCCGGACAGGGCGCCGAGCAGCGACGGCTTACCCTTCACGATCCACTCCGCGAACATCCACGACAGCGCCGCCGCGGCGGTGGCCACGAAGGTGTTGGTCATCGCGAGCGCGGCCGAGCCGGAGGCCTCGAGCGCCGAGCCGGCGTTGAAGCCGAACCAGCCCACCCACAGCAGGGCGGCGCCGATCATGGTCTGGACCAGCGAGTGGGGGGGCATCAGCTCCTTGCCGAAGCCGATACGCTTGCCGACGATCAGGGCGCCGACGATGCCGGCGATACCCGCATTGATGTGCACCACGGTGCCGCCGGCGAAGTCGAGCGCGCCCCACAGGAAGATCTGTCCGGCATCCGCCATCACCTCGTCGAGCTTGGCCTGTGCAGCCGCCTTTGCGGCATCGTCGGTGGCGGCCGCGAGCACGGCGGCGGCATCCGCGATCGCGTCCGGGCCGGCCCAGTACCAGACCATGTGGGCGATCGGGAAGTAGATCAGCGTCACCCACAGCGGGATGAACAGCGCCAGCGCCGAGAACTTCATGCGCTCCGCGAAGGCGCCGACGATCAGGGCGGGCGTGATCGCCGCGAAGGTCATCTGGAAGCAGACATAGACCAGCTCCGAGATGTTGGCGCCGACCGAGAAGGTCGCGGCCTTGGTTTCGGGCGTCACGCCGGCCAGGAACAGCTTCGAGAAGCCGCCGATATAGGGCGAGCCGCCCGTGAAGGTCACGCTGTAGCCGTAGAGCGCCCACAGCAACACGCAGACGCAGACCGTGTAGAACACGTGCGCCAGCACCGAGAGCATGTTCTTCGAGCGCACCAGGCCGCCGTAGAACAGCGCGAGGCCCGGAATGGTCATCAGCAGCACCAGCACGGCCGACGTCATCATCCAGGCGTTGTCGCCCTTGTTGACCGTCGGCTCGGCGGCGAACGCCGATGTCGCCGCCAGCATCGCGACCGCGAAGGTCACGAGGCCCGCACGATACGGATTCTTGTATGTCATCATGTCACTCCTGTCCGTTGGCGCGGGGTTACAGTGCCGCATTGTCGGTTTCGCCGGTCCGGATGCGGACCGCCTGATCGATGCCGACGACGAAAATCTTGCCGTCGCCGATCTGGCCGGTCTTGGCGGCGCCCGAGATCGTCTCGATCACCTTCTCGACCTGATTGCTCGGCACCGCGATCTCCACCTTCACCTTCGGCAGGAAGCTCACTGCGTATTCGGTGCCGCGATAAATCTCGGTGTGGCCCTTCTGGCGCCCGTAGCCCTTCACTTCCGTCACGGTCATGCCGTAGACGCCGATGGACGTGAGCGCATCGCGGACCTCGTCGAGCTTGAATGGCTTGATGATGGCCATGACGATTTTCATGAATATCGATCCCCCGCTGGAGGCCCCCTCTGGGGTGAGGACGGGCTGAAATGAACGGCTGTGCACGCGAGATCGCCCCCCGCAGGCTTAGCCACACGGAGCGCGAATCAAACCGCGTGCCAACCCGGGTTCCGTAAGCCGGATGTGCGATTCTGCGGTGCTTTGACGCGTGGCGGTGCTGCAACGCGGTGGTGGAGGGGAGTCCAGCGGGCGAAAACCCGGGCAGCCGACGCGCGATGACCAGTTGCTGCGCAATCGGGAGGCGTTTTCTGCCTATTCTTTGATCAGGAGTGCGGCGAGCGTTAGCGAAGCGTAACCAAGAGGCGGCGGCCGCCCCGAAAAGCCAGGTCGGCCTTCCCCGCACGGCTGCTCGCCCCGCCGCGATGCGGCAGGGGGCGAGAACGGGCAGCCGTGGAGGGGACGCTCAGAGCGCGTCGAAATCGGACTCGCCAGTGCGGATCCGCATCGCCCGGTCGACATTGGTGACGAAGATCTTGCCGTCGCCGATCTGGCCGGTGCGGGCGCTGCCCGTGATCGCCTCGATCACGGCGTCGACCTGGGTGGCCGGCACCACGACGTCGATCCGCACCTTCGGCAGGAAGCTGACGGCGTATTCGGCGCCCCGGTAGATCTCGGTGTGGCCCTTCTGCCGGCCGTAGCCCTTCACCTCGGCGACCGTCATGCCGGTGACGCCGATGCGGGTCAGCGCCTGATGGACCTCGTCGAGCTTGAACGGCTTGATCACGGCGATCACGAGCTTCATGGCGGCCCCCTCTGTGTCGGTTCCGGCGGCGCGGTCCGCCGCCCCGGACGGCGCCGCGCCCGGCAGGCCGGCGGCACCGTGATGGACGAAAAGCGAAAGCGCGTCCGTGCGCAAAGCCGCGCCGACGCGGGAAGGCGAGCCGGCACACTACGCCAACGACAGGCGCCCGTCAGCCGTCGCGTGCGACGGCGATCGGACGCGGCGTCGCGCCGCTCAGTCGTGGCGCGGTCGCACCACGCCTTCCTGGGCGACCGAGGCGATCAGCGTGCCGTCACGCGAAAAAATCAGGCCGCGTCCGAAGCCGCGAGCGCCGCAGGCGTTCGGGCTGTCCTGGCAGTAGAGCAGCCACTCGTCGGCCCGGAACGGCCGGTGGAACCACATCGCGTGATCGAGGCTCGCCGCCATGATGTCCTTCTCGAACAGCGTGCGGCCGTGCGGGATCATCGAGGCGTCGAGCAGCAGCATGTCGGAGGCGTAGGCGAGCACGCAGCGATGGATCGCCGGCTCGTCGGGCAGCCGGCCGGTGGTGCGGATCCACACGTGAAAGCGCCCTTCGGGATGTGCCTTGCCGAGATAGCGCTCGAACTCGACCGGCCGCAGCTCGATCGGCCGCTCGCGCTCGTAATAGCCGCGCACCGGGTCGGGCATCAGCGGCAGGATGCGCTCCTTCAGCTCGAGCTCGCTCGGCAGGTTCTCGGGGCCGACCACGTCCGGCATCTTGAACTGGTGCTCGAAGCCCTGCTCGGGGCGATGGAACGACACCATGGCCGAGTAGATCGGCCGCCCGTGCTGGATCGCGGTGACGCGCCGCGTCGTGTAGCTCTTGCCGTCCCGCAGGCGCTCGACCTCGTAGATGATCGGCACCTTGGGATCCCCGGCCAGGACGAAGTAGGCGTGCAGCGAATGCGGCGGCCGCTCGGCGATCTCCTCCACGGTGCGACAGGCGGCGACCAGCGCCTGGCCGATCACCTGGCCGCCGAACACGCGCTGCCATCCGGATTGCGGCGAACGCCCCCGGAAGAGATTCACCTCGATCCGTTCGAGGTCGATGACCGACAGAAGGTGCTGGACGGCGGACGCCATGGACGCGGGACCTGTCGTTGGGGTGGATTGCCGCAGTGACGCCGGCGCACCGCACAAAGTCAAGGCGTCGGCCGGCTCTCCTCCGCTTGCCGCCGCGCGGGCGGGCAGCCAGGAGCGATACGGCACGAGAGGCCTTGATGCCCGCTTTCGCGGCACGGGCGGAAGCTGAGGCAGACTCCGTCGCATGGCCGCCTTTGTCGCTGCGGTGCTATAGGTCTCGGTACGACCGGCTCCGGTGACGGGGCGGCCAAGGATGCGGTGACGACATGACGGCTGAACGAACCAATGTGGTGATCGCCGGCGGCGGCTTTGCCGGCTTGGCGCTGGCGCTGGCATTGCGCCAGTCGCTCGGCCCGAGCTTCGGGGTGGTGGTGGCGGACCCGGCGATTGCGCGCCCGGCCGTCGATGCGCGGGCCTCCGCCATCGCGGCCGCGACACGCCGCATGCTGGAGACGCTGGGCGTGTGGCCGGCCGTCGCGCCGACCGCCCAGGACATCCTCGACATGGTGATCACCGACAGCCGGCTGGACGACGCCGTGCGGCCGGTCTTCCTCACCTTCGCGGGCGAGGTGGCGCCGGGCGAGCCCTTCGCCCAGATGGTCGAGAACGGTGTGCTGCTGAAGGCGCTGACCGAGCGTGCCCGGGTCGACGGCATCGACCTGCGCGCCACCAGCGTCACCGAGTACGAGGCGAATCCTCAGACCGTGAGAGTGACGCTGGCGGACGGCGCCGTGATCGAGGCGAGCCTGCTGGTTGCCGCGGACGGCTTGCGCTCCAGGCTGCGCGACCTCGCCGGCATCACGGTGGTCGGCTGGGAATACGGCCAATCGGCGATCGTCACCATGGTGAAGCACGAGCGCGAGCATCACGGCCGTGCCACCGAGCATTTCCTTCCGGCCGGGCCGTTCGCAATCCTGCCGCTGACCGACAACCGCGCCTCGCTGGTCTGGGTCGAGACGACCGAGGAGGCCAGGCGCATCGTCGCGCTGCCGGACGAGGGGTTTCAGGGGGAGCTGGAAAAGCGCTTCGGCCTGCATCTCGGGGAACTGGAAGCGGTCGGGCCCCGGCAGGCCTATCCGCTCGGCCTGGGCGTCGCGCGGTCCTTCGTCGCCGACCGGCTGGCGCTGATCGGCGACGCCGCCCACCGCGTGCACCCGATCGCCGGCCAGGGGCTCAATCTCGGGCTCCGCGATTCGGCGGCGCTGGCCGAGGCGGTGGCGGATACGGCGCGGCTCGGTCTCGACATCGGCGGCCCCGACGTGCTGGAGCGCTACCAGCGCTGGCGGCGCTTCGACACCATGACCATGGGTCTCGCGACCGACGGCCTCAACCGGCTGTTCTCGAACCGCTCCGACGTGTTGCGTCTGGTGCGCGACCTCGGCCTCGGCCTGGTCGATCGCGCCCCCGTCCTCAAGCGCGTCTTCGTGCGGGAGGCCGCCGGTCTCTCCGGCGAGGTGCCGAAGCTCTTGAAGGGCGAGGCGCTGTAGGAGTCCCGGTCGTTTCGGGGCTGCCGTTCTGCGACGCCCCGGAACGACCGATTCCTCACACCATCGGGATCGATGCGACGTGCTGCTGGAAGGCGGGGCGGAGGTCGACGGCGGCGTACCAGCGTTCGAGGTTCGACATCGACGGCCGCTCGGTGACCAGCTCCAGGAAGCGCCGCGCCATGATGGCCACCGGGATGTCGCCGTACGAGAAGGTGTCGCCGGCCAGGTAGGCCGACTTCGCCAGCGCCGCGTCGAGGATCCCGAACGCCGCGATGCTCTTTTCCTTGCCGGTGGCGATCGCCGCCTCGTCGCGCTTGTCGGGTGCGGTGCGGACGAGCTGCCAGAACACCGGGATGATGGCCGGCGCCGCCACGGTGAGCTGCCAGTCCATCCACTGCCCGGCGAGCGCGCGGCTGCGCGGATCGGCGGGCTGCAGCGGCTCCGGCCCGTGCACCTCGGCCAGATAGCGGACGATGGCGTTCGACTCCCACAGCACGAAGTTGCCGTCCTGCAGGGTCGGGATCAGGCCGTTGGGGTTCAGGGCCAGATAATCCGGCTCCTTGTTGCCGCCGAACGGCCCGCCGAGATCGGCGCGCTCGTGCTCGAGCCCCAGCTCGCCGATCGCCCACATCACCTTCTGCACGTTGGACGAGGTCGTGCGGCCCCAGATCTTCAGCATTTCTGTCCTCGGCTTCCGCGTTCCGCTCCTGTCGTTCCGGGGTCCGGGCGAAAGCCCGCGACTC
>NZ_NPEX01000026.1:20057-38430 GCF_003258865.1 Rhodoplanes roseus | reverse complement strand
GGTCCGGCGTGCGGCGGCCGGAGCCGCCGAGAGCGACCCCGGCGCAGCCGGCGACCAGCACCGTCGAGCCGACGCCGAGAAGGCGGACCACCCTGCGTCGGCTCGGATCGTGAGAGGCTGCCATGACCAAAACTCCCCCGCGGCGGCGCGGGCCTGAAAACACTTTTGCAACAGCGCCACAGCGCAACCGCCGGGTCAATCCTCATGCGCTGCGGCGGGGGATCGCGCAGGCCGGCCGACCGGCCCTTCCGGTGCGGACCCGGGCCGGCTAGAACCGCGCCATGACCGACCACACCCCAGAGGACGACGCGCCGGACGCGACCGACCTGCCCGATGCCGAGCCGGCGCCGCCCGGCGAAGGCGACCGCAGCTTCGTGCTGTTCGGCGCGGCGCGGCGCGCCCCGCCGCTGCCGGGCGGTCTCCACGTCGTCGCGACGCCGATCGGCCATCTCGAGGACGTCTCCCTGCGGGCGCTGGCGACCCTCGCGGCCGCCGACCTGATCGCCTGCGAGGACACGCGGGTGACCCGCAAGCTGCTCGCCCGCTACGGCATCTCGCGGCCGCTGACCGCCTATCACGAGCACAATGCCACCGCGGCCCGGCCCAAGATCCTGGCCCGGCTCGCCGCCGGCGAGGCGGTCGCGCTCGTCTCCGACGCCGGCACGCCGCTGGTCTCCGACCCCGGCTTCCGGCTGGTGCGTGAGGCCCGCGAGGCCGGCGCCGCCGTCACGGCCGTGCCGGGCCCCTCCGCCGTGCTGACCGCGCTGACCATCGCCGGCCTGCCGACCGACCGGTTCTTCTTCGAGGGCTTCCTGCCGCCCCGCGAAGGGGCGCGGAAGAACCGGATCGGCGAGATCGCCACGATTCCGGCGACGCTGGTGCTGTTCGAGACCGGCCCGCGCCTCGCCGATGCGCTCGCCGACCTTTCGGCCGTGCTCGGCCCGCGCGAGGCGGCGGTGTGCCGCGAGCTGACCAAGCTGCACGAGGAGGTGCGGCGCGGCGACCTCGCGAGCCTCGCGGCGGCCTATGCGGCCGGCGGCGCCGAGACCCGCGGCGAGGTCGTGCTGGTGATCGCGCCCCCGGCCGCCGAGACCCATGCCTCGCCGGAGGAGATCGACCGGAAGCTCGTCGCGGCGATGCGCACGGCCTCGCTCAAGGACGCGGTCGCGGCGGTGGCGGAGGCGACCGGCGAGCCGCGCCGCACCGTCTATCAGCGGGCGCTGGCGCTCGGCCGGGAGGACGGCGATGGCGATTGACGACGAGCCCCCATCCGAGACGAAGCCGGCCCGGGCCGGCAAGGCGAGGGCCGTGCCGACCGAGGCCGGCCCGACCGGGATGCGCGCGACCCGCACGCTGAAGCGGCCGGGCGAGATCGCGCCACCGGCGCCGACGCCCGTGCCGCTGACGATGCCGCGTGTGAAAAAAGCGGCGGCGAAGTCGCCGCCGGAGCCGAAGCGCCAGGCGGCCCAGATGCTCGGCCTGTCGGCCGAGAGCCGGGCCGCCGCCTTCCTGATGGCCAAGGGCTACCGGATCGTCGCCCGCCGCTACAAGACGCCGGTCGGCGAGATCGACCTGGTGGCCCAGCGGCTCGGCACCGTGGTGTTCGTCGAGGTGAAGGCCCGCGCCTCGCTCGACGCAGCGGCCGAGTCGGTCTCGCTGCGCCAGCGCGCCCGGATCGTCGACGCGGCGCAGCACTGGCTGGCCACGCATCCGAAGGCGGCCGGCCTGCCGCTGCGGTTCGACGTGATCCTGATCGCGCCCGGCTGCCTGCCGCGGCACATCGCGGCGGCCTTCGACGCCAGCGACTGAGGCCGGCGCGCTCTCACGCCGCCTTGGACGCGGCCGCGCGGGCGCCCTCGCTGCGCAGCTTCGAGAAGAACTGCTCGACGGCGCCGGCGAGCTCCCTTGTGTCGCCGGTGAGGCCGCTGATCTTGTCGAGCACGCCGGAGGCCGAGCGGCTGGTCTCGTCGACCGCGCCGGTCACGCCCGAGATGTTGCCGACCAGAGCGGAGTTGCCGCGCGAGGCGAGCTGGGCGCTCTCGGAGATTTCGCGCGAGGCGGCGCTCTGCTGCTCGACCGCGCTGGCGATCGTGGTGGTCACCTCGCTGATCTGCCGCATGGCGATGCCGATCTCGCCGACCGCCTCGGCGGCGCTGCGGGTCGAGGACTGGATCGCGCCGACCTGCTCGGAGATCTCGGTGGTCGCCTTGGCGGTCTGCCCGGCGAGCGACTTGACCTCCTGGGCCACCACGGCGAAGCCCTTGCCGGCCTCGCCGGCTCGCGCCGCCTCGATGGTGGCGTTCAGCGCCAGGAGATTGGTCTGCGCCGCGATCGCCTGGATGAGCTGCACCACGTCGCCGATGCGCACGCTGGCGGCGGCGAGGCCTTCGATCTCGCCGACCGAGCGCTCCGTCTTGACGCCGGCCTCGGCGACGATGCGGGTCGCCTCGCCGACCTGGCGACCGATCTCGCCGACCGAGCTGGTCAGCTCCTCGGCCGCAGCCGCGACCGTCTGGATGCTGCCGCTGGCCTGCTCGGTGGCCGAGGCGGCGGCGGCGGCCTCGCGAGCGGCGTCGCTCGCCATGCCGGTGATCGATTCGACGGCCGAGCGCATGGCTGCGGCGTCGTCCGTCACCGACTTGAGGATGTGCTCGACGGACCCGTGGAACGTGTCGATCGCCTCCTCGATCCGCCGGTTCCGCCCGGCCATCACCTCGGTCTGGGCCTTGACCTCGATACCGAGCTCCTTGTTCCGCCGCATCGCGGCGTGGAACACCGCCACGGCACGGGCGAGCGCACCGATCTCGTCCTGGCGGGTCGTGTAGGGCACCTCTCCGACATGCCGATCCGCGGCGACCGCCTCGATCGTCGCCGTGATGGTGGAGAGCGGCCGCGCCACGGCGCGCCAGATCACCACGGCGCCGACAGCGGTGAACAGCAGGGCGAGCACGGCGATGGCGTCCTGGATCCGCGTGCTGATCGCGGTGGTGGCTTCGAGCTCGCGGACCCGGTCGGCGCGTGCGGCATAGATCTTCGCGAGCTCATCCAGATCCTTGTTGAGGGCGGATCGCACCGCCCGGTTGGCATCGTTGTCGCCCCATTCGCGACCGGCCGCCGGCGAGATCTCGTTGGCGCGGCGCACCAGCTCGCGGCGGAACTCGCGGAACTGCTCGATACGCTTGGCGAAAATGTCGAACTGGGCGGCGTCGTCGGCGCGCACCAGGCGGCGCCAGTCCTGCATGGTCCGGTCGATCTGGTCGTTGAAGGCGAGCAGGCCGTCGCCGTAGCGTTTCACCACCTTGGGATCGGCCGACATGTAGACGCCGCGCGATTCCATCACCACGGCGTAGATCAGCCCGTTGATGCGCTCGATGTTGCGGGTCCCGCGGGCCGCGGAATCGATCTCGGCGGCGAGGCGGATCTGCAGGGAGGCGCTGCGGTTGCCGACAATGGCGAGCGCGGCGAGCGCGACTCCGAGAATGGCGAAGATGGTGTAGAGCTTGGCGGCGATGGACACTCTCGCAATCGCGTGCAACACGGACGAGCCTCCGAACGGAATTTATGCGAACTGTGCACATCCTCGCTACAGCCCGTTAAGTATCCGTTCTTCCGCTCAGAGAATTGGCGTGCTCAAATGAAATATCGCGTCGCCGTGCAGATGGACCCGATCGAGCGTATTAATATTCGAGGCGACTCGACGTTCGCCTTGCTGCTCGAAGCGCAGGCCCGGGGCCATGAGCTGGCCTATTACACGCCAGATCGCCTCGTGTTGAAGGACGGATGCGTATTTGCCCGCACTAATACGTTGGTAGTACGTGACGAGCCGGGCAATCATTTCACGCTCGGCGAGGAGACCCGGGACGATCTCGGCTCCTTCGACGTGATCCTGCTGCGGCAGGACCCGCCCTTCGACCTCGCCTACATCACCTCGACCCATCTGCTGGAGCGCGTGCATCCGCGCACCCTGGTGGTCAACGACCCGGCCCATGTGCGCAACGCGCCGGAGAAGATCTTCGTCACCGAGTTCCCGGACCTGATGCCGCCGACCCTCGTCACCCGCGACCGCGCCGAGATCCAGGCGTTCCGGGCCGAGCACGGCGACATCGTGATGAAGCCGCTCTACGGGCACGGCGGCGGCGCGGTGTTCCGCGTCACCCGCGACGACCTCAATTTCGGCTCGCTCTACGACATGTTCTCGGTGACGTACCGCGAGCCCTGGGTGATCCAGCGGTTCCTGCCCGCCGTGGCGCTGGGCGACAAGCGCATCATCCTGGTCGACGGGGTGTTCGCCGGCGCCGTGAACCGGGTGCCGGCCGCCGACGACCTGCGCTCCAACATGGTGCGGGGTGGGGCCGCGCAGGCCACCGAGCTGACCCCGCGCGAGCGCGAGATCTGCGAGCGGATCGGCCCGCCCCTGCGGGAGCGGGGCCTGCTGTTCGTCGGCATCGACGTGATCGACGGCTTCCTCACCGAGATCAACGTCACGTCGCCGACCGGCGTCCGGGCGATCAAGTCTCTCGGCGGCCCCGACATCGCGACGCTGATCTGGGACACCATCGCGCAAAAGCGCGGCTGACCGGCGCGCCGGCTCTCGCCGGCCTCATATCTCCGAGAACAGATCCGGGCGCGCCGCCTCGCGGCCGAAGGGCAGCCTGTACCAGGCGCGGTGCGAGCCGCGGACCGTGTCCAGCAGCGTCTCGATATCGCATGCAGAGGCGTGCGCCTCCAGGCGCGCCTTGCGGGCCTGCTGCAGCTCCTGCTGCAGCGCACCGGCGTCGATCATGATGTCACTCCTGTGAAGCTGGCGACATGAGAAGAACGCCGTTAGCTTAATGTACCTCGTTTGTTCTGTAAATGTTCATTAAATACAACCTTCGCACGCGCCGGGTTGCAGAAAGTCTGCAATCGTTCTCATCTTTGAACTAACATTCGGAAAGACAATATGTTTTCCGCTCCGCAGCACTCCATCGCAGTGCGGTAGGATCAGTTCGGCGCACCCTTGGCGGCCTTCAGCCGGGCGATGGCGTCGCGGATCGGCCCGAACGGGCCGAAGGTGTGCTGCCGTTCGGAGAAGCCGTCGGCATACGGCCCGTAGGGCGTGTCGACCGGCTTGGCCAGCAGGTCGGGAAAATCCTTGTCCAGCCCGGCACGCCGTGGCCGCGGCTGCGAGATCATGAAGGCCGCGAGGTCCCAGGCGTCCTCGACCGAGAGCTGCGGATCCAGGTAGTCGGTCCCGTGCGGCATGTTGAAGTGCAGGAAGTTGGCCGCCGTGATCAGCCGCGCCATGCCGGCACCGTCGTTGAAGCTGTCCGGCCCCCACAGCGGCGGGACCATGTAGCCGAGATCCGTGGTGGGAAGGCTGCGCCTTAGCCCCTGGCCGTCGGTGTTGTGGCAGTCGAGGCAGGCCTTGGCGTAGAGCACCTTGCCGCGCGCCGGATCGGCGGCACGGTCGAGCTCGGGCATCGAGCCGGTGCCGAGCCCGGAGACCGGCTGGCCGGCCGGATAGCCGACCGAGAGGAACCGCACATACGCGACGAAGGCCTTCATCTCGGGGGAGTCCGCCGGGAGCGCACGGCCGTTCATGCTGCGCGTCATGCAGCCGTCGATGCGGTCCTCGATGGTGATCTCGGCGCCGGCCCGGGCACTGTATTGCGGGAACTTCTCGAACAGGCCGTAGATCGGCAGGCCGAACTTCTTGGTGCCGGCTTGCAGGTGGCAATTGCCGCAGGCGAGATTGTTGCCGGCGAACCGCTTCGCCGGATCCGGCACCTCCGGCCCGATATGGGCGTAGGTGGCGGTGACGAGGTCGCGGCCGCGCCGCACCAGACGCCCGGTCTCGTCGTCGGGCAACGCGCCGACCTCGGGAACGGCCAGCAGCCGGTCCGGCCCGTGCGGCGTCACGGCCGGCTGGGCGAGCGCCAGGCCGGCAGCGGCCACGGCGGCAGACAGCGACAACGCGAGAGCGAGACGGCGCATCGGAGACTCCCTGGGCCGGACAGACGCGCCAGTTTGTACCGGGCCGGTGACAAAAGCATCAACGCCGCCGCCGCGACGATCCCGCGGGATCAGAGCGGCGGCTCGTAAGCCTCCGACTTGCAGGCGATGCTCGCCTCCTCGAGATCGAGCTCGCGCTCGATCCGGCGGCGCGATTCATCGGTGATCTCGCCGTCGAGCTCGAGCTTGTGGAGGTGCCGCCGCTCGGCCTCGATCAGATCGAGCCGCAGCTTGGCGCTGAGCTTGGCGGTCTCGAAGCCGTCGTCGAGATTGCGCGGGACGACCCGGGTGCGCTGCTCGTTGCGGGCCGCCAACAGGGCCGTGACGTCCTCGTTGACGTCGGCCCGGTCGGTGAGCTCGATGAGCCGGGCCTGGGCGACCTCGCTGGCGGAGTGGCGGGCGCGCAGCTCCTGCTCGCGGATCACGCGGTTCTCGGCCGTGCCGATCGCCGCGAGCCCGAGCCAGCGCATCACCAGCGGCATCATCAGGCCCTGCCCGACCAGCGTCATGACGATGACGCCGAACGTCACCACCACGATGAAGTCGCGATACGGGAACGGGTCGCCGTTCTGCAGCACGAAGGGCAGGGCCAGGGCGGCGGCGAGCGAGACGACGCCGCGCACCCCGACGAAGGCGATCATGAAGGGCCGCTGCCAGATCGGGGCCGGGTCGCGCGCCCGTATCCAGGGCAGCAGCCAGCGCGGCAGATAGATGGCCGGGAACACCCAGACGAAGCGGGCCAGGATGCAGATCGCCGTGGTGACCAGGATGCCGGTCGCGATCTCGGCTAGCGAATGCGACTGGATGCGCTCGATCAGCGTGCGGGCCTGCATGCCGGTGATCAGGAAGATGAAGCCCTCGAGCAGGTAGACCAGCAGGTCCCAGAAGAACACGCCCTGCAGCCGTGTCGCCGAGGAGATCAGCAGCGGTCCGTTCCAGCTCACATAGAGGCCGGCCGCGACGGTCGCCAGCACACCGGAGCCGCCGAGATGCTCGGGCACCCAGTAGCAGAGATAGGGCGTCATCATCGACAGGGTGATCTCGACCCGCGGGTCGCGCGCCCAATGGCGCAGCCGCAAGCTGATCCAGCCGACCGCCAGCCCCCAGCCGATCTCGCCGACCACGATGGCCGAGAACGTCCCGATCGCCTCGGGGAACGAGAACATGCCGGTGCTCACCGCGGCGACGGCGAAGCGGTAGAGAATCAGGGCGGTCGCGTCGTTGGCGAGCCCCTCGCCCTCGAGCACCACGAGAATGCGTCGCGGCAGGCCGAGGCGGCGCGCCACGGCGAGCGGCGCGACGACGTCGGGCGGCGACACGATGGCGCCGAGCACGAAGGCGACGCCCCAGGGCAGGCCGAGCAGGTAATGCGCGCCGGCCGCCACCGCGATCGTGGTGAACACGACACAGCCGAACGCCAGGAGCGAGATGGAGCGCAGGTTGAAGCGGAACTCGCGCCAGCTCATCGCCACGCCGGCCAGATAGATCAGCGGCGGCAGCACCACGAGCAACACGAATTCCGGCGCCAGCTCGATCGGCGGCAGGCCCGGCACGAAGGCGATGGCGACGCCGGCGATCACCAGGATGATCGACGGCGCCACGTCGAGCCGGCGCGCCAGGACGGCGACGGCGACCAGCACGGCGAGGAGGAGGAGCAGGGTCTGGATGATGGCGGTCATTGGCCGGAAACTGCGGGAGATCGTCGCGCCGTGCAAGGACGCCCTTGCTGTGCCGTGGCGTTCGGCACGCTAAGATCGCCCCATGAGGCTGGTCCCGTCGCTCTCCCGTCCCCGCACGTTCGCCGGCTGGCTCAAGCTCGCCATGCTGCTGGTGTTCGTGCTGCTGCTCCTGCCCTATGTGCTGACGCCCTTCTATCTGGTCGGCCATCCCGTCTCGACCCTGATGCTGGGTCGCTGGGTCACCGGTGCGCCGGTCGAGCGGGTCTGGGTTCCGCTCGCCGAGATCGCGCCGGCCCTGCCCGTCACCGTGATCGCCTCGGAGGACGCGCGGTTCTGCCGGCACCGGGGCATCGACCTGGCGGAGATTCGCGACGCCATCGAGGACGACGGCATCGCCGGGGCGCGCGGCGCCTCGACGATCTCGCAGCAGCTCGCCAAGAACCTGTTCCTGTGGCCGGGCCGCAGCTTCGTGCGCAAGGTCCTGGAGGCGCCGCTGGCGATCTGGCTCGACCTCGTGCTCGGCAAGCGGCGGGTGATGGAGCTCTATCTCAACATCGCCGAATGGGGCCCGAGCGGCCAGTTCGGGGCCGAGGCCGGCGCCCGCAAGGCTTTGGGCCGCTCGGCGCGCGAGCTCACGCCGGGCCAGGCCGCCCTGATGGCGGCGATGCTACCCGACCCGCACCGGCGCAACGCCGGCAAGCCCGGCCCCGGCCTGCGCCGCCTCGCCGGCATCCACGAGCGCCGCGCGTCGCGGGCCCTGGCGAGCTGCGTGGTGTCGGGACGGCGGCCATGAGCTGCACCGTCATTCCGTCCCTTCCACCGGCGGCGCTGCCAGGCCGGCGGTGAGGAACGGCATGGCGAACTTCAGCGCGCCCTCGCCGTCCGACAGGCTGAAGCCGGGGCCGAACAGGTGCTGGAGCCGGCCGTTGTCGGCCCGGATGTACATCATGGCGCCGTAGACGCAGGCGATGCGCCAGAACAGCTCCTCCCGGGACAGATCCGGGCAGGCCGCCGCCGCAGCATCGACGAAGCGCCGGCCGACCGAGTCGTAGACCTGGAAGACGATGCGCCGGACCTCGGGATTCGGGTCGGTCGACGAGCGGCCCGCCAAGAGGTTGAACCGCCGGCCCTCCTCGGTGGCGCCGAGCCGCAGGGTCGGGCCGATGAACGCCTCCAGGATGGCTTCGACGGAAGGCCGGCCATCGGCCTCGGCCAGGCAGGCCGCGAGCAGCCGCTCGCGCTCGGCGTTCATCCCGGCGAGCCGGCGCTCGAACACGGCCTCGAGCACCGCCTCCTTGGAGCCGAAGTGATAATGCGCCGCGGCCGCGTTGGAGCGCGCCGCTTCGGCGATGTCCCGGGTCGAGACATTGCTGTAGCCGCGCTCGGCGAACAGGTGCTCGGCCGCGTCGAGGATGCGTTCGCGGGTCTCGTCGCCCGGGGCGGTGGACCGGCGACGGCGGGGCGCTTGGATGGACACGGTTCTCTCGGTGCGTCAGTTCGTCGGATTTAAACTCAAGCATCTGCTTGAAGCAAGTGCTTGACCCATGCCGTGCCTCGTGGTGTCCTTGCTGGTCTTCCGAAGCCGCATTCGATGGTCGGGCCCCGACCGTCGCCGAGCGTCCGCCATGTCCCAGCGCATCATCGATCTCTCCATCGCCATCGACAACGAGATCGCCAGCGACCCGCCGATGGCGCGGCCCAAGATCACCTATCTGGACCACGGCCAGACCTTCGAGCGTATCGGCGCCTTCTTCCCCGGCCTCACCCCCGACCGGCTGCCGGACGGCGCCGCCTGGGCGATCGAGAAGGTCGAGCTGACCACCCACAACGGCACCCATCTGGACGCGCCCTGGCATTTTCATCCGACCATGAACCACGCCCTGGTGGCGGGCGGCGAGCGCTCCGCGACCATCGACGAGATCCCGCTCGACTGGTGCTTCCGGCCGGGCGTGAAGCTCGATTTCCGGCACCTTCCGGACGGCTATGTCGTCACGGCAGCCGACCTCGAGGCCGAGCTCGCACGCATCGGCCACACGCTGGCGCCACTCGAGATCGTGCTGGTCAACACCGCGGCCGGCGGCCGCTACGGCGGGCCCGACTATCTGGACGCCGGCTGCGGCATCGGCCGCGAGGCGACGCTCCATCTCACCAGCCGCGGCATCCGGGTGGTCGGCACCGACGCCTGGTCGTGGGACGCGCCGTTCGGCGCCACGGCGAAGCGCTTCGCCGACACGGACGATGCCGCGATCATCTGGGAGGGCCACAAGGCCGGCCGCGAGATCGGCTACTGCCATCTGGAGAAGCTGCACAATCTGGAGCAGCTCCCGCCGACCGGCTTCACGGTCGCCTGCTTCCCGGTGAAGATCCGCGCCGCATCGGCCGGCTGGACCCGCGCCGTCGCGATCCTCGACGCCTGAGCCAGCGCGGCCCGGGCAGCCCACGGGCTCCACGACACGCCTGCCCTCGCCACACAAGAACCAGCACAAGAAGGACCATCATGGGACGAACGCTGCGCAACGGTTTTCTCCTCGGGCTCGCGCTCGCATTCGCGCCGGCCGCCACCCAGGCCCAGGCGCCGGCACCGATCTGGGCGACCCGCCCGGTCGAACTGATCGTGCCGTGGACGGCCGGCGGCGGCGTCGACATCGTCGCCCGCGCCATGGCGCAAGCCATGTCGGCCGAGATCGGCCAGACCGTCTTCGTGACCAACCGCGAGGGCGCCGGCGGCACGCTCGGCTTCCGGGCCCTGGTGGCCGCGACACCCGACGGGCACGTGCTGGCGGCCGGCCCGGCGACGCCGGTCACCAACGCGCCCTATCTGGTGAAGGGCGTCGCCTACGACGCGGAGTCGTTCGAGTACATCTGCCAGTATTTCGAGAACGTCTTCGCCGTGGTGGTGCGCGCCGATTCCAAGTTCAAGACCGCGCAGGACTTCGTCGCCGCCGCCAAGGCGAGCCCGACCGAGCTCACCTATGGCAGCCCGGGCGTCGGCTCGATCGGCCATCTGTCGGCCGAGAACATGGGCGCGGCGCTGCACATGAAGCTGCAGCACATCCCGTTCCGCGGCGATGCCGCCGGCCTGCCGGTGCTGCTCAAGGGCGACATCGACTTCCTGGTGCCGGCGGTGTCGTCGGTGCGCGGCCAGAACGTGCGCGTGCTCGCGGTGTTCTCCGAGACCCGCCATCCGAGCCTGCCGGACGTGCCGACCGCCAAGGAGCTCGGCGTCGAGCGCTCGCTGTCGCAGGGCCTCAACGGCCTGTTCGCGCCGAAAGGCATCCCGGCCCAAGTGAAAGCCTCGCTCGAACGCGCCTGCGCCAACGCCGTCAAGTCGGAGAGTGTGGTGAAGGCGCTGGAGAACACCGGGCAGGTGGCCGCCTATCTCGACAGTGCGCAGTTCCGGGCCCGGATCGCCGACGACTACAAGCTCAAGGGCGAGCTGATCCGCCGCCTCGGCCTGAAGGGCGAGTGACCGTGGCCGCGCCCCCAGTCGCCTCGAAGCGGCCCGTCGTCGTCACCTGCGCGCTGACCGGCGGCGGCGACACGGTGGGCAAGAACCCGGCCGTGCCGGTGACGCCGGCCGAGATCGCGACGTCGGCGATCGACGCCGCCAAGGCGGGCGCCGCGATCGTCCACATCCACGTGCGCGACCCCGCGACCGGCAGGCCGGCGACCGACCTCGCGCTCTACCGCGAGGTGGCCGAGCGCATCCGCGAGGTCGACGCCGACGTGATCCTGAACATCACGACCGGCGCCGGCGCCCGCTTCATCCCCTCCGACGCGGACCCGAAGATCGGGGCCGAGGGCTCGACCCTGGCGCCGCCCGAATACCGGGTCCGCCACATCGAGACGCTGCGGCCGGAGATCTGCACGCTCGACATCACCACGATGAATTTCGGCGAGTTCGTCTTCGTCAACACGCCGGCGCATCTGCGGGTGATGGGACGCGCCGTGGCGGCGGCCGGCGTGCTCCCCGAGCTCGAATGCTTCGACAGCGGCAATATCAGGCTGGCGCTTCGGCTGATCGAGGAGGGCGTGCTCAAGACGCCCGCGATGTTCCAGATCTGCCTCGGCGTGCCGTGGGGCGCCCCGGCGGCCCCCGAAGCCATGATGTTCATGCGCGACATGCTTCCCGAGGGCGCCTTCTGGACCGGCTTCGGCATCGGCCCGGCCCAGTTCCCGATGGTGGCCCAGGCCCTGCTGCTCGGCGGCCATGTCCGGGTCGGGCTGGAGGACAACCTCCATCTCGAGCGCGGCGTGCTGGCGCCCAGCAACGCCGCCCTGGTCGAGAAGGCGGTCCGGATTCTCCGGGCCTTGGACGCCGAGCCGGCCACCCCGGCCGAAGCCAGGCACCTCCTGGGGTTGCCGCGCCCGGCCGCCTGACCCACCTCCGGCTGCGGATCGCGGCCGCCGGGGCCACGCCGGCGGGCCGTTAGACGCGTCGCGTCCCACCTGTCCGGTGCGAAATCACCGGCGAAAACCGCTCTAGCCAGGCCGGAGCGCATGCTCTATAAGCCCGCTTTCCGGAAAACCGGGCTTCGGCGCGCCATCGCAGCCGGCCCCTGTCGAGGAGACCGCACCCATGGCCGTGCCGAAACGAAAGACCTCGCCTTCCCGCCGCGGCATGCGCCGCTCGGCCGACGCGATCAAGGCGCCGACCTATGTGGAAGACAAGGACTCGGGCGAGCTCCGCCGTCCGCACCACGTCGATCTGAAGACCGGCATGTATCGCGGCCGGCAGATCTTCACCAAGAAGACCGAAGAGTAAGGCCCGCCGCGCCGCCCCGGCGGTGCGTCCGACCTGTGCTAGGCCGCGACTTCCGGTCGCGGCGACGTCCGGTGCACCCGCGCCGGGCGTTTTTGGCGTTTTCGGCCTGCCCGCCGCGCTCGTGTCACTGGACTGACGACGCCGACATGTTTTAAGGGCGGAGCGCGTCGAACCGTGCGGGCCGGTGCGGCATTCCTATCGGCGACATTCCGTTTCGAGGACCTTCGATGTTCATGCTCGGATTTCCGCTGCTGCTCGTCCCCTTCGCGATCTACAACATCGTCGCCTTCCTGCTGCGCGGCTTCGTGTGGACCGACCCGGTCTTCCAGGTGACGATGATCTCGCGGGCACCGTTCTCGCTGAGCTGGGGCGACGCGCTGATCGTGGTCGGGCTGTTCTTCCTGTTCCTCGAGATCGCCAAGGCGACCCGCATGTCGCGCCGGAGCGTGGTCGACCACGTGCTGTCGCTGCTGCTGTTCATCGCCATGCTGGTGGAGTTCCTGGTGGTGCCCGAGACCGCGACCTCCACGTTCTTCCTGCTGCTCACCATCGCCTTCGTCGACGTGATCGCCGGCTTCACCGTGTCGCTGCGCACCGCCCAGCGCGACGTCTCGTTCGAGACGATCCGCTCGGAGTGAGGGCGGGCGCGCCGGCGCTCAGGCGTCGGCGCGGACCAGACGGCCGGCCCGTGAGACCAGGCCGGTGATCGCCGGCCAGAACAGCAGCAGCAGCGCGAGCGTGGTCAGCGTGCCGACCAGGCCGTTCGACCAGAACACCCGCAGGTCGCCGCCCGAGCCGATCATCGACAGGCGGAACGCGTCCTCGGCGCGGTTGCCGAGGACGAGCGCGAGGGTCAGCGGCGCCAGCGGGATGTCGAGCTTCTTGAACACGTAGCCGAGCACGCCGAAGCCGAGCATCAGCCAGACGTCGAACATGGCGTTCTGGATCGCATAGGCGCCGATCGCGCAGGACACGATGATCATCGGCGCGATGGCGGCGAACGGCACGCGCAGCACCGCGGCGAACAGCGGCACGGTCGAGAGCACCAGCACCAGCCCCACCACGTTGCCGAGATACATCGAGGCGATGGTGCCCCAGACGAACTCCTTGTGCTCGACGAACATCAACGGTCCGGGATTGAGACCCCACACCATCAGCCCGCCGAGCAGGATCGCGGCCGTGCCGGAGCCCGGGATGCCGAGCGCCAGCATCGGCAACAGCGCCGCCGTGCCGGCCGCGTGCGCCGCCGTCTCGGGGGCCAGCACGCCGTCGATCCGCCCCTTGCCGAAGCCCGTCTTGTCCCGGGCGAAGCGCTTGGCGAGATTGTAGCCCATGAAGGAGGCCGCGATCGCGCCGCCCGGCGTGACGCCGAGCCAACAGCCGATCACGGCGGAGCGCGCGAGCGTCGCCCAGTAGCGCGGCAGGCTCGCCCAGGTGCGAAACACCACCTTCAGGCTGATCCGCGCGGCGTGGCCGCGCAAGGCGAGGCGCTCCTCCATGGTGAGCAGGATCTCGCTGATCCCGAACAGCCCGATCACCGCCACCAGGAAGTTGATGCCGCGCAGCAGATCCGTGAAGCCGAACGTCATGCGGAGCTGGCCCGACACCGTGTCCATGCCGATGCCGGTGAGCAGCAGCCCGAGCGTCATCGAGATGACGATCTTGTGGCGCGCCTCGCGGCCGAGGCCGACGAACGAGCAGAAGGTCAGGAGGTAGACGGCGAAGAACTCCGGCGGTCCGAAGCGCAGCGCGAAGCCGGCGACGCTCGGCGCCACGAAGGTGATCAGCAGCACGGCAGCGAGCGAGCCGACGAAGGACGACGTGAAGGCCGCCGTCAGCGCCTCGGCCGCCTGCCCCTTCTGGGCCATCGGATAGCCGTCGAACGTGGTCGCCACCGACCACGCCTCGCCCGGGATGTTGAACAGGATCGACGTGATGGCGCCGCCGAACAGCGCCCCCCAGTAGATGCAGGACAGCATCACGATGGCCGAGGTGGGGTCCATCGAGAAGGTCAGCGGCAACAGGATCGCGACGCCGTTCGGGCCGCCCAGCCCGGGCAGCACGCCGACGAACACGCCGAGCGTGAGACCGAGCATCATCAGCAGGAGCTTGTCGACCGTGAGCAGGACCTGGAACCCCTGCAGGAGCAGCCCGAGCGCCTCCATCCGCGAACCTGCTCCTCAGTACCCGAAGGCGGCCTCGAGCGGCCCCTTCGGCATGATGACGTTGAAGGCGATCTCGAACACCGCGAACATCAGGCCCGAGAAGACCACGGCCGTGAAAAGCGAGATCCACCACCGGATTCTTCCGACCACGGTCATGAATCCGGCGACCAGCAGGAAGCTCGCGACATAGATGCCCAGCACCTGGGTGAGCAGCACGAAGGCGAGCGTCGGCAGAAACACGGCGGCGACGCGGCCGATCTGGTCGCGGGTGAGGAACGCCTCGGTGATCACGTCGTGCGACAGGATCGCCCGAGCCATGCCGAACAGGCTGGCGGCACCGAGCAGCAGCGCCAGATAGAACGGGAAGTAGCCGGCCTCCGGCCCGTCCGGCGCCCACGCCGCGCCGGTGCGCCACGAGTCCCAGCCGAGCAGCGCGGCGAGCCCGAGCAGCAGCGCGCAGGTGATCAGATCGACCGTCGAGGTCCGCACGAGGGTGCGGCTTCGGATGGGGCCATCGTGGCTCGGCGGCGTGGCAGAGTCATGGGAGGACATGACACCAGTTCCAGATGATCAGCGCGGCTCGAACCCTCTCCCCTCGTGGGAGAGGGAAGAGGGGCGGCCTCGCGGGGCGAGGTGCAAGGCGCGCTGCCTCGCGCAGAGGCCGGTCAATTCGTGCCGGCGACGAAGCCCGCTTCGGTCATCAGCTGCTTGTGCAGCGCCTCGTCTTTCTCCAGGAAGGACGTCATCTCGGCGCCGGTCAGGAAAGCCGGCTTGAGCGCCTGCTTCTCCATGTAGTCCTTGTATTCGGGCGTCTGCGCGATCTTCTTGAACAGGTCGACATAGAAGGCGACCTGGTCGGGCGCGACCTTGCCGGGCAGGAAGATGCCGCGCAGCATCGTGTACTCGATGTCGAGGCCCTTCTCCTTGCAGGTCGGGATGTCGTTCCAGGACTGGTCGGCCGCGACCTTGGACTTGTACGCGATACGCGTATTGTCGAACACGCACAGCGCCCGCACTTGGCCGGCCCGCCACACCTCGACGTTCTCGGAGGGATTGTTGACGTTGGCGTCGACATGGCCGCCGACCAGCTGGGTCGCCGCCTCGCCGCCCGACTTGTAGGGCAGGTAGGTGAACTTGGCGCCGGTGCGCTTCTCCAGGAACACCGTGAGGATGTGATCCTCGCGCTTCGATCCGGTGCCGCCGATCTTGAACGGGGGCTGCGCGCCCTTGGCGGCGGCCGTGAAGGAGGCGACGTCGGTGTAGGGCTTGGTCGCGTTGCTCCACAGCACGAACTGGTCGAACGCGACGATCGACACCGGCGTCAGGTCGCGCCAGTCGAACGGCAGCTTCGCGGCGAGCGGCAGCGTGTAGATCAGCGAGTAGGCGATGACGAACTTGTGCGGGTCGCCGGCGCCCTGCTTCATGTACATCAGCGCCTCGGCGCCCGAGGCTCCGCCTTTCAGCGAGACGACCACGGGCTGCTTCATCAGGTCGTTCTTCTGGATCGCCGCCTGCAGCATGCGGGCCATCTGGTCGGAGGCGCCGCCGGCCCCGGCCGCGACCACGATCTCGACCGACTTTTGAGGCTCCCAGGCGAGCGCGGGCGTCCCGGCCGTGAGGCCGAGCAGTGATGTCGTGAGGGCAATCGCCGTCGCGGCGCCGCAGCGCCCGGCCCGACAGGGGGTGTTCGGCATGAAAAGTCCTCTCCTCGGGATGGTCGGCGTGCGGACGAGGTCCGGCCGACGGTGTCGTTTCCGCCCGTGATCTTTTGTTTTTAGGAGGACGATTGTGCCGGTTCGGCCGGCGGGCGCAAGGGGGTTGCGCCCTGGCGCAGCTTCGCGCGGTCGGCCGCGATCTCGCGCAGCTTGAACACCAGGATGGTGGCCAGGAAGGCGAGGCTGACGCTGTTGGCGAGCACGATCACGGCATCGCCCTGGAGCACGCCGTACATGACCCACAGCGCGATACCGGTCGCCAGGATCAGGTACATCTTGAGCGACAGATCGCCGGCCCGGCCGGTCTGCCAGCACTTCTTCATCTGAGGAATGTACGAGACCGTCGTGCACAGAGCCGCGAGCAGGCCGACCGCAGTGGTGAGATGGACCATGCGGGCTCAATCGCGCCGCGGGGCGACGGGTTCCGGGCGGCCGATCCCCTCACGCCGCCAGGTCGGCCACCACGGCGTCGAGGATCGGGAAGCCGGAGCGGGTGACGCGCAGGCGGCCGGACGGCATGGTCTCGACGAAGCCGTAGCCCAGCAGGTCGGCGACGCGGGCCGGATCGATCGGCCGGCCGGCGATCTGCTCGAAACGCTTCGGATCGATGCCCTCGGTGAGCCGCAACCCCATCAGCAGGAACTCGTCCGCCTGCTCGGGCCGCGTCACGGTCTCGTCGACCACGAGGCCGTGACCCGAGGCTTCGACCTGGGCCAGCCAGGTCTCGGGGCGCTTCTCGGTCGCGGTGGCGATGCGCTTGCCGCCGACGTCGAGCCGGCCGTGCGCGCCGGGGCCGATCCCGGCATATTCGCCGTAGCGCCAGTAGACCAGGTTGTGCCGGCACTCGGCCCCGGGCCGGGCGTGGTTCGACACCTCGTAGGCCGGCAAGCCGGCGGCGGCGCAGACCTCCTGGGTGACGTCGAACAGGTGGCGGGCCACGGCGTCGCCCGGCACGCTCAGCTTGCCGGCGTTCTCCAGCGCGGCGAAGGGCGTATCGGGCTCGATGGTGAGCTGGTAGAGCGACAGATGCTCGGCCGCCTCGCCGATGGCGCGGACGAGCTCCTGCTTCCAGGCCGGCGCGCTCTGGCCCGGCCGCGCATAGATCAGGTCGAACGAGTAGCGATCGAAGATGCTTCGGGCCGTGGCGACGGCGGCCATCGCCTCGGCGGCCGTATGCAGCCGGCCGAGCGCCTTCAGCGAGTCGTCGTCGAGCGCCTGGACGCCGAGTGAAACCCGATTCACCCCCGCCGCCCGGAAGCCGCGGAAGCGCTCGGCCTCGACCGAGGTGGGATTGGCCTCGAGCGTGATCTCGACGTCCGGCGCGATGGTCCAGTGCTTCGCCACGGCATCGAGGACGGTGGCCAGCGTCGCGGGCTTCATCAGCGACGGCGTGCCGCCGCCGAAGAAGATGGTCTTCACCGCGCGCGGGCCGATCCGGGCCGCCGTCGTGGCGATCTCGGCCGCGAAGGCGCGGGCGTAGTTCTCCTGGTCCACGGCGACGTGCCGGACGTGGCTGTTGAAGTCGCAATAGGGGCACTTCGACAGGCAGAACGGCCAATGGATGTAGACCCCGAAGGGCGTGTCCTCGCGGGTCGTCGTCTCGGCCAGGTCGAGCACGTCAGCGTCGCTCAAGGCACGCCTCCGCGAGCAGCAGGAACGCCCGCGCACGATGCGACAGGCCTTTTCCGCGCGGCGGCAGCCCGTGCTTCTCCTCGGCCGGCATCTCGCCGAAGCTGCGGGCATGCCCGTCGGGCAGGAACATCGGATCATAGCCGAATCCGAGGCTTCCACGCGGCGGCCAAATCAAAACCCCGTCGACCCGCGCCTCGAAATCCTCGCGGTGGCCGTCCGGCCAGACAACGCACAGGGCCGAGACGAAATGGGCGCGCCGCTGCTCCGGCGCCGTCGCGCCCCGCTCCACGAGCTTCTCGTGGATGTCGGTCATGGCGCGGCCGAAATCCTTGTCGGGCCCGGCCCAGCGGGCCGAATGGATGCCGGGCGCGCCGTCCAGCGCCTCGACCACCAGACCGGAATCGTCGGAGAAGGCCGGCAGCC
>NZ_NPEX01000026.1:0-20047 GCF_003258865.1 Rhodoplanes roseus | reverse complement strand
GGCCGCGGCCGCCGCCTTGATGTGGGCGTTCTCGCGAAACGTCGTGCCGGTCTCGTCGGGCTCGGCGAGGCCGAGCTCGCCGGCCGAGACCGCCTCGATCCCGTAGGGGGCCAGAAGCTCGCGCATCTCGCGCAGCTTGCCGGCATTGTGGGTCGCGACGACCAGCCGGCCGGTCAGCGGACGATGCGCGTGTGCGTTCACATCACCGCCATTTTCTGCAGCTCGACCAAGCGCCCGATGCCCTTCCGGGCGAGCGCCAGCAGAGCCATGAACTGCTCCTCGGAGAACGGCACCTTCTCGGCCGTGCCCTGGATTTCGACGATCCCGCCGTTGCCGGTGAGGACGAAATTGGCGTCCGTGTCGGCGTTGGAATCCTCCGCATAGTCGAGGTCCAGCACGGCCGTTCCGGCATGCACGCCGCACGACACCGCGGCGACGTGGTCGCGCAGCGGATCGCCGTTGCGCAGCATGTCGCGCGCCTTCATCCAGGCGAGGCAGTCGTGCAGCGCCACCCAGGCGCCCGTGATCGAGGCCGTGCGGGTGCCGCCGTCGGCCTGGATGACGTCGCAGTCGATGGTGATCTGCCGCTCGCCCAGCACCTCGAGATCGACCACGGCCCGCATGCTGCGGCCGATCAGGCGTTGGATCTCGACGGTGCGGCCGGTCTGCTTGCCGGCCGAGGACTCGCGCCGGGTGCGCTCCGAGGTGGCGCGCGGCAGCATGCCGTACTCGGCCGTGACCCAGCCGCGCCCCTGGCCCTTCAGCCAGGGCGGCAGCCGGTCCTCCAGGGTCGCCGTGACCAGCACATGGGTGTCGCCGAACTTCACGAAGCAGGAGCCCTCGGCATATTTGACGACGGCACGTTCGAGCGAGACGGCACGCAGCTCGTCGGGCTGGCGGTGGCTCGGACGCATGGAAGGCTCCTCGGCGAAAGACGCTGTGGCGAAAGGTTCGGATTCGGCGGAAACGGCAGACGCCGCGAGCGCACGATCGGCGGCTCGCTTTTAGGTCGGCCCGGTCGGGGCGGCAAGGCCTGCTTGTGCGGGACACCCGCCCGCCGCACGGGCGCCTTGCGCTCCGCCTGCCGGAAGGACAAATCTGGGGGTCCCAACCCGTCTGCGTGAGACCCGGCCCTTGTCCCAGGACGTTCCGATCGGCTCCGGCTCCAGCCTCGTCCAGCTCAACGAGCGCTCCCGCGAGATTTTCCGCGGTATCGTCGACAGCTATCTGGCCACGGGTGAGCCGGTCGGCTCGCGCAACCTGTCGCGGCTGATCCCGATGACGCTGTCGCCGGCCTCGGTGCGCAACGTCATGCAGGATCTCGAGCAGGCCGGCCTGATCTACGCCCCGCACACCTCCGCGGGCCGGCTGCCGACCGAGTTCGGGCTGCGCTTCTTCGTCGATGCGCTGATGCAGGTCGGCGACCTGCCGGAGGACGAGCGCCGCAGCATCGAGGCCCAGGTCGCCACCGCCGGCCGCTCGATGGAAAGCGTGCTGACCGACGCCTCCGCCATGCTGTCGGGGCTCACCCGCGCGGCCGGCGTGGTGCTGACCACCAAGTCGAACGCCCGGCTGAAGCATATCGAGTTCGTCCGGCTGGAGCCGTCGCGCGCCTTGGTGGTGCTGGTGGCCGAGGACGGCCAGGTCGAGAACCGGGTGGTCGAGCTGCCGCCCGGCCTGCCGAGCTCCGCCTTGGTGGAGGCGACCAACTTCCTCAACCACCACATCCGGGGCCAGACCCTGCTCGACGCCAGGGCGGCCTTGGAGACGGCGCTCGCGGCGGGCCAGGCCGAGCTCGACCAGCTCACCCAGCGGATCGTCTCGGCCGGCCTCGCGAGCTGGTCGGGCGGCGACACCGAGGAGCGGCGGCTGATCGTGCGGGGCCACGCCCATCTGCTGGAGGACCTGCACGCGCTGGAGGATCTCGAGCGGGTGCGCCAGCTCTTCGACGAGCTGGAGACCCAGCGCGGCCTCGTCGACCTGCTCGGCCGGGCCGAATCGGCGGAGGGGGTACGAATTTTCATCGGCTCGGAGAACAAGCTGTTCTCGCTGTCCGGCTCGTCGACCATCATCGCGCCCTACCGGGACGGCGCCGGCCGCATCGTCGGGGTGATCGGGGTGATCGGGCCGACCCGGCTCAACTATGCCCGCATCGTCCCGATGGTCGACTACACGGCCCGGGTGGTCGGCCGCCTGCTGGGCGGGTGAGCCGTGGCGCCGCGGGCCGGTATGCCGGCCGAAACGCTTGATTTTCCGGCTTCGCGGCCCGATATCCGGGGTCGAAACATTCTCTTGCACACGGACGGACCGCCATGACCGACGACAAGGCCGGCGACGCCGCGCCCGCCCCCGAGGCGAAGGCCGCAGGCGCGCCCAGCAACTCGGCGACCCAGCCTGCCGATCCGATCGCAGCGACCGGCCCGCAGCAGGCCGACCCGCCGGTCGACGTTGCGGCGATTGCCAAGGAGGCCGCCGAGAACAAGGACCGCCTGCTCCGGACCCTGGCCGAGATGGAGAATCTGCGCCGGCGCACCGAGCGCGAGGTCGCCGACGCCCGCGCCTACGGCATCTCGGGCTTCGGCCGCGACATGCTGAGCGTCGCCGACAATCTCCGCCGTGCCCTCGCCGCGGTGGCGACCGAGAGCCGCGAGGCCATGCCGGCGCCGCTGGTCGCCTTCATCGAGGGGGTCGAGCTGACCGAGCGCGAGCTCCTCAAGGCGTTGGATCGCAACGGCGTGAAGAAGTTCGATCCGGTCGGCCAGAAGTTCGACCCGAACGTCCACCAGGCGATGTTCGAGATCCCGGATCCGAGCACCCCGAACGGCACCGTCGTGCAGGTCGTCCAGTCCGGCTACATGATCGGCGACCGCGTGCTCCGCCCGGCCATGGTCGGCGTGTCGAAGGGCGGCCCCAAGGCCGCGCCGGCCGGCCAGGCCCCGGCCGAGACGGCCAGCGCCGGCTCCTCCGCCAAGACCGAGCCGCCCGGAGACGCCGGCAAGGCCTGATCCGACAGTCGAACGGTCTGTGCCTCCGGCCGGCGGCTCACGCCGCAGCCAGGCGACCGTACAGCTCGCTCAGCCTGGCCCGGAACGCCTCCGGCGAGAACTGTCCGGCCTGCCGTCGGCCGCGGCGGCCTGCCGCCTCGAGGGCCGAGTCGGTCCAGGCGTACACGGTGCGGAACGCCTCCTTCAGCGCACCGACGTCGTGCGGGTCGACGTAGAGCGCCGCGGTGCCGCACACCTCGGGCAGAGCCCCCGCCGTCGATGCGATCACGGGCGTGCCGAGCGCCAGCGCCTCCAGCGCGGTCAGCCCGAATCCCTCGGCGATGGACGGGATCACCAGGGCCCGCGCCCCCTGGATCAGGTCGAACACCAGAGAGCGAGGCAGATACTCCAGCAGGATCACGTTGCGATCGCGCCCCTCGTCCCCGTCGTCCGGCGACTGCGGCGGCACGCTGCGCAACTGCTCGGCCGACAGCGCGTTTCGCGGCCCGCAGATGACGAGAGGCGCACCGACCCCGCTGCTGAGATAAGCCTCGACGGCGCGCGCCACGTTCTTGCGGGGCTCGATCGCGCCGACCATCAGGAAGTACTCGCGCGGCTTCAGCTTGAAGTTCTTCTCCAGGCTCGCCGTGATGTCTCGGACGTCGCGCGCCAGCACGGCGGGCGGGATGTCGTAGGTCAGCGAGGCATTGAAGATCTTGTCGTCAGGCACGCCCAACACCGACGCGATCTCCCGACGTGAGAACTCGGAGATCGTAACGATCGCATCGGCGATCTCGCAGCATTTTCTCGCGAGCCGGAAGTAGGCCTCCTTGTTGTCGAGCGTCGCGAACGGGATGACGAGCGGCATCAGGTCGTAGATCGTATAGATGGTGCGCGCCCCCGCCACCCGGATCGGCAGCATCGAGGTGAAGTGCGCCACGTCGATCCGGCGGCTCGGACGGAGCGTGAGAATCCGGTCGCGCTTGCGGAATCGTTCGAGCGCGTGGTCGAACACGTTCCTGGCGTTGATCACCGACGCGAAGCGTCCGAAGCGGTCGTGCAGGTGCTGTGTCTGCAGAGTGGACAGGTCGTCGATCTCGTCGAGCCCGCCGGTCCCGTAGGACAGCGACGCCAGGTCGGCCAATCCGCGCAACGACCAGAACCGGTTTCGTACCCAGCCCGGAATGTCCGAGGTCCGGTAGCTCTCGGGCGGACGCGAGCTGCCCGGATGATCGAAGGCGAGCACGGCGCTCGGGACCCGATCGGTCCTGCGCGCCCGCCGTAGCCGTCCGACGTTCTCGGCCCGCAGCAGCGTGACCTCGTGATCGCAGGCCGACACGTTGTTCGCCAAGGTGCGGGCGTAGGTCGCGATCCCGGTGCCTTCGGGAATCGAGCTGACGCGCGCGTCGATGAGAATTCGCATTCTTCCTGCCGCTCCGACGTCGCGTATCGAGGAATTGAA
This sequence comes from Rhodoplanes roseus, assembly GCF_003258865.1. Classification (GTDB taxonomy): domain Bacteria; phylum Pseudomonadota; class Alphaproteobacteria; order Rhizobiales; family Xanthobacteraceae; genus Rhodoplanes; species Rhodoplanes roseus. Next base: position 15,601 of record NZ_NPEX01000026.1, on the reverse strand, counting down.
CAGATCCGGACGGCACCGCGCCGCCGGCGCCCGGGTCGCGCCGTGCAAGAGCTTCGGACGAGCTGTCGAGAGGTGTCGTCGGCCTGGAGAGAAGGGACGAATCGCGACGTCGCGCCGACCATAAGTCACGCGGGCTCGCCGTGCCAAGCCGACACAGGCCCGTCGGCACAGGCTCATGATCCCGCCCGCGCGCCGCGCCGGTATTGCAAGGCCATCCTGACGAGACGGCATCGCGCCGATCGCGGATCGTCGTCCTGGATCGAGCTCCATTCGGTGCCCCCGAAGTGGATCACGGCAAATCCCACGTCGACGGCGCGCGTCGGACTCTCTACGACTCCCCGTGGCGCCACAGCGCGCCGTCACGAGAAGCCGCGCACGCGCCGAGCCGCGACAGCGCCGCCGCCACAGGAACACCCATGACGTCGCGCCACGACCGTTTCACCGTCCACCCGAGACTCGCCGATGCGGCCGACCTCCTGCGGCCCGGCTTCGGCGCCGGCTTCCGCAGCCGCTTCGGAGACGACGCCGCCCACATCACGCCGCGCAAGCGTTGGGAGTTCCTGTGGCTCGCGCAGGCGTTCGAGGAGCTGTACGGAAGCCGGCGCCCGAAGGCGATGCTCGGCCTCGGTGTCGGGCAGGAGTCGCTGATGCACCATTTCGCGCATCTGTGCGACGAGGTGATCGCGACCGACCTCTATCACGCGGGCGGCGCCTGGTCGGAGTCGCGCGTCGCCATCGATCAGGTCTACGCGGCGAGCCCGTTCGATTACCCGCGGAAGCACCTGACCGTCCGCAACATGGACATGCGGACGATCGACTACCCGGACCAGAGCTTCGACGTGATCTGGTCGTGCTCGTCGGTGGAGCACGTCTCGACGCTCGCCGAGTTCGTCGCGATGTTCCGTGAGATTCACCGGGTCCTGACGCCGGGCGGGCACGCCCTCATCACCACCGAGTACTCGCTCGACGCGCCCTATTTCCTTCCCGGGGTTCTTTCGCTGTGGAACGAGTGCGCACTGTTCGGGTCCGCCCTGCGCGGCCTCGAGCTTCAGGGCCACCCCGACCTCGTCCACAACGGCGCGTTGCCGGGGAACCGCGCCACGGCACGCCGCGACATCCATCGCCTGAACCGGATGACCAGCCTGCGCAGCGGCCCGTGCGGCGTCTGCATCCATGCCGGCTACACCCGGCTGACGCCCGTCGCCTTCGTGCTGCGGAAGACCGACGCGGCGTTCGACTGGCCCGAGCAACTCGGCGCGCCCGCATGGTACGGCCCGTTCAGCGCCGGCGTCGCGCTGTTCGCCGACCGCACCCGCTCGGCCGCCGCGGCCGAGCAGTTCGCCAAGGCCTTGGCGCTCGCCCGCGAGCCGGGCGCGCGCCTCCACTGCCATCGTTTCCTCGTCGACGCGCGCATCAACGCGGGCGAGGTCGCAGCGCTGCACACGGCGCTCGACGGCTTCGCCGACGAGGCGTTCGATCTCCCGGCCGACGACGACGCGCTCGATCTGATCAGTTACGTGGCCGCCGGTCAGGGACGCCTGGAGCTCGCCCAGGCGTGCTGGGAGCGGGCCCAGAATTCGCCCTCCGCGCTGCCGGCGAGCCGATTCAGAATCCGCGTCAATCAGCTCCGCGCCGTGCTGGAGGCGGACGGGCCGGGACCGGATTCCGATCGTCTCGGCACGCTGGTCGAGGCCGCCCGGCTGGAGGCCCTGGATTTCCACGGTGCCGACGATCCGGGCCTGCGGCACTCGGAAGCGGTGCTGTCGGAGCTGCGCACCGTTCACGGCCCGAGGCCCTCCGCCCCCGTCGGCAGCGCGCCGCCGCCGGCGACGCCGGGCCGTGCCGTACCGCCGCGCGCGCCGATCTCGCCACGCACACCGGACTTCGACCTGACCGCGCCGCCGCCGCGACCGATCGCCTATGTCGGTGACGGGATCGCGCTGACCAAGACCGTGTACGGCCACAAGATGTATGTCGACACCAAGAGTCAGGTCGGCGCCTGCTACCTGATGGACGGCTACTGGGAGGAATGGGTCACCCGCCGCCTCAAGGACTACGTCCGCCCCGGCATGCACGCGGTCGACGTCGGCGCAAACATGGGCTTCTTCACGCTGATGCTGTGCGACCTGGTCGGCGCCGACGGGCACGTCACCGCCTTCGAGCCCTGGCCTCCCTACCACGAGCTGCTCCGCCGCAACCTGGAGCTCAACGGGTTCCAGGGACGCAGCACCCTGGTGAACAAGGCCGTGAGCGACGCCGCCGGGAGCACGGACTTCTTCTTCGAGAACGCCTACGGCACCGGATCGCTCTCGGTCGGCATCCGCGACTTCGCCGCGGCCCACGGGGTGGCGTTCGGCTCCGCCGCGTCCACGGTGGAGACGGTCACGATCGACGATGTCCTGACCGACGGGGCGCGGCCCGTGGACTTCATCAAGATCGACGTCGACGGCGCCGAGCCCCTGGTGTTCAAGGGCATGCGGACGCTGCTCGCTCAGCGGCGTCCGCTCACCGTGTTCTGCGAGTTCACGCCGCTGATCCTGCGCAGCGGCGGGCTCGACCCTGCCGCCATGCTGGACGAGCTGCGCGGCATGGGCTTCTCGACGTCGAGGATCACGCCGGGCGGAATCCTGCCGATTCAGCCGCTCGACGCGCTCGCCGAGACGGACTGGATCGAGCTGTTGCTGGTCCGGTCGTGAGCGGGCCCGCGACCCGTCAGCCCCGCGGATTGACCCCGTCGCGCACCGCGCGGAAGCGCGGGAAGGCGTCGCTCCAGGCCTCGTTCCGGGCGATGCCGACGATCCGCACATAGGCGCCGGCGCCGAACCGGACCCACTGGACGAGCTTGATCGGCGTATCGGTCTTCGGGTCCTTGGCCTCGGCCATGACCTGATGGGTCTGGGCGGCGCCGCCGCCGAGCCGCAGCATCTCGGTCCCGACGATGCGCACCTCCTTGTAGGCCCCGAACCCGGCCAGGAGGTTGCGCGCGAACGTGTCGCGGGCGGCGTTCTCCTCCGGTCCGCCGCGGCCGATCGAGACGAGCAGCAGCGGCTGCTCGGCGACGTCGACCGTGTCCTTCGGGCCCTCGGTGAGCAGTGCGCCGGCGCTGCCCATCACCCGGATCGGGCGCATGCCGGAGAGCTCGTCGAGCCGGATCGGCAACAGGCCGAGCTGCTCCTCGATCGGCACCGTCTCGCGCATCGCGACGGTGGCCAGCATGCCGCGGACCGCGTCGTCGGAATAGGCCTTGGTCGACTCCTCCGGAACCTGGACGATCACCAGGGCCGAGGATTCGCCGGCCGGGGCGAGCAGGATCCATTTGCGGACCGCCTTGCCCTCGGCCTCCTGGCGGCCGGCCACCAGCGTGCCATTGCCGCCGGCCGGGAAGCTCTCGCGGCGCTCCTCGGTGATGCCCTGCTTCTTCAGGCGGTCGCGGCTGATCTGCTTGGAGGTCTCGGCGATGCTCTGCCCGGACACTTCGAGGATCAGCACCGAGGCGCCCGTGTCCTTGTCCTCGAAGCCCGGAAACCGGTCGGACGCCCGCAGGCCCCCGGCCGGGGAGAGGCCGACCTTGAGGCCCGGCGGGTAGACCGGGTCGGCCGCCCGGGCCGGCCCGGCGAGCACGAGCCCCGCCACGACGAGGCCCAGAACAGCCAAGCGGGTGGCTAGGCGAGTGGCCAAGCGGACGGCGATCGGACGGCGCTCTCGGATCATGTCTCTTCCCTCGACCGGACGGCGGGGCCGTCCGGATCGGGAACAGATGTCAGCCCAATGCGGCACGGTTCGGGCAGGACGCGGCTTAGCGACGCGGCTCGGGCGGCGTTCCGGCGGCACCTCGCCGTCAGGCGGAGCCCTGCAGTCAGGCCGAGACGGCTTGGCGCCGCCGGCGCGCGCCCCCCGTCCGGGGCGGCATCGGCCCCTGCGGCGAGGGCCCGTCGGCGGACGGCATCAGGTCGTAGCGCTGGCCGTTCGGCATCACGACATAACGCGAGACGACGCGGAGCGCGCCTTTGCGGTCCGGCTCGCCCTCGACGACGAGGCGGGTCCCCACCGGAAACCGGCGGGGCAGGCGCTGCTTGGGGGTCATGGCGTGCTCCGACAGGACGAATTCGTGCCGGCGGCGGGCGTCGGCCTCGGGATCCGCCCGAAACGCCACTCTGCCCCGCAACCGGTGGAACGAGGGCCGGCTTCGCAGCGGGCCTGTCGACATGCTAGGAAGGCATGATGACAACGGCATGTCGATGACGAGCGCCACCCTGACCACGAGCCGCAACCCCGACCTGACCGCCGTGCTCGGCGACATCGGCCGGCGTGCGCGTGCGGCGTCGCGCCTCGTCGCTCTGGCGACGACCGACCACAAGAACGAGGCGCTGTCCGCCATGGCGTCGGCGCTGCGCGCGGCAGCGCCCGACATCCTGGCCGCCAATGCCGAGGACGTCACCGAAGCCCGCAGCCGCAGCGCCACGGCCGCCCTGATCGACCGCCTGCGCCTCGACGCCAAGCGCATCGCCGCCATGGCCGACGGGATCGAGGTGGTCGCCGGCCTGGCCGATCCGGTCGGGGCCGTGACGGACGCCTGGACCCGGCCGAACGGCATGCGGATCGAGCGCGTGCGGGTGCCGCTCGGCGTCATCGGGGTGATCTACGAGAGCCGGCCGAACGTCACGGCCGACGCCGGCGCGCTGTGCCTCAAGGCCGGCAACGCCGTGATCCTGCGCGGCGGCTCGGACAGCTTCCGCTCGTCGCGGGCCATCCACGCCGCCTTGACCGAAGGCCTGCGGGCCGCCGACCTGCCCGAAGACGCGATCCAGCTCGTCCCGACCCGCGACCGCACCGCCGTCGGCCTGATGCTGGGCGGGCTCGACGGCAATATCGACGTGATCGTGCCGCGCGGCGGCAAGGAGCTGGTCGCCCGCGTGCAGACGGAAGCGCGCGTGCCGGTGTTCGCCCATCTGGACGGCAACTGCCACATCTTCATCGACGCGGCGGCCGACCTCGCGATGGCCCGGACCATCGTGATGAACGCCAAGCTGCGACGCACCGGCGTGTGCGGCGCCGTCGAGACCCTGCTGGTCGACCGCGCCGTCGCCGGCACGCATCTGGCGCCGCTCGTGACCATGCTGCTCGACGCCGGCTGCGCCGTGCGGGGCGACGCCGACACCCGCGCCGTCGACCCGCGCGTGACCGCCGCGGTCGAAGAGGACTGGTACACCGAGTATCTCGACGCCATCATCGCCGTGAAGGTGGTGGACGGCCTCGACGAGGCGATCCACCACATCAACCACTACGGGTCGCACCACACCGACGCGATCGTGACCGCGGACCCGGCGGCAGCCGAACGGTTCCTGGCCGAGGTCGACTCCGCCATCGTCCTGCACAATGCCTCGACCCAGTTCGCCGACGGCGGCGAGTTCGGGTTCGGGGCCGAAATCGGAATCGCCACCGGCCGGCTGCATGCCCGCGGCCCGGTCGGCGTCGAGCAGCTCACCACGTTCAAGTACCGCATCCGCGGCTCGGGCCAGACCCGTCCTTAGGGTCGAGCGATCCTCCCCGGCCGGGAGGGAGCGAGCGGAGCCGGAGGGATCCTCGATTCCATGTCCATGGCGTACGATTCGCTCCGGCCCGTCCCGGCGCGGCAGGACACGGCGCTCCTGGGCCGCGACTACCGCGTGCCGCTCTATGCTCCCGGCATGCGGATCGGCCTGTTCGGCGGCACCTTCGATCCACCCCACGAGGCGCATCTCGCGGCCTGCCTGCTCGCGATGCGGCGCCTCCAGCTCGACCGCGTCTGGTGGCTGGTCACGCCGGGCAATCCGCTCAAGAACACGGCCGGCCTGGCGCCGCTCGCCGAGCGCATCGCGGCGGCCCGCTCGCTCGCCCACCACCCGCGCATCGACGTGACCGGCGTCGAGGCCGCGGTCGGGGTGCGCTACACCTACGATACCGTGCGGTATCTGGTGACCCGCTGCCGCGGCGTGCGTTTCGTCTGGATCATGGGGGCCGACAACCTGCGCAGCTTCCACCGCTGGAACAATTGGCGCGGCATCGCCGCGCTCGTCCCGATCGTGGTGGTGGACCGGCTCGGCCCCAGCCTCTATGCGAGCGCCGGCGTCGCCGGGCGGGCCCTGTCCTTCGCCCGGGTGCGCGAGGAGAACGCGGTCCGCCTGCCGATGCTGAAGCCGCCGGCCTGGACCTTCCTGCACGGGCTGAAGTCGCCGCTCTCCTCGACGCAGCTGCGCGCCAAGCGGCGGCCGACCGCCGGCGACGGAGCCGGCGATCACGACGGCCGCCCCGATACCGCCGACGGGGACGAGGACGCGGCCGCGGTGCCGGCCATTGTGGCCCGGACGCACGAGTCGGAAAGAAACCTCAGGCGCGGCACCGGGGGTGGTTGAATCCGTTTACCCCGACCACTTATCTTGTGAGTCGCCCGGACAGACAGGCCCGGGTCTTGCTGGAAGGAAGGTCCCCTGACGACATCTGCGCGCTCGCGGGCGAGCGCCCAAAGAAAGCCCGCCGTGGTCTCCCGCCAGGTCGCGTCCGATGCGGTTCCGTTGCAACCGGCATCGCCGAAGCGCCCCGAGGCCGAAGAGACGATCCGACTGATCCTCGCGCGCCTCGACGACATGAAGGCCGAGGACCCCCTCACCATCGATCTCCGCGACAAGTCCGCGATCGCCGACGCGGTCGTGATCGCCAGTGGTCGCTCCAACCGCCATGTCGGCTCGATCGCCGACCGGGTCGTCGAGGACCTGCGCGCCGCGGGCATCCGGACCCGGGTCGAGGGCATGCCGCATTGCGACTGGGTGCTGATCGATGCCGGCGACGTGATCGTCCACGTGTTCCGTCCGGAAGTCCGCAGCTTCTACGCTCTCGAGAAGATGTGGGCCGCCGGGGACACGGGCACGCGCCGCGCCGGCTGAGCCGCAGGGACCGGCCATGCGGCTCGTGGTCGCCGCGGTCGGCCGGATGAAATCGGGCGCCGAGCGCGACCTCGCCGAGCGTTATCTCGATCGCCTGGAGAAGGCGGGCCGGGCGATCGGCCTGCGCGGCATCGAGGTCGTCGAGATCCGCGACAGCCGCGCCCAGGAGGTCGAGCGCCGCCGCCTCGAGGAGGCGATCGCGCTCGCCAATGTGATTCCGGACGGCGCCGCCGCCGTCGTGCTCGACGAGCACGGCCGCAACCTGGACAGCGCCACGATCGCGGGCGAGATCCGGGGCTGGCGCGATTCGGGACGCGAGGCCGCCGTGTTCGTGATCGGCGGAGCGGACGGGCTCGGGGCCGAGATTCGGCGGCGCGCCGACGTCACCCTGTCGTTCGGGGCCGCGACGTGGCCGCATCAGCTCGTGCGCGTGATGCTGCTCGAGCAGCTCTATCGCTCCGTGACGATCCTGTCGGGGCATCCGTATCACCGGGCCTGAGCCGCAAATGATGGACGCGAATTCATCCGCGCTGGACGGCGGGGACGCGAAGCCGCCCCAATCGACGGCTACAGGCGATCCGTTCCCGCGTTCCGCGATTCAGGACCGACCGCGCAACCGATGACGCCGAGCCAGTCCTCACGACCCGCGCACGCCGCGCTCTCGCTGGCGCTCGCCTTCGCCTGCGCGGTCGCGCCCGCGGCGCCGGCCGGCGCCCAGTCCGAGCGCGTGCGCGGACCGGCGGCGCTCGACACCATCCGCCAGCGCGACCAGGAGCTCGAGACGATCCGGGCCGAGCAGAAGCGCGCGTCCGAGACCGAGAAGACGCTGCGCGCCGAGATCGACCGCCTGGGCGAGGACCGGCGCAAGCTGAACCAGACCATGATCGACACGGCCGCGCGGGTGCGCGGCGCCGAGCAGGCGATCGCCGCCATCGAGGCGCGGCTCGATCTGCTGGAGTCGACCGAGCACGGCATCAACGGCTCGCTCGAATCACGCCGGGCCGTGATCTCCCAGGTGCTCGCGGCGCTGCAGCGTCTCGGCCGCCGGCCGCCGCCCGCCCTGCTGGTCTCGCCCGAGGACGCGCTGAAATCGGTGCGCACCGCCATCCTGCTCGGCGCCGTGCTGCCCGAGCTGAAGGCGGAGGCCGAGGCGCTCGCCACCGATCTGGCCGACCTGGTGCGGGTCCGGCGCGAGAGCTCGGCCGAGAAGACCAAACGCGCCAACGACCTCGCCGTCCTGTCCGAGGAGCGCACCCGGCTCGGCATGCTGATCGAGGAGCGCCAGCGCCGCCTCGGCGAGGTCGAGAAGGAGCTCGACACGGCGCGCCGCCGCGCCATGCAGCTCGCGCTTCAGGCCGACAATCTGAAGGACCTGATCGCGCGGCTCGAGCAGAATCTCGATTCGGCCGCCCGCACGGCGCGCCAGAACGCGGAGCGCCAGGCGGCCGAGCCGCGGCGCGACCTCGCCGCCCTGAGGGATCCGGGCCGCCTGGCGCCGGCGATCGCGTTCGCCTCGGCCAAGGGTACGCTGCCGCTGCCCGTCAACGGCATGCGGCTGCGCGAGTTCGGCGCCTCCGACACGCATGGCGGGACGGAAAAAGGGCTGTCCATTACCGCACGGACGGGTGCACAGGTGACGGCACCGTGCGACGGCTGGGTCGTCTACGCCGCCCCGTACCGCTCTTACGGCCAACTCTTGATCCTCAATGCCGGCGGTGGATATCATGTGCTGCTGGCGGGCATGGAACGGATCACGGTCGACCTCGGCCAATTCGTCCTGACCGGAGAGCCCGTAGGGACGATGGGAAGCAGCGGCCCGGCGATGGCGAGCGCCACCCCCGGATCATCACAACCAGTCCTCTACGTGGAGTTCCGGAAAGACGGTCTCCCCGTCGATCCGTCCCCATGGTGGGCAACCAACGATAGCGAGAAGGTCCGCGGATGATGCGAAAGACTTCACTGGTTCTGCTCGGGGCCGCCACGGGTGCCGCCCTGACGGTGCTCGCGACCCAGCCGCCGACCGGTCTCCTGTGGTCGACCGCCAAGGCCGCGTCGTCCGACACCTATCGTCAGCTCAATCTGTTCGGCGACATCTTCGAGCGCGTCCGCTCGCACTATGTCGAGAAGCCCGACGACTCCAAGCTCGTCGAATCGGCCATCAACGGCATGCTCTCGGGGCTCGATCCGCATTCGAGCTACATGGACCCGAAGAGCTTCCGCGACATGCAGGTGCAGACCCGCGGCGAGTTCGGCGGCCTCGGCATCGAGGTCACGATGGAGGACGGGCTGGTCAAGGTCGTCGCCCCGATCGACGACACGCCGGCCGCCAAGGCGGGCGTGCGGGCCAACGACGTGATCACGCATCTCGACGGTGAGGCCGTGCAGGGCATGACCCTGAACCAGGCCGTCGAGAAGATGCGCGGCCCGGTCAACACCAAGATCAACCTCAAGGTGATGCGCAAGGGCGCCGAGAAGCCGCTCGAGATCGCCATCACGCGCGACATCATCCGGGTCCGCTCGGTGCGCAGCCGCATCGAAGGCCAGGACGTCGGCTACATCCGCGTGACCCAGTTCAACGAGCAGACCACCGAGGGCCTGAAGAAGGCGATCGGCGACATCTCGGCCCAGATCCCGGCCGACAAGCTGCGCGGCTTCGTCATCGACCTGCGCAACAATCCGGGCGGCCTGCTCGACCAGGCGATCTCGGTCTCCGACACGTTCCTGGACCGTGGCGAGATCGTCTCGACCCGCGGCCGCGATCCCGACGAGACCCAGCGCTTCAACGCGCGTCCGGGCGACCTGACCAAGGGCAAGCCCGTGATCGTGCTGGTCAACGGCGGCTCCGCCTCGGCCTCCGAGATCGTCGCCGGCGCCCTGCAGGATCACAAGCGCGCGACCCTGGTCGGCACGCGCTCGTTCGGCAAGGGCTCGGTGCAGACCATCATCCCGCTCGGCGCCGGCAACGGCGCGCTGCGGCTGACCACGGCCCGCTACTACACGCCGGCCGGCCGCTCGATCCAGGCCAAGGGCATCGTGCCGGACATCGAGGTCCTGCAGGACGTGCCGGACGAGGTGAAGTCGCGCGCCGAGATGCGTGGCGAATCCTCGCTGCGCGGCCATCTGAAGGCGGACGGCGAGGAGCAGGCCGGGTCGCAGTCCTACGTGCCGCCGGAAGCCAAGGACGACAAGGCGCTCAATCTCGCCCTCGACCTGATGCGCGGCACCCAGGTGAACGCCGCCTTCCCGCCGAGCGGCAAGGCCGCCTCCGTGCCGAACTGAACCGGCGTCACACCGCCACGAGACCAAGGGGCGGCCGCAGGGCCGCCCCTTTTGTTTGCGACCGGCCGGGCCCGCTCGGCTCCGGTGTTTGCTGCACGGGATCAGGATGTTGGGCTGGGCCAGCGGTGATTCGCCCGTGCTAGACTCGCGCACGTGATTCGCGAGGAGGCCCCGGTGGCCGGCGACGACCTGGAAAAGCCGCTCGGCGTAGCGGAGACCCCCCACAAGCGGCGCCATATCCCGATCGGCATGCCGATCGCGGCCCTGCTCGGCCTGTGCATGGCCGGCTTCGTGGGCTGGGCCTTCGTGGTCGACGACCCGCTCGGCGGCGAGCCGGTAGCCGTGATCAAGCTGCCGTCCGGCACGCTTCCGGCCGCTTCGGCCGGTGGGGCTCCGGCAGCGTCCCCCTCGGCCGAGGCGCCGGCGGCCGACAAGAGCGTGGCCGCAGCGCCGGCCCCCGCCGCGGCCCCCCCGGCGGGCGGACAGACCATCACGATCATCGACGGCTCGACCGGCAAGCGGCAGGAGGTGACGCTTCCGGCCGGCGGCGGCGGCGAGAAGGTCGCGGCCGTGGAGCCGCATCTGCTCGAGGCGACCCGGCACGGCCACGTGCCGCGGATCGGCCTCGACGGGGCCCGCCCCTCGGCCGCCTATGCGCGGAAACCGCCGGCGGGCGCCACCGCCCAGAGCGTGCGGATCGCCCTCGTGGTCGGCGGCCTCGGCGTCAGCGCCACCGCGACGGCCGACGCGATGAGGAAGCTGCCCGGCGTCGTCACCTTCGGCTTCGTGCCGTATGGCGGCGATATCGAGAAGCTCGCCGCCAAGGCGCGCAGCGATGGCCACGAGCTGCTGCTGCAGCTCCCGATGGAGCCGTTCGAGTATCCGGACAACGATCCGGGGCCGCAGACGCTGCTCACCTCGCTCACCTCCGAGCAGAACGTCGATCGCATGCAGTGGGCGATGAGCCGCATGCAGGGCTATGTCGGGATCATCAACTACATGGGCGGGCGCTTCACCTCGACCGAGACGGCGATCGGCCCGGTGCTGCGCGAGGTGGCGAAGCGCGGCCTCGTCTATGTCGACGACGGCTCGTCGCCGCGCAGCCTCGCCGGCCAGTTCGCCGGCGCCAACAACCTGCCCTTCGCCAAGGCGGCCGTGGTGCTCGACGCGGTGCCGTCCAACGCCGAGATGGACCGCGCGCTCGCGAAGCTGGAGGCGACGGCCCGCGAGGCCGGCAGCGCCGTCGGCGTCGCCCGCGCGCTGCCGCTGTCGATCGAGCGGCTGGCCCAGTGGATCAAGCAGGCCGAGGGCCGCGGCATCGTGCTGGTGCCGATCACGACGCTGACCGCGCGGGCCAAGCCGAGCTGAGGCGCGCGCCGGCGCCATCCTCGATGCCGCATTCGGGTGTCCGGCGGCTGTCGCGGTCGTGTTCGAGCCTTGTGATTTTCTTCGGCCACTGGTGCCGCCGGACCGGGAAACGGTCTAGATTGCGACTCTTCGACCCGCCGTCGACCCCCGGTTTTCCCGGAGCTCCGCCATGAAAGCCGCCGCTCTCCTGGTCGCCGCCCTCGCCACGGCCGTCGCGCCGCCGGCGGCCGTCGCCGACGACTATCCGACCCGCCCCGTCACCATGGTGGTGCCGTTCGCGGCGGGCGGCACGTCGGACGTGATCGCCCGCATCGTCTCCGAGCAGATGAGCCAGGCGCTCGGCCAGCGCATCCTCAACGAGAACGTCCCGGGCGCCGGCGGCTCGACGGCGCTCGCCCGCGTCGCCCGCGCGCCGGCCGACGGCTACATGATCGCCATCGGCAATGTCGGCACCAACGCGGCCGCCTACGCGATCTATCCCGAGATCAAGTACACCAACGACGACTTCGTCCCGATCGGGCTCGCCGCCAAGACCGTGCCGGTGATCGCCGTCCGCAAGGACTTTCCGGCCGCCGACCTGAAGGCGTTCATCGCCTACGTCAAGGCGAACCCCGGCAAGGTCAATCTCGGCCACGCCGGCATCGGCTCGTCGAACTATCTCATCTGCAAGACCTTCATGGCGGCCGCCGGCATCGACGTGACGCTGGTGAGCTATCGCGGTGCCGCGCCTGCCCTCAACGACCTGATGGGCGGCCAGGTCGACGGCGTCTGCGATGCCGCCGCGTCGGTGTCGGGCGCGATCCAGAACGGTCTCGTGCGCGGCCTCGTCGTCTCGGCGCCGGGCCGCATGAAGACGATCCCCGACGTGCCGACCGCGACGGAGGCCGGCCTGCCCGAGTGGCAGCAGCAGGGCTGGAACGCGCTGTTCGCGCCCAAGGGCACGCCGCAGGCCGTGATCGACCGGCTCAACGTGGCGCTGCGCAAGGCGGTGGCCAGCGAGGCGCTGCAGAAACGCATGGACGATCTCGGCTCGATCCCGGCGACCGAGGACGAGATGGTGCCGGCCAATGCCGGCCGCCTGGTCGTCTCCGAGATCGAGAAGTATCGAAAGGTGCTGGGCCCTCCCCAATGAGAGGCCCGGCCGCCCACGGTGAGCCAGCGATGACCCGCTTCGAAGTCCTCCCCTACCGTCCCTGCGTCGGCGTGATGGTGCTCAACCGCGACGGCCTCGCCTTCGTGGGCCGCCGCACCGAAGGCCCCGAGCACGTCGACGAGGTCCACGCCTGGCAGATGCCGCAGGGCGGCGTCGATCCGGGCGAGGATCCGTGGCCGGCCGCGCTGCGGGAATTGTGGGAGGAGACCTCGATCCGCTCGGTCGAGAAGCTCGGCGAGGTGCCCGAGTGGCTCGCCTACGACATCCCGCGCGACATCGTCGGCCAGGCCTGGAAGGGCAAGTATCGCGGCCAGACTCAGAAGTGGTACGCCCTGCGCTTCACCGGCGACGAACGCGAGATCGACGTGGCAGCGCCCGGCGGCGGCGCCCACGAGCCCGAATTCGCCGAGTGGCGCTGGGAGAAATTGGAAAACCTGCCGGGCCTGATCATCCCGTTCAAGCGCCCCGTCTACGAGCGCGTGGTGAGCGAGTTCGCCAAGTTCGCGCGCAAATGATTGGCAGGCTCACGGCAGCGATTCAGGATATTGGTTCTTGCCCGGTTCTGATGAGCCCACTCGGCGTTGCTGTTCGATATTCCGCTGAACGAATGAGCCTATAAACGCACCCAGCGTAAGCTTCCCGAGCTCAAGGATTTGATCTGCGCGGGTTTGATTTGTGACCACCACCGAGAGCAGTATCAGGCCAATAGTGAGTGCGATGGTCGCTAATGGAAGACCAGTAAATCCGAGCTTTGTGAACGTTCCAGAAAACCCGGAAAGCGCTGACAGCCTGATGTATTGATCTATCGATTCAGAGCGCGCTTCCGAGATCAGCGGCTCAAGAAGAGCCCTATCCTCGCGACGTATGATTTGACTCTGAAGACTTCCCAATTTCGAAAAAATATTCAATGCAATGAACGCCGAGGCAAGCGCCAAAAACAGCACAAAAAACTCTCGCGGATAATTTTTGTAGATGAACTCTAAGGCACCTTCCGTTTTTACAACATCGGCGCTCGTAAACTTAACTAGAAAAAGAGATAACACGATATATGTGACGCAAATTGCAAAGCAGGCGGAAAATAGCCCACCCGCAAAAGTGAGGGCTCTTTCGGCGTTCGACATCCGCTTGAGAACCGATTCCGTCAGTGCAGGCTCTTTCGGTGAATCGTCCTGTTTCGGTGTGTCGTCTGCTGTGTTGGTCATGAGGTCCCCTAAAGCCGTTGGGTGCATAAGTTACAGACCCAGGGCCGCCTCTACAACTCACCGTTGATTTACTCCTCCTTCAAACGCGCATGGACGTTCTCCGGCCGCCATCATTACCCGGCCGCGGGGGGTGAGGCGGACCGGGGCGGTGTCGCGGCTCGGGGCGCCGGGGCCGATCTCGACCAGGCCGTCGATCAGCGCATCCTCCCAGATCGACAGGCGGGGGCAGCTCGTCCGCCAAGCCTCCATCACCTCGGCATAGCTGCGCGGGTGCTCGGCCAGCCAGCCGAGGAACTGGAGCGTGAGATACGCCGCAGGCGAAGTCTCGGTCCTGGTCATGCGTGCTCCTCGGAACAGCGCCGGGCGGCGCGGCCGCGCTGAAAGCGCCGCCATGGTAAACGCCGGCGTTAACCGTCCGGGCCCGCCTGAATCGCCGCGGAATTCGGGCGCCGCCCGCGGCGCGACCGGGACGGAGGGCGTCCGTCGTCTCGCATTCGAACAAAGTTCCATTAGGAGTTTAATCGAAGTCTCCACGCCGCAAAACCAGAGCACGTGGAGCCCATGACCCATCATCCCGACACGACCCTTCCGGCCCTCCCGACGACGATCCGGCCCGGCCGGCATTCCAGCCGCAGGATCGCCCGGCTCGCCGGCGCCACGGCCGCGCTGATCGCGACCCTCGCGGCGGTCGCGATCGCGGCCCTCCTGTCGAACGGCACTGTCGGAGCGGCGTCCGTCGTCGCGGTGATCGGGCTCTCGGCCACGGCGCTCGCCCTCGCGCTGCGGCGCGCAGTGCAGCATTCGGCGGGCGAGACCCAGGCCGGCGCCGACCGGTGGACCGACACGGCCTCGTCGCACGCCGTGCTCGACGCCTCGGCCGCCGCCGCCGAGCGCGAAAGAGTCCAGGACACGATCCGCAGCGCCAAGCAGACGCTCGACACCGCGGTGAACAATATCGGCCACGGCGTCGTCGGCATCGACGCGTCGATGCGGCTCGTCCTGTGCAACGACCGCTATCTCGAGATGTACCGGATCTCGCGCGAGGAGGCCGAGCCCGGCCTGCCGTTCGAGGGACTGCTGCGCCGCAAGGCGCGCGTCGGCACGTTTCCGGGCTGCCCGGAGGCGTTCATCGGCTGGATGGCGGACCGCCGGGCGACCACCGGCGAGATCGAGCTGGCCGACGGCCGCGTCATCCGGGTCACCAACCGGCCGCTCGCCATCGGCGGCTGGGTGTCGACCCACGAGGACATCACGGCGCAGCGCCGCGCCGAGGCCGCGGCGGAGCAGACCGTGACGTTCCTGACCGGCGTGCTCGACAACCTGCCGGACGCGATCGTCGTGAGGGACGCGCGCGACCGGCGCTACGTGCTGGTGAACAGCGCGGCCGAGGCGCTGCTCGGCGTGTCGCGGGCCGCGGTCGTCGGCCGGACGGCCGACCAGGTGTTTCCCGAGGCGACCGCCGACCGGATCGTGGACGACGACCGGACACTCCTCGACACGGGGTCACCCGTGCTGGTGACGGAGCGCGCCATCGAGACGCCTGCGAGCGGACCCCGCATCGTCTTGGCCCGGAACGCCGTGATCCGCGACCGGACCGGCGCGCCGATGGTCCTGCTCACCGTCATCGAGGATCGGACCGGCCGGATGCGCCGGGTCGCACCGCCGCCGCTGCGGCTGGC
>NZ_NPEX01000268.1 GCF_003258865.1 Rhodoplanes roseus | reverse complement strand
TGCTCGGCTTCGGTGCGATCGGCCAACAGATCGCACGCCGCCTGAAGGCCTTCGATGCTCACGTGATCGCCGTCGCGGGATCGTCGGTGGAGATCGGAAGGTGCGGCATGGCAGTGGTGGTCCGATGGCGGACCGGCACGGCGAAGCCCCGCGCTCGGGGCGTCACCCGACAACCGGTGATCGCAGCAATGTGGCCCTGGCATGGTTTACGAGGTGTTAAGGTGCCTCCTAATTACCACCGTTCGGTTTAGTCGCGATCCGGCCCGGCATCCACGAGCATCGCGCTGTCGGCAGGGCGCTCCGTCGGGCGGTTCGCTTGTTCGGCTCACCGGGCTTTGTTATGAGCGGCGCACCCCCTCCAGATCGAACCGAAAGGCTGGCCTTCCAATGCGCGTGGCAATGATCGGCACCGGCTATGTCGGGCTCGTTTCCGGCGCCTGCTTCGCGGACTTCGGCCACACCGTCACGTGCGTCGACAAGGACGCGCGCAAGATCGAGGCGCTGCAGGCCGGCCATATTCCGATCTTCGAGCCGGGGCTCGACCGGCTGGTCGAGACCAACGTGCGCGAAAAGCGCCTCGACTTCACGACCGAGCTCACCGGACCGGTCGGCGAGGCGGATGCCGTGTTCATCGCCGTCGGCACTCCGTCGCGGCGCGGCGACGGTCACGCGGATCTCAGCTATGTCTACAATTCGGCGCGCGAGATCGCCGCCGCCGTCTCGGGCTTCACCGTGGTGGTGACCAAGTCGACCGTGCCGGTCGGCACCGGCGACGAGGTCGAGCGGATCATCCGCGAGACGCGCCCGGATGCCGACGTCGCCGTCGTATCGAATCCCGAGTTCCTGCGCGAAGGCGCCGCCATCCGCGACTTCAAGCACCCCGACCGCATCGTCATCGGCACCACGGACGAGCGCGCCCGCCAGGTGATGACCGACCTCTACCGGCCGCTCTACCTGAACCAGGCGCCGCTCCTGTTCACCCAGCGCGGCACCGCCGAGCTGATCAAGTACGCGGCGAACGCCTTCCTGGCCACCAAGATCACCTTCATCAACGAGCTCGCCGACCTGTGCGAGAAGGTCGGCGGCGACGTGCAGGAGGTGGCGCGCGGCATCGGCCTCGACAACCGAATCGGTGCGAAATTCCTGCACGCGGGTCCCGGTTACGGCGGCTCGTGCTTCCCGAAGGACACGCTCGCGCTGATCAAGACGGCGCAGGACCACGAGGCGCCGTTGCGCATCGTCGAGACCGTGGTGGCGGTGAACGACCAGCGCAAGCGCGCCATGGCCCGCAAGGTGGCGAGCGCGCTCGGCGGCAACGTCCGCGACAAGACGATCGCGGTGCTCGGCCTCACCTTCAAGCCCAACACCGACGACATGCGTGACGCGCCGTCGATCCCGCTGGTGACGGCGTTCAACGACATGGGCGCCAAGGTGCGGGCCTACGATCCGGCCGGCATGGAGCAGGCCAAGCGCGATCTCGACGGGCTCGTCACCTTCTGCGGCAACGCCTACGAGTGCGCCGAGGGCGCCGACGCCCTGGTCATCGTCACCGAGTGGGAGCAGTTCCGGGCGCTCGACCTGCATCGCCTGCGGTCGGTGATGAACCGTCCCGTGGTGGTCGACCTGCGCAACATCTATCGGGCCGACGAGATGGAGCGCGCCGGCTTCACCTATTCCGGCATCGGGCGCGCGCCGGCCGAGGCGTGAGGGAGGGGGTGTTCACCGCTCCACTCGATTGAACACGACCTCTCGGCAGTACATCGGCTCCGTGTCCCGGACGCGGTGCAGCGCGACGCGCTGCACCGTCGAGCCGGGACCCAGGGGCGGTCCGGCAAGGCGGTTCGCCTGAGAAAGGTGGGCCCCGGCTCGGCGGTGCATCAGGCCGGTGGCCTGCTGCACCTTGTCCGGGGCACGCAGCACAGGGCGCGACGAGCCCGCCTCAGCAGGTCGCCTGGCCGCAGCGGGCCGTGTTGATCTTCTGCTTGAGCGTGTCGCGGCCGACCGCCCCGATCACCACGTCGGAGCCGACCACGTAGCTCGGCGTCCCGTTCAGGCCGAGCGCCTCGGCGAGCCGCAGGCTCTCCTGCAGGCTGGTCCGGACCTCGTCGCTGCTCATGTCGCGCTCCAGGCGGGCGACGTCGAAGCCGGCCTCCTTGGCGACGGCGAGCGCCTTCGCCTTGTCGGCCTGGCCCCGGGCCGAGAGCATCCGCTGGTGGAAGTCGAAATACTTCTTGCCGGTCTTGTCCTGCATCCTGGCCGCCGCGGCGACCCGGGCCGCCTCGACCGAGCCTTCGCCCAGCACCGGGAACTCCTTCAGCACGACCCGAAGCTTCGGGTCGGCCTGCATCAGCTCCTGCAGGTCGGAGAGGGCGCGCTTGCAGTAGCCGCAGTTGTAATCGAAGAACTCGACCAGCGTGACGTCGCCCTGCGGATTGCCGATGACGACCTGGCGCGGCGAGTTGAACAGCGCCGCGGCATGGGTCTGGACCGCGGCCTTCGCCTTCTCGGCTTCCGCCACGGCCTGCTTCTTCTCCAGCTCCGCCATCACGTCCTGGAGGAGCTCGGGATGCTTGAGCAGGTAGTCGCGGACGATCGACTCGATCTCCGAGCGCTGCGGCGCCGAGAAGCTCTGGGCGCCGGCCGGCAGGGCCAGCCCCGCGGACAGGAGGGCGGCGGTGGCGAGCACGCGCAGGGAACGGCGGAACGGCATGGGATCGGTCCTTGGTTATGGACGTTGGACGGGAGCGCCGTTCGGACGGAAGCTCGCGATGTCGTCGGCTTTGACCCAACCGGGTGAGCCGACCGGGAGTCTCTCTTTGGCGCGGATCGCCAGCAGGCGGGCCGTGCGGTTGTCGCCCCGGGCCAGGGCGGCCTGGGCCGCGGCGAGATCGGCCTGCGGGAGGTCGCCCTTGCGGCCATAGGCCTTGGCGAGCTGGGTATAGCCGTCGGCGATGTCGGGATCGAGCAGCAGGGCCTGGCGCAGATACTTGATCGCGTCGTCGGCGCCCTTGGGATCGTTGGTCTCGATCAGCGCCTGGGACAGCATGACCTGGATGAGCAGCGGGTTCGGCGCGCCGGCGACGGCGCGGCGGAGCGGCGGCACCGCCTCGGCGGGTCGGCCCGCCTCGAGCAGCACCTGCCCCTTGAGCTCGTAGAAATAGGGGTTGTTCGGCTGCGTCTGGATGAGCGCGTCGATCTGGGCGATAGCCTGCCGGAGATCGCCGTGCTTGTAGGTCGAGATCGCCCGGGCGTAGCGGGCCGGCAGGCTCTGGTCCGCCGGAGGATAGCGGCGCGCCACCACGCCCGGCTGGTCCATGAAGCCGGACAGCTTCGCCCGCATCATGTCGTGGCGAAGCTGCAGCTCGGGCGAATCCTTCTTGTCGTAGAACTGCGTCCGCGACATCTCGGAGAGCGCGGCGATGCGCTCGCGCGGCATCGGATGCGACATCATGTAGGGGTCGGCGCCCTGGGCGGCGAAGAGCTGCTGGTCGGCGAAGCGCTTGAACGTCTCGTACATGCCGCGCGCCGACTGGCCCGTCTCGGTCAGGAACTTCACCCCCGAGCGGTCGGCCTGCTCCTCGTGCTGGCGCTGATAGGCGAGCAGCGAGCGCTGGATCATGCTGGTCGGCGCCGCCATGGCGACGGCCGCGGGATTGCCGCCCACCGAGTTCGAGCGCGCTCCGGCCACCGCGGCGCCGAGGCCGAGCAGGATGCCGATGATCGCCATGGTACTGGCGTTGGCGAGCTCGGTGCGCAGCTTGGCGAGGTGCCCGCCGGCGATGTGGCCGGTTTCGTGCGCCAGCACGCCGATGATCTGGTTCGGTGTCTGCGACTCCATCAGCGCGCCGGCGTTCACGAAGATGCGCCGGCCGTCCATCACGAACGCGTTGAAGCCGCGGTCGTTGATGATGGTGACCTTGACGTTCTGCTGGGTCAGGCGTGCGGCGCCGAGGATCGGGCGCGTGTAGTCGCGCAGGAGCTGCTCGATCTCGGCGTCGCGGATCAGCGGCATGCGCTGTGCGGCGGCAGGCGTCGGGACGGTCGCTACCGTCACGGCGCACGCCACCGCGACTGCGACGGCGCGAGGCGCCCGCAGCACGAGCCGGCGCTTGACAGGGTCGTTTGCTGCGCTCATTCGAACCGGTGCTTGGCCGCCACCGTCAGGATACGCGGGTGGCCGGGCGTTCCACAATGGGCCGTGACGCGACCCGGTTGCACCCCAACAACCCACAGAATGCGGCAACAGCACGGCGTCGGCCCCCGTCGCGCCGCCGCATCCGAGGCCCGAGTCGCATTCGATTCGGTGTAGATTTCCGAGGCTTGCATGACACCCGACCGCGCCCGCCTGTGCCGTCCGTCGGCGCGCAGCGATGTTCCCCCGTTCATGGTCATGGACGTGATGTCGGCCGCCGCCCGCCTGGAGCAGGCCGGCCGCCACGTGATCCACATGGAGGTCGGCCAGCCGGAGGCGCCGGCCCCGGCGGCCGCCCTCGCGGCGGCCCGTGAGGCGCTCGGCGGCAGCGGCGCGGCGCTCGGCTACACCGAGAGCCTCGGCATTCCGAGCCTGCGGCGGCGGATCGCCCGCCATTACGCCGAGACCCATGGCGAGGAGATCGATCCGGCGACCGTGCTGGTGACGACCGGCTCGTCGGGCGGCTTCGTGCTCGCCTTCCTGGCCCTGCTGGAGCCGGGCGACCGCGTCGCGCTGTCGGTGCCGGCCTATCCGCCCTACCGCCACATCCTCACCGCCCTCGGCTGCGAGCCGGTGCTGATCCGCACCGGGCCGGAGACACGCTACGCCCTCACCCCCGAGGCGCTGCTCGCCGCCCATCGCGACGCGCCGCTGAAGGCCGTGCTGATCGCCAGTCCCGCCAACCCGACCGGCACCATGATGACGGCCGAGGCGCTGGCGCGGCTCATCGCCACCGCCGAGGACGCCGGCATCGCCGTGGTCTCGGACGAGATCTATCACGGGCTCGACTACGCCTTCCCGGCCACCACGGCGCTCGCCGCGTCGCGCAGCACCGTGGTGATCAACTCGTTCTCCAAGTACTTCTGCATGACCGGCTGGCGGGTCGGCTGGATGGTCGCGCCGGAGCAGCTGGTCCGGCCGATGGAGCGGCTGCACCAGAACCTCGCGATCTCGGTGCCGACGCTGTCGCAGGTCGCGGCCGAGGCCGCCTTCGACGGCCGCGCCGAGATGGAGGCCGTCAAGGCCGGCTATGCGAGGAACCGCGACATCCTGGTGAAAGGTCTCCCGGCCTGCGGCATCGACCGCTTCCTCCCGGTCGACGGGGCCTTCTATCTCTACGCCGACGTCTCCGACTTCACCCCCGACAGCCACGCCTTCGCCCGGGCCCTCTTGGAGGAGGCCGGGGTCGCCGTCACGCCGGGGCTCGATTTCGACCCGGTCGCCGGCCGTCACTTCGTGCGCTTCTCCTACGCCCGCTCGGAGGCCGACATGGTCGAAGCCGTCGCCCGCATCGGCCGCTGGCTGAAGGGGATGGGGTAGGGGATCATCGGGTAGGGATCATCGCGTTCGGCGATCCGTGCTAATCGAGCCGCATGATCTGGCAGCTCGACACTCTGCTGCTCGGTGCCGCTACCGCAGCGGCCGGTGTTTTCGGCCTGCGCTGGCTGGCGCATCAGGCGATGCTGCGGGCCCTGCGGGCGCCGCGGGTGCCGCACGATCAGGGGCCGCTCGATCTCGGGCTACCGGCCGATGCCGTTCGCGAGGTCGAGATCGCCGGGATGCGCGGCAAGCGCCTGTTCGCCTGGCTGGTGACGCCGGACGTGGCGGTCCCGGCGCCGCATCCGGCCGTCCTGGTGATGCACGGCTGGGGCTCCAACGCCGCCATGATGCTGCCCGTGGTGGCGCCGCTGCGCGACGCCGGCTTCGCCGTGCTGCTGCTCGATGCGCGCTGCCACGGCCGCAGCGACGACGAGGATTTCGCCTCGATGCCGCGCTTCGCCGAGGATATTTCGTCCGGCCTCGCATTCTTGCGCGCGCAGCCGGGCATCGATCCCGGCAGGATCGCCCTGATCGGGCATTCGGTCGGGGCCGCCGCGGCGCTCCTGCACGCCTCGCGGCACGACGACGTGCGCGCCGTCGTGAGCCTTTCGGCCTTCGCGCATCCGCGCGAGATCATGCGGGGCTGGATGGCGGCGAAGCACGTGCCTCACTGGCCGATCGGCTGGTGGGTGCTGCGCCATGTCGAGCACGTGATCGGCGCCTCGTTCGACGTCATCGCGCCGCTCGCGACCGTCGCGCGGGTCCGCTGTCCGGTGCTGCTGGTGCACGGGCGGCGCGACGACACGGTGCCGTTCGCCGACGCCGAACGTCTCGCCGCCGCGGCGTCGCGGGCCCGCGTGCTGGCGGTCGACGGCGATCACGACCTGCGCGACGCGCTCGCCCCTCGTGCCGGCGAGCTGGTGGCGTTCCTGCGGGCGGCCTGCGCGGCCGACCGGCCGGCGTTCACGCCCGCTTGAGCGCAGCGGACGCCGACACGGCTTGCACAGCCGGCCCGTACGGGGCAGCCTCGATCCGTCGACCGATACCGGCGCACCAGACGCCGGACGGAGGAAACGTCGGCCGCTCCGGCCGGCGAGACACGCCCGCCCCGGAACGCTCCAAGGAGACCGCATGTCGTGCCGCACCCTTCTGCTCGGCCTGATTCTGGCCGGAGCCACCTTCGTGCCCGCTCTCGCGCAGACTCCGGCGGCTGCGCCGCCCGCGCCTCCGTCCCCGCCCGTGGCCGGTGACTACGTCGTCAGCTACATCGAGGTGGCACCCGGCAAGGCCGCCGAGGGTCTCGCCCTGGTCAAGGAGCTGAAGGCGACCGCCCTGAAGCATCCGGGGGTCGTCGGCGTCACGGCGCTGCAGCGGACAACGCATCCGCACCATTTCATGCTGCTGGAGCGCTGGACCGACGACGCGGCCCGCGCCGCTCATGCGGCGATGGCGGATGTCGGCGCGCTGCGGGCGAAGCTCGCCGCCATCGCCACGGCGCCGTTCGACGAGCGGCCGCATCGCCCGCTCGCCGTGGGCGAGGCGAAGCCGGCCGGCAGCGGCGCGATCTACGCCGTCACCCATGTCGACTTCATCCCGACCGCACGGGAGCAGGGCGAAGCCCTGGTGACGGCGCTCGCCGGCGCGAGCCGCGGCAGTGCCGGCAATCTCCGCTTCGACGGGCTGACCCAGGCGAGCCGGCCCAACCATTTCACGCTGGTCGAGGTCTGGGCCGACCCCAAGGCGTGGGAGGCGCATGTGGACGCGGCGGCGACCAAGACGTTCCGCGACAACCTGCTGCCCAAGAGCGGGAGCCTGTACGACGAGCGCCTCTACCACGTGATCGACTGAGCGGCCGGACGGCGGCTCAGCAGGCCAGCCCGGCGTCGATGGCGGCCTGGGCGAGCCTCACCGCGTCGTCGCGCGTCGGCGCGTCGGCCGACGTGGTGAAGGTCGCCAGATCCGCGCTGGCCTGGGTCGCCGACCCGGCGTCGGCGCGGCGCACCGAGGCGCGCCACAGGCCCGGCGCCCGTTCGAACGGCTCGATCGCGTATCCGGCATAGGGCGTCATGGCGGCTCCCGGGTCTCGACCCGTCAAGCCCGCCGGGCGGCGCGGGTTCCGCTCCGTCCTCGGCCTCCGTCGTCCCCGTGCCTGAAACGAAACGGGCCGCCCGAAGGCGGCCCGTCCGTGGCTCGTGTGCGACGCGTCGCGTGCGGAGCGTCGCTCAGCCCTTGTCGCCGAGGAGCTTGCGGGCCCACCAGCCGGTGCGGCGAGGCTTGGCGGCCTCGGCGCTGGCGGCCTCGCTGGCGGCCGGCTCGGCGTCGGCCGGGGTCTCGGCGGGAGCCGCCGGCTCGATCCCGGCGGACTCCGCC
>NZ_NPEX01000267.1 GCF_003258865.1 Rhodoplanes roseus | reverse complement strand
CGGCCCGACCGACGCGGTCGGCCGCATGGTGGCGGAGCGCATGCGGGCCGAGCTCGGCCAGTCGGTCGTGCTCGACAATGTCAGCGGCGCCGCCGGCAGCATCGGGCTCGGCCGCGTCGCCCGCGCCCCGGCGGACGGCTACACGATCGAAGTCGGCAACTGGAGCGCCCATGTCGTCAACGGCGCCATCTACACGCTGCCCTACGACCTGCGGACCAGCTTCGAGCCGATCGCGCTCCTGGCCCGCGCCCCGCAGGTCGTGCTGTCCAGCAAGGCGGTGCCGGCGACCGACCTCGCGAGCCTGATCGCCTGGATCAAGAGCCGGGACGGCAAGGTGGCGATCGGCACGGCCGGGATCGGCAGCCCGCCCCATGTCGCGGCCGCGTTCTTCCTGAGCATGACGGGCACCCAGGCCCAGCTCGTGCCCTATCGGGGCGCCGCGCCGGCCGTGCAGGATCTCGTCTCCGGCCAGATCGACCTGGTGTTCACGGATCCGACCAGCGCCGTGCCGCTGGTCCGGGCCGGCTCGATCAAGGCCTATGCGGTGTCGGCGCCCGAGCGGCTGCCCGGCGTGCCGGAGATCCCGAGCGCCGACGAGGCCGGCCTGCGGGGCTTCCACGTCGCCACCTGGAACGCCATGTTCGCGCCGAAGGGGACGCCCAAGCCGATCGTCGACAAGCTCAACGCGGCGGCCGTGGCGGCGCTGGCCGATCCGGCCCTGAAGACCCGGTTCACCGAGCTCGGCCAGACGATCCCGCCGCGCGACCAGCAGACCCCGGAGGCGCTCGGCGCCCTGGTGCAGGCCGACATCGACAAGTGGTGGCCGATCATCCGGGCCGCCGGCATCCGGGCCGACTGACCGCAGCCCCGCAGGCGAGCCGACCGACCATGGATCCCGTGCCGATCACGCTCGCCTGCTGGGACTACGACCGCACCCTGCCGATCCTCCGCGGCCTCGTGCCGATCGAAGGATGCGCCGTGCACGGCACCGTGCTGACGCCCCAGGAGGCGTTCGTGCGGGCCTTCACCGGGGCGGAGTTCGACGTCTCGGAGCTGTCGCTGAGCCGCCAGGCCCAGGCGGTGGCGCGCGGGACGAACGCCTATGTGGCGATCCCGGCCTTTCCGTCGCGCGCCTTCCGGCACGCCTCGCTCTATGTGCGGGCCGACCGCGGCATCGCGGCGCCGCAGGACCTGCGCGGCCGCCGCATCGGCCTGGTCAACTTCGACGACACCGCCGCCGTGGTGATTCGCGGGCTGCTGGAGGACGTCTACGGCGTCGCCCGCGCCGACGTCACCTGGGTAGTCGGCGACCTCGACCGCCCGCGCCGCGACGGCATCGCGGTGCCGGCGCTGTCGGCGGCCGTGCCGGTCGAGGCGTCGGCGCCCGGCGACACGCTCGACCGCCAGCTCGTCGAGGGCCGCATCGACGGGCTGATCGGCCTGGTGCCGCCGCCCTGCTTCCAGGCCCGCGACCCCGTCGTCCGCCGCCTCTTTCCCGACTGGGCCCGCGAGGAGCGCGCCTACTGGGCGGCGACCGGGCTGTTCCCGGTCATGCATGTGGTCGGGATCCGCCGCAGCCTGGCGGAGCAGCATCCCTGGCTGCCGAAGAGCGTGTTCGCCGCCTTCGCGGCGGCCAAGGACCTGGCGATGGCGGATCTGGCCATGCTCCAGGCCCCGAAGACGTCGCTGCCCTGGCTGGTCGCCGCGTACGAGGACACCCGGGCCCTGATGGGCGACGACTTCTGGGCTTATGGGATCGAGGCCAACCGCGCCGTCCTGGCGGCGACGCTGCGGCACCTGCGCCAGGACGGGCTGCTGGCCCGCGACCTCGTCGTCGAGGAGCTGTTTCCGCTCCCGGTCTGACCGGCCGGCAGGGCTGCGGGTGAGCGGCAGGATCCGCCGTCGACCCGGCTTGACCGGGCGGGCCGTCCTCCCTATGGTCCCGCCGCAACGCGCATCGACACGGCCTCGGGCCGCCGGTGCGCTTCTTTTTCAATCCGATCCCAGCCTTGCCGGGCCTGAACACCCGGCCGTGGTCGGGATCGTTTTCGCATCCACCCGTGGCTCGACCCACGGCGTGCCGAGGACGTGCCATGAAGATCCGCAACTCGCTGAAGTCGCTGCGCGGGCGCCACCGGGACAACCGTCTGGTCCGTCGCAAGGGCCGGGTCTATGTCATCAACAAGACCCAGCGCCGCTTCAAGGCCCGCCAGGGCTGACGTGCCGGCGGCCGCCTCGCGCGGCCGTGACCGGAGCGATCGGCGCCCGCCCTTGTCGGCGACGCCGGAACCGACCTAGACTGGCCCGATGAGCCGTCGACGATCGGAATCCGGACTTCGTATCCCTGCAGGCAGATCGGCAGCCGCGGCCCGCGCCGCCGGCTGCTTTTTGGCGTTCGGGCTACTGGCCGCCACCTTGGCGGTCGCTTGGCCGGCCGGTCCCGCCGCCGCCCAAGACGCCGACTGGGTCGAGCCACCCGCCGCCTTGCCGAAGGTGCCGCGCGGCGATCCGACCCGCAATCTCGACACGCTGTTCGGCGCCCTGAAGGTGGCGCCCGACGACACCACGGCCAAGGCGGTCGAGGACCGCATCTGGGCGGTGTGGCTCGCCTCCGGCAGCGACACCGTCAACCTGCTGATGGTCCGCACCAAGGCGGCCATCGACAAGGACGATCGCAGGCTGGCGATCCGGCTGCTCGACGCCATCGTCGAGATCCGGCCCGACTATGTCGAGGGCTGGAACCGCCGCGCCACCGTGTTCTTCCTCGAGAAGGACTATGCCAGCGCGCTCGCCGACCTGCGCCAGGTGGTTCGCCGCGAGCCGCGCCATTTCGGCGCGCTGGCCGGCCTCGGCGCCATCATGCAGGAGCTCGGCGACGACAAGAACGCGCTGGCCGCCTTCCGCCAGGCGCTCGACGTCAATCCGCGCCTCAAGGGCATGGCCGACAAGGTCAAGACCCTCACCGACAAGGTCGAAGGCCGCCCGATCTGAGGGGCGGGTGCGCCGAACCCCATGTCCCCGTCACCCTGAGGTGGCCGCGCGAACCGCGCGGCCCTCGAAGGGCGACGGCCCGGACCGTGGCCGCATCCTTCGAGGCCCGGCTGCGCCGGGCGCCTCAGGATGAGGTTCGCGCAACGAGCGACTGGCCGTCACGCGGCAGCTTGTTCACTCCGCCGCCTTCGGCCCCACATAGGCGATGCGGATCATGTTGGTGGCGCCGGGGATGCCGAGCGGCATGCCGGCGACGATGATGATGCGGTCGCCGGAGCGGGCGAAGCCCTGGGCGAAGGCGGTGCGCGACGCCCGCTCGACCATGTCGTCGGGATCGCGGGCGTCGGCGTCGACGACGGCGTGGACGCCCCACACCAGCGCCAGCTTGCGGCCGGTGGAGAGGTTCGGCGAGATCGCCACCACGGGCACGGCCGGCCGCTCGCGCGCCACCCGGAACGCGGTGGCGCCGGACGAGGTCCACGACACCACGGCGGCGAGGTCGAGCGTCTCGGCCATCTGGCGGGCCGCCGCCGCGATGGCGTCGGCGCCGGTGCGCTCGGGCGGCGCCCGGAACGCCTGGATGGCGGTCGGAAACGTCGGATCGCGGTCCACCTCTTCGGCGATCCGGTTCATCGTCGTCACCGCCTCGAACGGATACTGGCCGGAGGCCGATTCGGCCGACAGCATCACGGCGTCGGCGCCCTCGAAGATCGCGGTGGCGACGTCCGACACCTCGGCCCGGGTCGGCACCGGGCTGGAGATCATCGATTCGAGCATCTGGGTGGCGACCACCACGGGCTTGCCGGCCCGCCGCGCCGCCCGGGTGATCTGCTTCTGAAGACCCGGCACCTTCTCGACCGGCATCTCCACGCCGAGATCGCCGCGCGCCACCATCAGCGCGTCGGCGGCGTCGAGGATGTCGGCCAGATCCTTGATGGCCTGCGGCTTCTCGATCTTGGCCAGGAGCCCGGCGCGGCCCCGCGTGATTTTTCGCGCGGCGGCCAGATCTTCGGCGCGCTGGATGAACGACATGGCGATCCAGTCGGCGCCGGCATCCAGCGCCGCCTCGAGGTCGCGATGGTCCTTCTCGGTCAGGGCCGGGAACGCGATGGTGGTGTCGGGCAGGCTGAGGCCCTTGCGGGCGGTGAGCCGGCCGCCGACCTCGACCCGGGTGACGCAGCGATCCGCCGTCGCCTCGACCACGGTCAGGCGCAGCTTGCCGTCGTCGAGCAGCAGGCAGTGGCCGGGCTCCAGCGCCGCCAGCACCTCGGGATGCGGGACATGCACCCGCTCGACCGTACCGGGCGTCGGATCCGCGTCGAGCACGAAGGTGGCGCCGCGGTCGAGCGTCACGCCGTCGCCCGCGAAGGCGCCGATGCGCAGCTTCGGCCCCTGCAGGTCGGCCAGGATCCCGACCGGCCGGCCGAGCTCGTCCTCGACGTCGCGGATCATGCGCACCATCTCGCGCATGCGCTCCGGCGTGGTGTGGCTCATGTTGATGCGGAACACGTCGGCGCCGGCCTCGAACAGGCGGGTGATCGCCGCCTGGTCGGAGCTCGCCGGGCCGAGGGTGGCGACGATCTTCACGCGCCGCTTGCGTCTCATCGGGAGGGGCTTCCGGGGAATTGCGGTGGGGTGGACGGACGGCCGGAGCCGGGCGGGACCGCCATCACGGGCGGCGCTCCCGGCGGAGGCCCCGGCATGCCGGGGGGGCGCTGCGAGGACTGCTCGTTGGAATCGGTGAGCTGCACGGTCCAGGCCTGCTGCTCGCCGGTGTCGACCTCGAAGAAGCCGGTCCGGTCGTAGCCGCGGGCGAGGCAGTCCTCGGTGCCCCGGATGGTGAATTCCTTGTCGCGCGTGCACATGAAAGCCTGACCCGACCACTCTCCCCCGCGGTCGTAGTCTACGGCGTAAATGTAATAGTATCGTGCGACCAGCGTGCCGCGGAGCAGGGTCTCGCAGGTGCGGGCCGGCAGGTTCCACCAGCCCTCGGTCGCCCAGCCGTCGCCGTCCTTGTAGCCGACCGCGATGCCGACCCGCCCGCTGGTGTTGTTGCAGAGGCGAAAATCAGCGGCTGCCGGCAGGCTGCCCCACAGGACGAGCACGGCCGCGGCGGCGGCCGTCGCGGCCGCCCGCCTCAGATGTCGCAACGTGCTGGTATCGATGTCCGTGCCTGTCGCCATTCAGGATCAGCGTCGCCCCCGCCGGGCCGATCACCGGTCGACCAGAATGGCCCGGAAATCGTTGATGTTGGTGCAGGTCGGCCCGGGGCGCAACAGATCGCCGAGCCGCTCGAAGAAGCCGGTCGAGTCGTTGTCGGCAAGAAACGCGGCGGGATCGAGGCCGAGCGCCCTGGCCCGGGCCAGCGTGGTGTCGTCCACGAAGGCGCCGGCCGGGTCGTCGGCCTTGCCGCCGCCACCGTCGATTCCGTCCGTGTCGGCCGCCAGCGCGGCGATTCCGGGCATGCCGTCGAGCGCGGCGGCGAGCGCCAGCACGTATTCCTGGTTCGGCCCGCCGCGGCCCTTTCCACGCAACGTGACGGTCAATTCACCGCCCGACAGGATCACGGCGCGGCGGTTCTGGGCGGCGAACTCCTTGGCGATGGCGGCGTGCTGGGCCGCGACGGTGCGGGCCTCGCCCTCCAGCCGGTCGCCGAGCAGCAGGCAATCCAGCCCCTGGGCCCGGACCTTGGCCTCGACCTGCTCGAAGGCGTCCTGCGGCCGGGCGACGATGCGGTAGTCGAGATCCGCGAAGGCCGGATCGCCCGGCTTCGGCGTCTCGTTGGCGGGATTGTCCAGCGCCGCCTTGATCTCGTCCGGGATGTCGAGCCCGTAGCGCGCCACGATGGCGCGCGCGTCGGCGAGGGTCGAGGGATCCGGCACGGTCGGGCCGGATCCGATCACGCTCGGATCGTCGCCGGGCACGTCCGAGATGGCGAGCGTGACGATGCGGGCCGGATGGGCGCGCGCCGCGAGCCGGCCGCCCTTGAGGCGCGACAGGTGCTTCCGCACCGTGTTGATCTCGCCGATATTGGCGCCGCAGCGCAGCAGCTGGCGCGTCACCGCCTGCTTGGCGGCGAGCGAGATGCCCTCCGCCGGCGCGATCCAGTTGGCCGAGGCGCCGCCCGAGACCAGCACCAGGACGAGATCGTCGGCGCCGGCCGCGTCGGCGAGCGCCAGCGTCTTCTCGGCGCCGGCGAGACCGGCCGCGTCGGGCACCGGGTGCCCGGCCTCGACCACCTCGATGACCCGGCCCGGACGGCCGTGACCGTGGCGCGTCACCGCGATCCCGGTCAGACGCGACTTCGGCAGCCGCAGCTTGTCGAGATAGTGCGCCTCCACGGCCTCGACGGTCGCCCCCGCCGCCTTGCCGGCCGCCAGCACGACGATGCGGCCCGTCTCGGGAGGTGCGGGCAGCTCGGGCGGCAGGCAGGTCGACGGATGCGCGGCCGCTACGGCCGCCTCGTACAGCTTCGTCAGAAGATCGCGGGTCGAGCTCATTGCAACCTCGGATGTCGCGGGTCTGGCAGCGCCTTGGCACCGTTGGCGTTATAGAGGGTGGCGCGCGGATTTCATCCAGGAGAAGTACGGCCGCGCGCGGCACGCCCGGCATGCGGGCCGTGCACGACTGGCGCCCCCGCGGCCGCGGCCCTATCTTCCGGACGACCCGGAGGACCCCCGATGAGCAGCGCCCCGACCGACGGCAAGACCATCGACGCCAATCCCATCGACGCGATCGACCCGCAGACCCGCACCGAGCTCGAGGCGGCGGTGTTCCGGCGCCTGGTGGAGCATCTGCGTGGCCGCACCGACGTGCAGAACATCGACCTGATGAATCTCGCCGGCTTCTGCCGCAACTGCCTGTCCAACTGGCTCAAGGACGCGGCCGACCAGCAGGGCGTGCCGCTGTCCAAGGAGGCCAGCCGCGAGGTCGTCTACGGCATGCCCTACGAGGAGTGGAAGGCGAAGCACCAGCGCGAGGCGACGACCGACCAGAAGGACGCCTTCGCCAAATCCCGGGTCCACGGCTGACCGGAGCCGGAAACCGCAGGCCGGCGCGGGTTTTCGGGTCACGCCGCGAATATTTTCGTCGCAGCGTGTGGATCATGTGGATCGCGCCGGCGGCGCCCTGCCCTCGCCTTGACGCCCGTGCAGAATTGGCCCGTATGCAGGCCAACCCCTTCGTTTCCGCCGAGGACCACCCATGCCCGCCACCGCAGCCGCCGCCGACGACCGTGCCGAGAAGAATCGCGCGACGCGGTTCGCGCAGGACCAGCTGAAGGCCTTCGTCGAGCGCATCGAGAAGCTGGAAGAGGAAAAGAAGGCGATCGCCGACGACATCAAGGACGTGTTCGCCGAGGCCAAGGGCAACGGCTACGACACCAAGGCGCTGCGCGCCGTGATCCGCCTGCGCAAGCAGGACAAGGACGAGCGCGCCGAGCACGAGGCGATCCTGGAGACCTACAAGGCCGCCCTCGGCATGATGTGACGACGGAAGCGGCGCCCGCCCCGGCGGGTCGCGTCGGATACGAAAACGCCCGGCTCAGGCCGGGCGTTTTCGTATCCGGTCCGAAGAATCCTCGCGGAACGCGCCGCGCCGTCCCTCAATGCAGCGAGGCGGTGCGGCGGAACGTGACGGTGGCCAGGAACACCACGGCGCCGCCGCTGAAGCGGTCGCTGGCGAGCCCCGGATAAGGCTCGTGGGCGAAGGCCATCACCACCGAGCCGATCGGCTTGCCCATCAGGCTGCGCAGCTCCGCATAGTCCGGGTCGCCGTAGGACGAGACCGTCATCGAGGTGTGCAGGCTCGGCGCCAGCATCACGGCGCGCAGCCAGGGATCGTCGAAGCGCATGCCGGGCTTCACCGGGACGACGGCGGCGGTCGCGGTCGGGCGCGGCGTCGTCACGGGC
>NZ_NPEX01000266.1 GCF_003258865.1 Rhodoplanes roseus | reverse complement strand
TGGTGTCGATCTCGGGCAAACCCGAGATCGATGCCGTCGCCCTTCGAGGCTCGCCCTCCGGGCGAGCACCTCAGGGTGACGGATCGAACGATGGTGACCGGTGCTACACCGACTTCATGCCCCAGCGCTCGATGGTGCGGCGCTCGACGAAGTCGAAGAACCAGTTCTCCGACACCCAGCCGATCATCGCGATGGTGATCATGCCGCACACCATGATGTCGGGGCGGAGCTGCCAGCGGGCGTCGTCGATCAGGAAGCCGAGGCCGGTGATCGACGAGATCATTTCGGCGCCGACGATGACGCGCCAACCGACCCCGTAGGTGAGCCGCATGCCGGTGATGATGTAGGGCAGCGAGCCCGGGATCAGGATCCGGCGCACATACAGGCCCCGCGGCGCCATGTAGACCTTGGCGACATCGGTGTAGAGGCCCGACAACGTCTGCACGCCCGTCATGGTGTTGAAGATGATCGACCAGATGCCGGAGAAGAAGATCACGAACACGGTCGAGGTGAAGCCGATGCCGAACCACAGGATGGCGAGCGGGATCCAGGCGATGCCCGGGATCGGATAGATCAGCCGGCACAGCGGCAGGAAGGCGGCCCGCACGCGCGCATTGGCGCCGAGCGCCAGCCCGACCGGAATGCCGACGATGGCGGCCAGGATCACGCCGGTGAACTGGCGGCCGATGCTGGCCAGCGTGTTCTGCAGCAGCACGCCGTTGGCGATCAGGTCGCGGAACGCCAGCACCACCTGCCAGGGCGACGGAAACGCCCAGGGCGGCATCAGGCCGAGCCGATAGACGATCTCCCACACCAGCACGAAGCCGGCGATCGTCGCCCAGCCGAGCAGCGTGTCCGACGTGATCCGGATCCTGCTGATCCAGCTCCGCCGGCGCGGTGCCGCCCGGGTCGTGGCGGCGTCGACCCTCGAATGCGCGATATCGGCCATCGGCTCGCTCACCTCGCCACCATCATGTCGTGCTCCAGGGCCGCGGCCCTGGTGATCTCCTCGCTCAGCACGGCCCGCACCTCGCGATGCAGCGCGCTCATCCCGGCCGAGGTCGGGTCGCGCGGACGCTCTTCGTCGACGTCGATCACCGCCTTGATGCGGCCGGGCCGCGCCGTCATCACGACGATACGGTCGGAGAGGTAGATCGCCTCCTCGATCGAGTGGGTCACGAACACCACGGTCTTCTTGTAGACGCGCCAGATGCGCAGCAGCTCGTCCTGCAGGCCCTGGCGGGTCTGCGCGTCGAGCGCCCCGAACGGCTCGTCCATCAGGAGGAGCGACGGCTTCACGGCCAGCGCCCGGGCGATCGAGACGCGCTGCTTCATGCCGCCCGAGAGCTGGTGCGGGAACTTCTGGGCGAAGTCGCTGAGGCCGACGACGCGCAGCAGCTCGGCCGACGCGGCCCGGCGCTCCTCGGCCGGCACGGCACGTGCCTCGAGGCCGAACTCGACATTGTCCTGCACGGTCATCCACGGGAACAGCGCGTAGTCCTGGAACACCACGGCGCGCTCCGGCCCCGGGCCGTCCACCACCTTGCCGTCGATGGTGATGCGCCCGGCGCTCGCCGGGATCAGCCCGGCGATGATCTTGAGGAGCGTCGACTTCCCGCAGCCGGACGGACCGAGCAGGCTGACGAACTGACCCTCCTCGATCGTGAGGTCGATGTCGCTCAACGCCAGGAGCGCGCTGTCGCTCGATCCGTAGGACTTGTCGAGAGCCTCGATGACGACCATCCGGGACGCCCTATTTCAGCTTCTCGTAGGCCGGATAGCCCGGATAGGACTTGGCGAAGCCGTCGTCGACGACGTCGTCGTAGCCGACCGTCTTCTGCAGCAGCTTGTCCTCGGTCATCCAGCCGATCAGCGCCTCCACCCAGGCGCGGGGCACCTCGTTGTAGCTCCAGCCGCAATTGCCGTAGGCCTCCTGCAGCAGGCCGGCGTCGAGATTGGGCACGTAGTGCTTGAGCGTGTCCATCGCGACGCTCGGATCGGTGCGCATCAGATGCACGGCGTCGAGATGCGCCCACACCATCCGCTTGGCGAGCTCGGGATGCTCCTTGATGAACTTCCGCGTCATCACCATGCTGTTGCGCAGCATGTCGGAGGGCAGCTTCGACTTGTCGACCAGATCGGCCGCCGGCAGCAGGAGCTTGGTGCCGCGCTTGACGGCGTTGGCGCCGTAGGGCTCGAACGGGAAGGCGGCGGCGATATCGCCCGTGACCAGCGCGGCCGCGACCTCGGGCACCGGCACGGCGGCGAGCTGCACGTCCTTCTCGGACAGGCCGAAGCGCGGCAGGATGTGATGCAGGAGCGTCAGGTACTGCACGTCGAACTTGGTGACGATGCCGATCCGCTTGCCCTTGAGATCGGCCCACGACGTCACGTTGGGAGCGGCGACGATGGACGCGCAGTTGGCCGAGGAGGCGGCCGTGATGACGTTGTCGACGCCGGCCGAGTTGTAGCGGATCGTCGAGGCGATCTGGTTGTAGCCGACGTCGAAGTCGCCGATCGACATCATCTGATTCGAGCGGACGTAGTTGCCGCCCTTGAAGTCGACCTTGATGCCGTACTTGTCCCAGATCTTCTTGTACTCGGCCATGAAGGGCTGGATGTGGTCGTAGCCGGCCGTGCCGGCGACCACCCGGACCGTGTAGGTGTCCTGCGCCTGCGCCGCGCCCGTCAGCAGGCCGAGCGCCGTGAGCGCGCCGATGGTCGTCCGTCTCGTCGTCATGCGTGTCCCTCGTGTGGTCGGCAAGGCGGTGATGGCGGCTTCGCTACTCGGCGGCCACGCGGGCCGCGACCGGCGCGCGGGTGATCTCCTTCACCTCGGCCATGGCGGCCTCCATGTGGGACAGCGCGGCGATCTCGGTCTCGGCGATGCGGGCGAGGATCTCGCCGGCCGCCTTGATCTCGGCCTCGTAGCGCAGCGTCCGGAACAGCTCCGAGGACTCCTGCATCTTTCGCCCGGCGGCGGCGACATCGTCCGACTTCAGGTCGCGCTGCGCGAGCTCCGCTGCGACGCGGCGCAGATAGCCGGCCGCGCCGGCGCGACCGAGCACGCCGTGGTTCGGGATGTTGCCACGCACGAACAGCGGGCGCGTGGTGCCGTCGGGCGCCACCGTGTCGCCGAGCCGTCCGCTGCGGATCGCCTCGGCGCAGGCCGCCATGCCGTACGCGCCGGTCTCGAAATGCGGGATCTGCCACTGGTTGCCGAACAGCGCGTAGGGCTTCGGGTACTCGCCCGACAGGATCTTGAGGTTGCGCCGGAACGAGTGGCGGATCGAGGCGGCGATGTCCCAGGCCGGATCGCGGCCGGGCTCGATCCAGACCATCAGATACGGACCGTAGCCGTCGTGCAGGCTCCACGCGCCGCCCCAGGGATGATGATGCGCCCAGGCCTGGTAGCGCTCGCGGCCGCGCAGCGCTGCCTCCTCCCAGGCCCGGCGAAACACCTCGACGGGCGCCTCGTAGCGGCAGTTCTCGGCGATGTCGTTCGGCTCGAAGATCGTCACGGTGCCGCGGGTGGAATCGTAGCCGGCGACGACCACGTGATGGCCGAAGCCGGTCGGGCCCATGGTCCTGTGCTGATAGGCGAGCCGCGGGGAGGCCTTGGCGCCGTGTGGCAGCATCAGGCTGTAATGCAGGCCGACCTGCACCGGGACGCCGCGGTCGATCAGCCCGGTGAGGCGCGCCCAGGCGCCGTCGAAGCCGTCCTCGTCGTCCTGCTCCCAGTGGCCCTGGAAGCCGAGCGCCTTCGGCGTGTACTCCCAGATCTCGTGGAACGGGCCGGCGCCGCCGTTGAAGGCGGGGGCGCCCCACACCGGCGACCAGCGGAACGAGAAGCCGTCGCCCGAGGTGCCGTCGGCGAACAGCACGTCGGGCTCGCCGTGATGGCGGACCATGCCGAGCAGGCCGGTGAAATAGCAGCGCCCGGCATTGCCGTCGTCCGGATAGCCTTTCGGCCCGAACCACGTCATCGAGTAGTAGGACTGCTCGTATCCTGCAACGCTCGCCATGGCCGTTCTCCCCTGGGGCTCGGGTTGGGACGGATCGTGATCAGATGAGCGGGTTGGTCATTTTCGCGCGGAGCGCGACCTGGTCGATGCCGAACCGGTCGGCGAGCCAGTCCGCCATCAGCTCCTGGCCGATGGTCGGGTTGTCGTGCTGGCAGTGCTCGGCGCCGGTCTCGTCGGCGTCGACGTAGCGCAGCGTCACGTCGACGCCCTTCGACTTGGCGTAGTCGTGGACGCGCTGCGCCTGCTCGACGCCGAGCACGTCGAAGCCGCCGTGCACGATGAGGTACGGGCACTTCATGTGATCGAGCGCACCGTCGAGCGTGAACGGCTTCGCCTTCTCCAGCGCCTCCTTCACGGTGGCGGCCCCGAAGACCCATTTGATGTGGTCGGCGAGGCCGTGGTTCTCGTCCGCCCTGGCCCACAGATCCGGGATCGACCAGATCGCGCCGTGCGAGATGGCGGCGGCGAGACGCGGCTCGAAGCAGCCGGCCCGCGCCGCGTAATAGCCGCCGAGCGATGAGCCGCACACCGCGATGCGGCTGGTGTCGACGTCGTCGCGCGTCTCCAGATAATCGATGCACTTGCCGATCGGGACCTCGGTGTCGAAGCGGGTCGTGATCTTGTGCCGGCGCAGCGTGCCGCCCTGCCCCGGCCCGTCGATCATCAGCACCGAGATGCCGCGCTGCAATGCGCCGTGCGCCTGCATGAACCACATCTCGTCCTTGATCGAGTCGAGCCCGCCCATGCAGATCAGCACCGGCTGCTTGCCGGTGTCGAACGGGGCGCGGACGAAATAGGCGAACAGCGTCTTGCCGTTCTCGTAAGGGATCTGCAGCACCTCGCCGGGCGGGTTGAGGTTCTCGATGAACTTCCGGCTGCAGGTCTCCATGTCGGTGAAGGCGGCGAGCCGGCGCGGATCGTCGGGCAGCAGCCAGAACTCGACCTCACGATAGTAATCGGCGGCGCGCAGCCAGCAGTTCATCGCCGTGCGCACATGGCCGGCCGCATGCTCGTCGTCGCCGCGCTGCTGATTGAAGTCGGCGATGCGCTTCCACTCTTTGTACCAGCTCTCCTTGTCGCCCGGGATCATCCGGCTGGCGGCCAGGAAGCACTCCGAGACGGAGCCGCCGCCCTCCTGCGTCTCGCCGAGCGCGCGGCGGAACTGGTAGCTCATCCACGGATGGTCGGGCCAATGATGCCAGCCGAACGGCTGATAATGGGCCTCCTTGCGATCCATCACCTCGTCGATGAGAAGCGCTTCCGCCATTCCGGTCTCTCGCTCTTTGGAGTGGGCTGATCGGGACAACTACGGACAGCCTACGGCCATTCAAGAGACTTGAGCAACAGGAAAAGCTGTTGATTTATTGGGCGCGCTGCCGCCGGGTTCGGCAGCTTTGCAGGCAAGGTATGGAGGGAGGCGGAAGGAGAGAGGGAGTGGAAGTGGAACCGAGCTTGGGATCGCCTTCCGACCGCCTCGGCCTCGCCCCGTCATCCTGCGGCGCCCGGCGAAGCCGGGCCTCGAAGGATGGCGGCCACCGCACCGGCCGTCGCCCTTCGAGGCTCGGGCTTCGCCCGAGCACCTCGGGGTGACGGAGTGATTCCCCGGTCGAAGGACGGGCTAGAACGTCGGCGGGGTGTTGATGAAGATCACGCGCGCCTCGCAGTCGCCGATGTTGCGATAGCCGTGCGGCGTCTCGGAGCGGTAGCAGAAGGAATCGCCCGCCTCGATCCGGTAGGTCTTGTCGCCGAGCTGCAGCTCGATGGTGCCGGCGATCACGTAGCCGACCTCCTCGCCCTCGTGGGTGAGCAGGCCTTCGCTGCCGCCGCCGACCGCGACGACGTGGATGTTGCCCTGGAGGAGATGGCCGGCCGAGTACGGCACCAGCCGCTCCAGCCGGATGCCCTCACCGCGACGCACCGGATCGAGATCGACGACGACGCGATTGCCGCTGCGCTGGACCACGTTCTCGTCGGCCGACGGCGTGGCGAACAGCTCGCCCAGTGTCAGATGCAGCGCCTCGCACAGCCGCCGCAGCACGTCCAGCGAGGGCTGCAGCTTGTTGTTCTCGATCTTGGAGACGAGGCTCTCCGAGCAGCCCGCGGCCTCCGCCACGTCCTTCAGCCGGGCCCCGCGCGCCAGCCGCGCATGGCGCAGCCGGACGCCGAGATTGAGCACCCCCTGTCCGGAGTCGGGCTCCGGGCGCGGAGACGTGGCAGTCACCGACATGAACGATCCTTTGCGGAGGTCCGATGCGCGATGGCCCGGTGCGCGGACGGGCGCCCCACCGGTACGGCTTTCGACAGGGCTCCGATCATCGCGTCGCAGGCCGTCATCGCGTCGCTCATAGCGTTAGCGTCCCGTCCGGGTCACGTCCAGAGGCCGCACCGCGTCCGGCATCAGCCGGCCGGCAGCACCAGCTCGGCCCGCAGGCCACCGATCGGCGCCGCCGCCAGCGTCAGCTTGCCGCCGTAGAGGCCGGCAAGCTCCGTCACGATCGACAGGCCGAGGCCGGAGCCGGGCTTGGTCTCGTCGAGCCGCTTGCCGCGTCGCGCGACCTGCTCGCGCTCGGCCGCGGAGAGGCCCGGCCCGTCGTCGTCGACGACGATACGCAGCCCCGCGGTCGCCCGCCGGTCCGGCGGAGGCGCGGCCCCCACCTCGATGGAGACGCGCCCCTCCGCCCACTTGCAGGCGTTGTCGACCAGGTTGCCGACCATCTCCTCGAGGTCCTGCCGCTCGCCGACGAAGCGCAGCGTCTCCGGCACCTCGGCGTCGATGACCAGGCCGCGGTCGTGATGCAGCTTCTGCATGGTGCGGGCGAGCGCCGTCACCACCGGCCTCACCTCGGTGACGTTGCCGACCACGGTGAGGCGGGCGGCGAGGCGCGCGCGCTCCAGATGCCGGGTCACCTGGTCGCGCATGATGGCGGCCTGCTCGCGGACCTTGCGGGCGAGCGGATCGTCGTCGCCGCGCGTCGCGGCTTCGTTCACCACCACGGACAGCGGCGTCTTCAAGGCATGGGCCAGATTGCCGACATGGGTGCGGGCCCGCTCGACGATCTCGCGATTGGCCTCGATCAGCGCATTGGTCTCGCGGGCGAGCGGCGCGATCTCGTCCGGGAAGTCGCCTTCCAGGCGCTCGCTGCGCCCGGCCCGGATCGCCGCCAAGCTCTCCGAGATGCGCTTGAGCGGCGCCAGGCCGAACCGCACCTGGAACATCGTGATCAGGATCAGCACCGCCGCCAGCATCACGAACGTGATGGCGAGCGCATTGTCGAAGGAGCGCGTCTCCTCGTCGATCTCCTGGGGATCGCCGGCGACCGCGACCAGGAAGCGCCCTTCGTCACCGAGGTCGACGGTGCGTTCGACCAGCCGCAGGCGCTGGTCCTCGGGGCCGTCCACATAGGAACGGCGGCTGCCGTCGGTGCCGGGCACCAGGCCCTGGTCGGCGAGATGCGGCAGCGTCGAGTCCCACAGCGAGCGCGACGAGCGCGTCTCCGGCTTCTGCGCGCCGAGGCGAGTGATCTGCCAGTACCAGCCCGACAGCGGCAGCTCGAACAGCGGCTCGCCGAGCGACAGCGGCCCGCGCTCGGTGCCCTCCTCGGGCGCCGCGACCTCGGCGACCAGCGTCCGCAGATAGACGCCGAGCCGGCGGTCGAAGGAGCGCTCCACCGCCTGACGGTACAGCGACGAGAGGCTGATGCCGGTGGCCAGCAGGATGATCACGGTCCACGCGGTGGCCGAGAGAAAGAGGCGCAGCGCGAGCGAGTTGGCGCGCATGTTACGAGGGAGCCCGTTTGGCCCTCTCCCCCGGGGAGAGGGTCGGGCGTCCGCGAAGCGGACGACCGGGGTGAGGGTTTGCGGCGCTGATGGCCGACCTCGGCCCCC
>NZ_NPEX01000265.1 GCF_003258865.1 Rhodoplanes roseus | reverse complement strand
ACGATGTCCTCGGCCCGCACGTCGTGGCGGGCCGGCATGATCAGATGCGGCAGCAGCATCTGGTCGTCGGGGTCCGGCACGGGCGCGGGCGGATCGATGCGGGCGAGCTCGCGGGCGATGCCGTCCGGCCCGAGCCCGGAGAGGAGATCGAGCTGGGCCCGGCGCGACGCGGCGGCGCGGCGGTCGGCGAGGTTCACGATGGCGCCCTGCGGCCTGCCGTCGATCGCCGTGTGCGGGGCGTCGACGAAGCTCTCCAGTCCCTCCGACAGCCAATGATAGCGGCGCGCCTGCCGGCGCTCGCCGTCCATGCCCTGCTGCACGACGGCCCAGCGGCCGTCGTCGGTGACGACGAAGGCGTGCAGATAGAGGTCGAACCCGTCCTGCACGGCGGCGCTGTCGACCTTGGCGACCAGCCGGCTGGCATTCGCCAGCGCCGCGCCGTCGATGCCGGTGCGCTCGCCGATCGCCAGCAGCTCGCCCGGGGTCTTGCGGGAGTGCCGGCCGCGGCCGCCGCAGACATGCAGGCCGAGCTCTTTGGCGCGTGGGCCGAGGCCGCGCTTCAGGGCGCCGATCACGCTGGTGGTGATGCCGGAGGAATGCCAGTCCATCCCCATCACGGCGCCGAACGACTGGAACCAGAACGGATGCGCCAGGCGCCTCAGAAACTCGTCGCGGCCGTAGTGGTGGACGATCGCCTCGGTCACCACGGCGCCGAGCCGCGCCATGCGGCTCGCCAGCCACGGCGGCACATGGCCGCCATGGAGCGGAAGATCGGCGCTGCCCGCCCGCCGGGCCGTCATGATGGCTTCGCTCTCCGTCGGGCCGCCGCCGCGGGCGGCCGTGTCCGCCCTGTGTCACGCGAGCCCGCGCGGGTCAACTCGATCCAGGTCGGCGCATGGTCGCTAGCCTTCTCGACGCCGCGCACCCAGCGGTCGACCGAGGCGGTCTTCAGCCGTCCGGCGAGCGACGGCGACAGGAGCAGATGGTCGATGCGCAATCCGGCGTCGCGGCCGAAGGCGTTCCGGAAGTAATCCCAGAACGTGTAGATGCGCTCGTTCGGATGCAGATGGCGCAGCGCGTCGGTCCAGCCCTGGGCGACCAGCCGGTGGAAGGCGGCGCGGACCTCCGGGCGGAACAGCGCGTCGTCGACCCAGCGCTCCGGCTTGTAGACGTCGCGCTCGGTCGGCATCACGTTGTAGTCGCCGGCCAGCACCACGGGCGCCCCGCTGGCGAGCAGCGTCGCGGCATGCGCGGTCAGCCGCTCGTACCAGGCGAGCTTGTCGGTGAATTTCGGCCCCGGCGCCGGGTTGCCGTTCGGCGCATAGAGGCAGCCGACCAGCACGCCATCGACGGCGGCCTCGATGTAGCGGCTCGCCGCGCCGGCCGGGTCACCGGGGAGGCCGCGCCGCGTCTCCACCGGCTCGGCCCCGCGCGCCAGGATGGCGACGCCGTTCCAGCTCTTCTGCCCGTGGAAGACGGCGCCGTAGCCGGCCGCCGAGATCGCCGCGCCCGGAAACTTGTCGTCGGGACTTTTGAGCTCCTGCAGGCAGACGATGTCGGGAGCCGCCTCGGCCAGCCAGCGCAGCAGCACGGGCAGCCGGCCGTTGACGCCGTTGACGTTGAAAGTCGCGATCTTCACGGGTGACTCAACCCCGCGCCGGCCGGTCGGTTCCGCGGCGGGCGGTGCCCGGTTCTTCGGCTGGACACGACCGGCGGCGTGAACGACCATGCCGACCTCGGGCCGCTGGCCCGAAGCCTCCCCGACCCCCAGGAGCCCTCATGCCGTCCCGTTCTCCGCGCCTCTCCCGCCTGCTCGCCCCGCTGCTCGGCATGACGATCGCGGCCGCGGCGCCGGCGGCCGCCGCCGACCTCAAGGTGCTCACCAGCGGGGCCTACAAGCCGATCGTGGTGGAGATGGTCGCCCCGTTCGAGAAGGCGACCGGCCACAAGGTCGAGGTGGTCAACGACACGGCCGGCGCCCTGGTGAAGCGCGTCGAGAGCGGCGAGGCGTTCGATGTGCTGGTGCTGACGCCCGGTGGCCTCAAAGGCCTGGCCGAGAAGGGGCGCGTCACCGGCGATCCGGCCGTTCCGCTCGCCAAGGTCGGCATCGGCGTCGCCGTGAAGCAGGGCGCCCCGAAGCCCGACATCTCGACGTCGGATGCGTTCAAGCAGGCGCTGCTCGACGCCAAGACGGTCGCCATGATCGATCCGGCGGCCGGCGGCTCCAGCGGCATCTATCTGATGCGATTGTTCGAGCGCTGGGGCATCGCCGACGCCATCAAGGCCAAGGCCGTGCTGGTGCCGGGCGGGCTGGTCGCCACGCGGGTCGTCTCGGGCGAGGCCGACCTAGCGATCCACCAGATCAGCGAGATCGTCGCCGTGAAGGACGCCGTGCTGGTCGGCGCGCTGCCGGCCGACATCCAGAACTACACCGTCTATGCCGGCGGCGTCTCGGCCACGGCCAAGCAGCCCGAGGCCGCCAAGGCGTTCCTGAAGACGCTGGCGGGCCCCGACGCCGCCAAGGTCCTCGAGGCCAAGGGCATGGCGCCGGCGGGCTCGTGACGTCGAGCGGTTCTTCGCCTATGCTCGTCCGCGCTCGGTGCTCGGATGCGCGTCGGCACCGCTGGCCCACCGCGAGAAAATCCTCGTGTCCCGGGCGCGGCGCGACGCGCCGCGAACCGGGACCCAGTGCGATCCGGTGAGGGCGGCTCCATGTCGCCCCTGGGCCCCGGCTCGGCGGCGCATCAGGCCTGCGGCCTGACGCGCCTTGTCCGGGGCACGCTCACCGACGAAGGCGTCACGCCTTCATCGTCTCCAGCACGCGGTCCGGGGTCATCGGCATGTGGCGCAGCCGCTTGCCGGTGAGCGCCGCCACCGCGTTGGAGATCGCCGGGGCGATCACCGGCGTCGCCATCTGGCCGACGCCGGTCGGATGGTTGGGCGTGGCGATCAGCTCGACATGGATGGCCGGCACGTCCCGCATGCGCGGGATCAGGTAGTCGTAGAAGTTCGACTGCTGCACCTCGCCGTCCACCATGGTGATCCGCTCGCTCAGCGCGAGGCCGATCCCGTAGACCACGCAGCCCTCGGTCTGGGCGACGATGTTGTCCGGCTGCACCGTCACGCCGCAATCGAGCGCGATCCACACGTCGTGCAGCTTGATCTGTCCCGACGCGCGGTCGACCGAGACCTCGACCACGCCGGCGATCTGAGTGCCGGAGTAATCGATATAGGCGACGCCGAGCCCGCGGCCCTCCCGCTTGCGGCTCCAGTCGGCCATCCGGCCCGCTTTGTCGACCACCGCATGGGCGCGCGGCGATCCCTTCAGCAGGTCGAGCCGGAACGCCAGCGGATCGGCCCCGCGCAGAATCGCGAGCTCGTCGATGAAGACCTCGACGGCCCATTTGTTCGGCCCGAACCCGATCCCGCGGAGCGCCTGGGTGCGCATGCCGCTGTCCATGGTGATCTGGTCGACCTGGCGGTTGGGAATGCCGTAGGTCTTCAGCTCGGCGCCGAGCATGCCGATGAAGTCCTTCTGCCCGGCCTTCTGGTAGCGCACCGGATCCTGGAACTCGGTGACGACGTCGGCGGCCTTGCGATGATGCCAGGCGACGAGCTGCCCGGCGGCGTCGAAGCCGGCCTTCATGTGATGCGCGGTGAGCGGATGGAAGCGGCCGTTGCGGATGTCGTCCTCGCGCGACCACACCATCTTCACGGGCTGCTTCACCGCTTGCGACAGCAGCACGGCGTCGACCACGAACTCCATGTCGCGCGGCCCGCGGCGGCCGAAGCCGCCGCCCAGCAGATGCTCGTGGAACGTCACCTTGTCGGGGCCGATCCCGAGCGTCGTCGCCGCCGCCGTGACCGCCATGGTCTGCGACTGGGTGCCGACCCACAGTTCGCAGGCGCTGCCGTCGGCCGCCACCGAGGCGACCGCGTTGAGCGGCTCCATCTGGGCGTGATAGGCGAAGTCGCAACGATACTCGGCCTCGTGCACGGAGGCGCAGGCGGCGAGCGCCGCGGCGCCGCCCCCGGCCGTCTCCCACGGCTTGGAGGGCCGCGCCGGATCGCGCGCCGCCGCGGCGAACTCCTCCAGGCCCTTCTCGCTGTCGAAGCCCCAGCCCTTGGCCTTGCGGGTCCACGTCACCTTGAGGGCGTCCTTGGCGGCCAGCGCCGCGACCGTGCTGTCGGCCAGCACGCCGACCCCGTAGGGCAGCGGCACGGTGCGGATGAAGCCGCGCACCGCTTTTGCGGCCGAGTCGTCGATCGCCGCCGGGCCGTCGCCCGGCACAGGGGTGCGCAGCACGGCGCCGTGGAGCAATCCGGGGAACGCGACATTGATGGCGTAGTCGGCCGTGCCGTTGACCTTGGTGGGAAGCTCGACCCGCATCACGTCCTTGCCGATGAGGCGGAACGTCTTCGGATCCTTCAGGTCGGCGTCGCGCACCTCCGGCGCCTTGGCCGGCATCTCGGCGAAGGCGGCGATCTCGCCGTAGCCGATGCGGCGGCCGGAGGCGGCATGGACCACGGTGCTGGCCTCGGTGGTCAGCTCGCTTGCCGGCACGTTCCAACGTCGCGCGACATTGTCGAGCAGCACCAGCCGCACCTGTGCGCCGAACTGGCGCAGCGCCTTGTAGTAGCCGGTGACGGCGCTGCTGCCGGCCGTGTACATGACGCCGCCGAAGCCCGGATTGCCGTACACGGCGTCGATCGGCGCGGCACGGACGATCCGCACCTTGCTCCAGTCGGCGTCCATCTCCTCGGCGAAGATCAGCGGCAGCGAGGTTCGCGAGCCCTGGCCCATCTCTGTGGCGGGGCCGCGGATCGTGATGGTGCCGTCGGTCGAAAGCGTCACCCACGGCCCGAGATCGACGCGTCGCGCCTCCGCGGCGAGGGCCGGCAGGCCGATGGCGACCGCGAAGGTGAGACCGCCGGCGCCGCGCATGAACATGCGGCGGTCGAGGCCGGAGGCGTCGGGAGCGGAGTCGGCGGCAGCGCCGGAACCCAGTGCGAAGATCGTCATCTCAGGCCTCCTTCGCCGCGCGCTCGATCGCCCGCACGATGCGCGGATAGGTGCCGCACCGGCAC
The DNA here is from genome assembly GCF_003258865.1 of Rhodoplanes roseus. Classification (GTDB taxonomy): domain Bacteria; phylum Pseudomonadota; class Alphaproteobacteria; order Rhizobiales; family Xanthobacteraceae; genus Rhodoplanes; species Rhodoplanes roseus. The sequence goes on along the minus strand of NZ_NPEX01000265.1, from coordinate 2,839 downwards.
AGATTGGTGCTCATGTGCTCGACGATCTGGTCCCGCGTCGGATTGGGCGTCTTGGCCAGCAGATCGGCCGCGCTCATGATCTGGCCGGACTGGCAGTAGCCGCATTGCGGCACGCTCTCGGCGAGCCACGCCTTCTGGACCGGATGGCTCGAGTCGGGAGAGAGCCCCTCGATCGTCGTCACCGACCGGCCGGCGACCTCGTGCAGGGAGGTCTGGCACGAGAAGGCGCGGTCGCCGTCGACATGCACCATGCAGGCGCCGCACAGGCCGGTGCCGCAGCCGTATCGCGTGCCGGTGAGCTGGAGCTGCTCGCGCAACACCCAGAGCAGCCGGGCGTCGGGCTCGGACTCCACGCTGACGTCTCGTCCGTTCACGCGAAAGGCGATCGACATCGGGCCTTCTCCCTGGGACGCTTCGATCGTGATCAGAAGCTGTCGTTGCTTGCGGGGCCTGCCGGCGGGGGCCGTACAGTCGCAAGCACGTTTGGATGCGACAAGGAGGCGCGTCCGCAATTGTCCGTGAAAGCGCGGTGAGCGATGCGCAGGCCGGCCGACGGAATGCTGCGCTGCGGCGCGGCTTCGCAGCCGCGAACGCGGCGCGTGGCGCATCGCCGTTGTGGAGGCGGCTCACGTGTTATAACAAGTCGACGCCGCGATCCCCGGGTCGTCGGCGTCAGGGGGGAGAGATGGAGTCGAGTGTCGGCGTGATCGGCCTCGGTCAGATGGGCCGCGGCATCGCCAGCAATCTGTTTCGCGCGGGAGTGCTGAAGGCCGCCTTCGATCCGGCGCCGGCGGCGCGCGACCTGCCGTTCTGCCGCGACGTCCTGTTCGCCGCCGGCCGCGAGATGGCGGCCGCCTGCGACGTGATCGTCTTCGTGGTGCCGACCTCGAAGGAGATCGCGGCCAATCTGGACGGGCCCGACGGGATCCTCTCGGTGGCGCGTCCCGGGCAGGTGATTCTCGATCTCACCACGTCGGATCCGGCTCGCACCCGGGAGCTGGCGCAGCGCGCCGCGGCGGCCGGGCGCGCCTATCTCGACTGCGGCATGACGGGCGGCGCGGCGGGCGCCGATGCCGGAACGCTCACCTTGATGATCGGCGGCGACGCCGCGGTGCTGGAGCGGGTGCGGCCGGTGCTGGCGGCGTTCACCAGGAAGGCCGCGCTGGTCGGGCCGTCCGGCGCCGGGCACACGCTCAAGCTGATCCACAACATGGTGGTCCACACCAATTTCCTGGTGATGAGCGAGGCGGGCCGGCTCGCCGAGGCCTCCGGGCTCGACCTCGCCGCCGTCGTCGACGTGTTCAACGCCGGCAACGCCCGCAGCTTCATCAGCGAGGTGCGGTTTCCGAACCACATCCTGTCGGGCCGCTTCGACGGACGCTCGACGGTGTCGAACCTCGCCAAGGATCTGGCGATGGCCGCCGCCTTCGCGGACCAGCGCGGCGAGACCGCGCCCTACACGCATCTCACCGCCGACCTGCTGCAGCGCGCCATGGCGCTCGGCTGGGCGGCGGACGACTTCACCACGATCTATCCGCGGCTGGCGGAGCTGATCGACGGCGCGTGAACGGCGGACGCAGGGCCCCGCGCCGAGCTATGCATACAAGGTGAGGCTGCGCCGTTGCCACGCGGCACGCGCTCGGCCATAAAGATCACAACGATAAAAGACGGCAGGAAACGAGCGAGGAGACGACCGTGGGAGTCACGCGCCGGGGCGCCGTGGCCGCGATGGCGGCTGCGACCATTCTTCCTTCCAGATCCGCGCACAGCCAGTCCTGGCCGGAGCGGCCCATCACCCTGGTGGTGCCGTTCGCGCCGGGCGGCGGCACCGACGTGCTGGCCCGCATCCTGGCGCCGGTACTGTCCGAGAAGATCGGCGGCACCGTGGTGATCGAGACGGTGAGCGGCGCCGCCGGCAACATGGGCTCGGCCCGCACGGCCCGCGCCGCGCCGGACGGCTACACGCTGCTCCTGCACAATGTCGGCTTCGCCATCAACGCCGCGCTCTACCGCAGCCTGCCGTTCGACTCCGAGAAGGATCTCGTGCCGATCGCCTTCGTCAGCGACTCGCCGCTGGTGATCCTGGGCCGCAAGACCATCCCGGCGACGACGCTCCCCGAGCTGATCGCCTGGATGAAGGCGTCGCCGACGCCGGCCAAGCTCGCCCATGCGGGCGTCGGCAGCGCCAGCCATTTCGCCATCGTCCCGCTGGCGCGGGCCGCCGGCAAGGCCGACATGATCCCGTATCGCGGCGGCGGACCGGCCGTGCAGGACGTGATCGGCGGCCACGCCGATCTCACCGCCTCGCCGCTGCAGGCGGCGGTCGGTCCGGCCCAGGAGGGGCTCGCCAAGGCGTTCGCCGTCACCTCGGCCGAGCGCGCCCCGATGATGCCGACGGTGCCCAGCCTGGCGAGCGAGCTCGGGCCGAAGTCGCTGACCAACTTCTGGAGCCTGCTGATGACGCGGGCCGGCACGCCGCCGGCCGTCACCGACAAGGTGCGGGTCGCGCTGGAGGCCGCGCTGGTGGAGCCGCAGCTTCTCGACGCCTTCGCCAAGGCGGGCGTCACGGTCGCAGTCAAGGAGCAGCGCAACCAGGCCGGCGCCGAGGCGCTGCTTCACCGGGAGATCGCCCACTGGCGCGAGATCGTCCGCGAGAACGGCATCGAGGCACCCTGAGCCGGCGAACTGCGCTGCGCCGTGCCGTGCCGCCGCGCCGTCGTCAGCGCGCGTCGGCGCCGACCGAGGGTCGGGGATGCGCGTGCATCATCATCAGCCGGCCCGCACCGGCCGCGAGCGCGTCGGCCAGCACGCCGGCGAGCCGCAGCGCCAGGGCGACCGC
>NZ_NPEX01000264.1 GCF_003258865.1 Rhodoplanes roseus | reverse complement strand
ATTCGCGTCGCGAATGGCGGGGAGGGGCCGGGGGTGGGGGGAAGCCCCGAACGCAGGCGCTCGTTGTCTCGACCCGAACTGGTCAGCTGAAAAAACTCAGTCGAGCTTGATGTTCGCGGCCTTGATCACCGGGCCCCACTTCTCGGCCTCGGCCCGCATGTAGGCGTCGAACTCCTTGGGGGTCGAGCCGATCGCGAAGGAGCCGGTCTTCTTCAGGTAGTCGACCACGACCGGATCCTTGAGCGCCACCGCGACGTCCTTCTGGATCTTGTCGACCAGGGCCGGGTCCATGCCCTTGGGGCCGAGCAGACCCCACCACACGGCGGTGTCGAAGCCGGGCACGCCCTGCTCGGCGACGCTCGGCACGTCCGGCAGCGCCGGCGAGCGGTCCTTCGTGGTCACCGCCACGGCCCGCACGGTGCCGCCCTGGAGCTGTCCGACCACCTCGGCCATCGGGTTGATGCTCATCGGAATCTCGCCGGCGATCACGGCCATCAAGGCGGGCGCGCCGCCCTTGTAGGGGATCGAGACGATCTTCACCTTGGCGCTGTGATTGAGCAGCGCGCCGGCCAGATGCGCCGAGGTGCCGATGCCGGACATGCCGTAGGACAGCGTGTCGGGCTTTTGGCGCGCCTCGTCCAGAAGCTCCTTGAGGCTCTTGATCGGGCTGTTCGCCGCGACGTTGATGGTCAGCGGCGAGTAGGCCACCTCGGTGATCGGCGTGAAGTCGGAGAAGGTGTCGTAGGGCAGCTTGGGATAGAAGAACTGGTTGAGCGGATGGCCGCTGGCGACGAGCAGCAGCGTGTAGCCGTCCGGCGCCGACTGGGTGAGCGCCTGCGACGCGATGATGCCGCCGGCGCCGGGCCGGTTGTCGACCACGAGCTGCTGGCCCCAGCTCTTCGACAGGCCCTGCCCGAGCGTGCGGGCCAGGACGTCGACGGCGCCGCCGGCCGCATAGGGCACCAGCACGCGCACCGGCTTGGTCGGAAAGGCGGGCCCCGGCGTCGGAGCCTGCGCCAGCGCGAGGCCGGACGTGGCGAGGAGCAGCGGCAGCGACAGCGCGGCGAGCGCCAAGCGGCGCGACAGCGGACGGGACGGGGTCGTCGTCATGGGCGTTCTCCTGGGCGGGGCGCGCCGGCCGGATGGGGAGCCGTCGCCGGCGCGACAATGCGGGCGGACGCTGGGCCCGAACCAGTCATGACGCAAATGGTTCGTTTTGCGCGATTGAGCAATCCAATGCACCAATCGAGCCTGCGCTCCGCACCATGCGCGGGGCGCCGGGCGATTGCTGCGGTGCAAGGTCAGTTCGGCACGATGCCGGCGGCCTTGATGATCGGCACCCACTTCTCCATCTCGGCCTTGTGGTAGGCCGAGAAGCCGGCCGGCGTCTGGTGCTCGGCCGGCGGGATCTGCTGGGCGATCTCGGCGAAGCGCGCCTTCACCTTCGGGTCCGCCAGGGCCTCGCGCACCGCCGCCGCGAGCTTGTCGACGATCTCCTTGGGCGTGCCCTTCGGCGCCCACAGACCCTGCCAGACCGAGAGATAGAATCCGGGCAGGCCGGCCTCGTCGACGGTCGGCACGTCGGGCAGCACGTCGAGTCGGGCGTTCGCCGTCACCGCATAGGCCCGCACGCCGCCGCCGCGGATCTGCGGCAGCGCCGCCGAGGTCTGCTCGAAGATCGTGTCGAGATGCCCGGCCACCACGTCCTGCAGGGCCGGGGCGGAGCCCCGATACGGCACGAACTGGAACTTCACCCCGATGCGGTCCTGCAGCGACAGGCCGGAGACGTGCCCGGGCGCGCCGACCCCGCCGGTCGCCATGGTGACGGAGGGCTGGGCCTTCAGCCAGGCGATCAGCTCGGTGAGATTGGTGGCCGGTACCGCCTTCTTGGACAGGATGATCTGCGGCCCCGAGGAGAGCTGCGACACCGGCTCGAAATCGGCGAACAGGTCGTATTGCAGATTGGTGTAGATGCCGGCGTTGACGACGTAGTGGTTCCAGCCGCCGATGCCGATCGTGTAGCCGTCCGGCTGGGCACGGGCGACGCGGCCGGTGCCGATGGTGCCCGAGGCGCCGCCGACATTCTCGATCACGATGGTGGTGCCGAGCGAGGCACCCATGCGCTCGGTCACGATGCGGGCGATGGTGTCGGTCGGCCCGCCGGCGCTCGCCGCCACCACGGCGACGATCGGCCGACTGGGATAATTCTGCGCGACAGCGTCGCCATGGATCAGGAGGCCGGCCGCGCCGGCGGCCAGGATCAGCAGTGCCTTCATGTCGCGAGCTCCGTATCGGCGAAAAACCGGAAACCGGGCGGAAGACGGGCGTGGAAGAGCCAAAAGGCGAGGCCCCGAGCCTAGCACGCGCTCGTCTGTTTGAAAGACCAATCCCACGCGCGACCCGACGCCGCACGGGTTTTCACGAAGTGATCAGATCGCCCCACGATTGGTGCACAGCAGCAGATCACGACCGCGATGCAGCGGACGACAGGGGACGCAGTGCAACAAAGTCCGGTGCGGACGAGGCGCATCCATCGTATGCGCAATGACTCCGACGATCGGAGCCGGCGCCGTCGGACGGCGGCGACGCCACAGGGTGGACGGCCGCCGAAGGCGACGACGGCGCCGTTGTGCACCGCGCTCGGGAATGCCAGATTGGTCTTTTCTCGACCCGCCCGCGTACTATGATGCGGCTAGGGCGGCAGGGCCGATTTCATTACGTCGAGTGGTCGCGAACCGAATGGCTTCGAAGCTGGACGATCTTCTTCCGGCGATCGTGAACGCGGGCGATGCCGGGCTCACAGTCGCCAAGATCAAGACCAAGTTCATCGGCAAGTCGACGTCGCCGGACCGTGACAAGGCCTTGGCCGATACGCTCGCCGCGCTGGTGCGGGACGGTGAGATCTGGGGGCCGGTCAAGCATTCGCGCACGCAATACTACTTCGCCACGGGCCGCGGGCCGTCGATCGAATCCGCCAGCGCCATCGTGGTCCGGCTGGTGCTGCAGTCCGGCACCAAGCTCCTGTCGAGGCCGGGGCTGGAGAAGAAGGTGACCGGCATGCACCGCCGGTTCTTTCCCGATGCGATCAAGCACGCCGTCGCCGGCCAGGCGATCGTCGAGCTGAGCTTCGGCACGTCGAAATGCTACCTCCATCGCGACGTGGCGGCCGACCGGTTCGGCTTCGACACCGCGGACGTCGCGGAGGCGCCAGCCCCGGTGCGGCCCGATGCGGCGCAGCATGCAGCGACCGGAGCGGCGGCGCTCGGCTTCGACGCCGTGCTGCCGGCCTATCGGCGGCTCAAGGCCGAACAGGGCGGCTTCTCGGCCGTGAAGATTCTCGATCTGCAGACCGCGCTGGGCGCGCCGCGCGAGGCGCTGCACGCGCTGCTGCTGGCGGAGGCCAAGGCCGGCCGCGTCTCGATCCACCCCACCACCTCGGTCGAGCTTCCGGCCGCCGTGATCGAGGCCGGCATCCGCCTGCCCGGCTTCTCCGAGCCGTTCGTCACCGTCGTCGTCAAGGACGACCGATGACGAAGACGTTCGCCGAGATCGCCGTGAACCCGTTCGAGGACGACGTCGTCCGCGAGCCGCGCGAGGTGTCGTTCTCGGTGAAGGGCCTCAACGACGCGCCGCTGAGCCGGCTGCACCGCGAGTTCTCGGCGCTCGACGGCGGCCCGCCGCCGCGCAAGCCGGCGAGCCCCAAGAAGGCGCAGCTCGTCGTCTCGCCGGATCGCGGCTACGGCAAGTCGCATCTGCTCGGCCGCTTGTTCGCGCGGCTCGGCCGGCGCGCCACCAAGGTGTATCTGCGGCCGTTCCAGGATCCCTACAAGGCGTGGCACTCGATCCTGCTGCTGACCATCCAGGAGCTGGAGCAGCCCGACGAGGCCCGCAGGAACGCGCCGCGGCAGATCGAATCGCTCGCCATCGGCACGCTCGCCCATGTCGCGGCAGACTTCATCGCCGACCTGCCCGGCTACAAGGACGCGGACGGTGCGGCCGCGTTCCTGCGCAAGCTGGGCGCCGAGGCGAGCCTGCCGGACGACAAGACGCGGCCATGGTTCGAATGGCTGAGCGGCCGCATCCTCGATCCGCGCGACATCGGCAAGCTCACGGCCCGGCTGCATCTGCGCGGCATCGATCTCGACGGGCGCGAGCAGGCCTGGCTGATCATCCTGGCGGCGATCGCGCTCGACGAGCGCCACGGCGAAGGCCGCCGCACCGCGCTCAAATGGCTGCGGGCCGAGCCGCTCGAGGCCGACGAGATCGAGTTCCTGGGCCTGTCCGCCGCCGACAACGAGGGCCGCGGCGACGCCAACGCGCAGGAGATCAACGATCTCAGCTTCCGCCGCCTGCAGGGGCTCTGCCTGCTCGCCTCGTACTATCGGCCGTTCCTGTTCTGCTTCGACCAGACCGAGTTCTACGCCAGCGACCCGGCGCTGATCCGCACCCTCGGCAACTGCGTCGACCAGCTCTATGTCGACCTGCGCAATCACCTGACCGTCGTCACGGCCAATCAGGAGAACTGGGTCTCCGAGATCCTGCCCCGCTTCGCCAAGCCGCAGCAGGAGCGCCTGTCGCCGGAGATCAAGCTGGAGGGGATCAGGATCGACGGCGCGCGCGAGCTGATTCTGGCGCGGCTGAAAGAGCACGATCTCGGCGACGAGGCGATCGAGCGGTTCTTCGCCGACGACTGGCTGGAGACGGTGTTCGATCCGCTGCCCGAGCTCGGCGTGCGGGCGATGCTGATGCGGGCGGCCGATCGCGTCCGCGCGCTCGCCGATCCCGAGCAGACCAAGGCCCCGCCGCCGCCGCTCGACGATCTGTTCCGGGTGCAGATGAACGACGTCCGCTCCAAGCAGGCACTGCTCGCCTACAGCCCGGACGCGCTGATGTGGTTCGTCAAGGATGTCGGCCGCGGCCAGCCCGGCGTCACGGTCAGCCGGCCGGCGCATCGCCGCTACGTCACGGTCGAATGGGCGTGGCCGCACCGCTCGGTGTTCTTCGCCTTCGAGGGCGGCGACCACTGGCACCGCTGGGGCAGCATCGCCAAGGAGGCGCAGGACCTCGCCCTCGCGATCCCGGGCCGCACCGTGCTGACCTATGTGTTCCGCACCCCGGATCTGCCGAAGGTGCCGCGGCCGAGCTGGACGTCCGTCAACCGGATGATCGAGGCGGCCGAGCAGACCGGCTTCGCCATCGTCGAGCTGACCCTCGACCAGGTCTGCGCGCTGCATGCGGCGCGCGAGCTCTACTCCAACGCGCTCCAGGGCAACATTCCCTACACGGGCAGCGAGACGCTGGCCTGGCTGCAGGCGCGCTTCGCGCCCGAGCTGAAGGAGCTGGCGGAGCGCCCGCCGGCGCCGCCGAAGCCGGACCCCGGCGGAACGCAGACCGGCGGGGCGCGGCACGACGCGGCGGGACACCGCGCGACCGGCCCCCACGCCGAGCGGTCGGCGCCCGGCCGCTCGACCGGCACGACACCGGTGCAGCCGGCCGCAGCGGCGAACGGCCACGACGGCGCACCGGCGTTGGCGCAGGCGCTCGATCCGGCCCGGCTGCGCATCGTGCTCGACACGGTGCGCGAGCAGCGCATCGTCGACATCACCGCCGTGCTGGGGCGGCTCGGACGCGAGGACCTGCGCGACCCGCTGCTGCGCAGCGTCGAGGCGCATCCGAACCTGAAGGCGCATCCGGGGCCGAGAACCATCTTCCTGCAATGGCGCATCACACCCTGACGGCGAGCGAGCTGACCTTCGCCGTGGTCGATCCGGACTGGCGCGCCCGCTGGATCGCCGGCGAGCGGCCGTCGACCCGCAGCTTCGCCCCGGCCGGCACGCCGCGGGCGATGAGCCTGCGCTTCCACAAGGAGGCCGAGACGCTGGTCGCCTGGCTGACCGCGCCGGCGAGCCTCGGCCGGGCCGCCGCCATCGACACGGTCGACGGGCTGCTCGACCATCTCTGGGCGACCTCGCTGCAGGCGCTGACCGACCGGCTGTTCGCGCAGGACCGCGGCGAGGAGGCGCAGATCTTCACGGCGCGGATGCGGGCCTTCTGCACCCGGCTGATCGCGCTGCGGCAGCGGACCAAGGACTTCGAGAACTGGCAGGACGTGTTCGTCGCCGCCGAGCAGGATCTGGCCCGCATCCCGGTGCCGGTCGGCGACGGCGTGGTGGAGATCCGGGCCCGGGTCGACGCGATCCGCATCCATCCCGAGCGCCGGCTCGAGGTCGTCGACTACAAGCTCAGCCAGGGCGCCCGCCAGAGGGCCGACCTGGTGCAGCTCGCGATCTACGCCCACCTGCTGCCGATCTGGCGGCCGGGCTGCGATTTCTGCGGCACGCTGGAATACTACCTGCCGGAGTTTTCCGACGTGCAGGTCTCGCGCGACGACCTCGCCGACATCTTCGCCGGCCTGGTCGCGCCGGTGCTGCAGGAGATGTTTTTACAACCGCGCCCGGCCACACCCGCGGCCGCGGCAGCGCCGGAGCACGCCGCGCCGGACCGCGGCGCGCTCGCCCAAAAGGTCGTCGCGGCGTTTCGCGGCTTCAATCTCGGCGTCGAGGTCTCGGGCGTCGTCGAGGGTCCTCAGCTCGTGCGCCTGCGGCTCACGCCGGCCCCGGGCGTCAAGGTCTCGTCGCTGGCCAACCGGGCCGAGGATCTGCAGATCCCGCTGTCGCTCGCCGTGCCGCCGCTGATCAAGGCCGGCAAGGGCTTCGTCATCCTCGACCTGCCCCGGCCGGAGCCGAAGGCCTGCCTGCTGAAGGACGCGCTCGCCGGCCCGCTCGGCGGGGCGCTGACCAGCACGGTGGCGTTTCCGATCGGCATGGGGGTCGAGGGCGATCCGGTGGTGGCCGACTTCGCCGACCCCAACACCTGCCACGCGCTCGTCGCCGGCTCGACCGGCAGCGGCAAGAGCGAGTGGCTGAAGGCGATGGTCGCCAGCCTGCTGCTGCGCAGCGCGCCGGACCACGTGCAGGTCGCCCTGATCGACCCGAAGATCCTCACCTTCGCGGGGGTCGAGGGCAGTCCCTATCTGTGGCGCCCGGTCGCCACGACGCTCGCCGACGCCATGGCGATCCTGCGCGACGCCGTCGCCGAGATGGATGCGCGCTACCGGGTGCTGGCGCGCGGCGGCTTCGTGAATCTCGGCGAGCGGCTGGCGGCGGGGCACACCGACCTGCCCTTCCTGGTGCTGATCTTCGACGAGTTCGCCGACCTGATCCTGGCCGGGCGGGACGAGAAGAAGGAGTTCGAGTCGCTGGTCGCCCGCATCGCCGGCAAGGGCCGGGCCGCCGGCATCCATCTGGTGCTGGCGACGCAGCGGCCGGACCGCGCCGTCGTCACCGGCCTGGTCAAGGCGAACCTGCCGCTGAAGGTGTGCCTGAAGGTCGCCAACGCCGTGAACGCCCAGATCGTCCTCGACGAGCCCGGCGCCGAGAGCCTGTTCGGCAAAGGCGACCTCCTGTGCGACTTCGGCAAGGGCCTCGTCCGCGCGCAGGGCCTGTTCATCCCCCAGCCGGAGTTTCTGGCGGCCGTGGGAATCGGAGGCCGGGGCGGCGGGCGGGGCTGAGCCGCCCGCGTCGGCCGCCCGTCGGGCTTGTCGGGGCGGCGGGGGTCGGCCACAGTGCCGGGGTCCGGCACGCTGCCCCCCGGTTCTCTCCCCACGACAGCGGACGCGGCCCCTGCCGGCGCCCGCCGACAGGTCGCAAGGCACCTCCGCGTTGGCTCCTTCTCCCGGCGAGTTCGAAGCCCCCCACCGGCTGCGGTCGCTGGTCCGCTCGCGCGAGACCGCGCTGGTGGTGCTCGGCGCCGTGGTCGGCGCGGTGGCGGGCCTCGTCGTCTCCGCGATGAGCGCGGCGGTCGACGTTCTCCACACGCGGCTGTTCGGCATCCCGTCCGGCGCGCGCCTGTCGGCCGTGTGGTCGGTCGACGCCGTCGCGGCGCTCACCGTGCCGTGCCTCGGCGGCCTCGCCCTCGGGCTCGCGTCGGCCTGGCTCG
>NZ_NPEX01000263.1 GCF_003258865.1 Rhodoplanes roseus | reverse complement strand
GTCGCTGTCATTCCGGGGCGCTGCGAAGCAGCGAACCCGGAATCCAGCGACGATCTCGGCGAGCGCGGCTGGATTCCGGGTTCGCGCCTCCAGCGCGCCCCGGAATGACGCCGCCTCACTCGGTCATCGCCATGGCGCGCAGCGCCATTCTTTCGCGCGCCGAGAGCTTTTCCGTCGCGCTCTTGAGCTGGCCGCAGGCGGCGAAGATGTCGCGGCCGCGCGGGGTGCGCACCGGCGACGAGTAGCCGGCGGCGAAGACGTACTCCGAGAACTTTTCGATCTGGTCCCAGTCCGAGCACTCGTATCGTGTGCCGGGCCACGGGTTGAACGGGATCAGGTTGATCTTGGCCGGGATGCCCTTGACCAGCTTCACCAGCGCCTTGGCGTCGGCGAGCGAGTCGTTGACGCCCTTCAACATCACGTACTCGAAGGTGATGCGCCGCGCATTGTTGAGGCCCGGATAGTTGCGGCAGGCCTCCATCAGCTCGGCGATCGGGTACTTCTTGTTGAGCGGCACCAGCACGTCGCGCACCTCGTCGCGCACCGCGTGCAGCGAGATCGCCAGCATCACGCCGATCTCGTCGCCGGCCCGCACGATGTTCGGCACCACGCCCGAGGTCGACAGCGTGATGCGGCGCTTGGAGATGCCGATCCCTTCGCCGTCGGCGACGATCTGCAGGGCGTCGCGCACCGCCTCGAAATTGTAGAGCGGCTCGCCCATGCCCATCATCACGATGTTGCTGATGTAGCGCCCGCCGTCGGTCGGCACGATGCCGTCGCTGGGCGGCGTGCCGCCCGGCCACTCGCCCAGCCGGTCGCGCGCCACCAGCACTTGGCCGACGATCTCACCGGCCGTGAGATTGCGCACCAGGCGCTGCGTGCCGGTGTGGCAGAACGAGCAGGTGAGCGTGCAGCCGACCTGGCTGGAGACGCACAGCGTCCCGCGGTCGGTCTCCGGGATGTAGACGCACTCGACCTCGTGCGGCGTCCCCGACGTGCCGGGCAGGCGCAGCAGCCACTTGCGGGTGCCGTCGGTCGACACCTGCTCGGCCACCACCTCGGGCCGGGCCAGCGTGAAATGCCGCTCGAGCTCGACGCGCATGTCCTTCGACACGTTGGTCATCGCCTCGAAATCGCGGGCGCCGCGCACGTAGATCCAGTGCCAGAGCTGCTGGATCCGCATCTTGGCCTGGGCCGGCGCCACGCCGATGCCGACCAGCGCATCGCGCAGCTCGGTCCGCGACAGGCCGACCAGCGACGGCTTGTCGGGCGCCACATAGATCTCGAGGGGTGCCTTCTCCAGCGGAGCGAGGATCGGCGCGGCGGCCGCGGCGGTGGGATCGAGCGAAACGGTCATCGGGGCTCTTCGGGCGGTGTCTTCGGGCGTCGCCCGGATTTTCGGGGGTGGTTTGCCTCGCGGCGTCCCCCGATATCTAGGCGTTCGCGTGGACGATGTCCAAAATGGTGTTTTTGCACCACTTCGGACCTCCCCGCCGACCGGCCGCTCTCCTCACCCGCGCGGCACGGCGATCCCGTCCAGGTCCGCCATCGCATCGTCCGACAGCGTCAGCTCCGCGGCAGCGAGATTCTGGCGCAGATGGGCGAGCGACGAGGTGCCGGGAATCAGCAGGATGTTCGGGGCACGGCGCAGCAGCCAGGCGAGCGCCACCTGCATGGAGGTCGCCCCGAGCCGTTTGGCGACGGCGTCCAGCGCCGAGGACTGCAGCGGCGTGAAACCGCCCAGCGGGAAGAACGGCACATAGGGAATGCCGCCGCGGGCGAGGTCGTCGATCAGGGCATCGTCGTTCCGGTGCGCGAGGTTGTACTGGTTCTGCACGCAGACGATCGGCACGATCTTTTGCGCATCGGCGACCTGCTTGGGCGTGACATTGCTCAGCCCGATATGGCGGATCAGCCCCTTCTCGCGCAGCTCGGCCAGGACGGTCAGCGGCGCCTCCAGCGAGCCCTCGGCCGGCCCGTGCACGTCCAGCATGCTGCGAAGGTTCACCACCTCGATCTGGTCTAGGCCCAGATTGCGCAGGTTGTCGTGGACGGCCGCGGTCAGCTCGGCCGGCGACATCGCCGGGATCCAGGAGCCGTCGGCGCCACGCCGGGCGCTGACCTTGGTGACGATGACGAGATCGTCCGGATAGGGGTGCAGCGCCTCGCGGATGATCTGGTTGGTGACGTGCGGACCATAAAAGTCCGAGGTGTCGATGTGGTTCACGCCGCTCGCCACCGCCTCGCGCAGCACCGCGCGGGCGGCGTCCGGGTCCTTGGGCGGGCCGAACACGCCAGGCCCGGCGAGCTGCATGGCGCCATAGCCGAGCCGCCGCACGGTGCGGTGGCCGAGAGTGTGGGTGCCGGACTGATCGATGCTCATTGCCGTTCTCCTCGTCTGACCCGCCAGAGCTACACCGCCGCCCAGCGTGCGAGAACCCGGCCCGAACCGCACGGGCCGTGCGAAAATCCGAACAATGTGATGGAAGCGTGGGCCGCCCTACTCGGCTGCCGCCCGTTCCGGCTTGGCGTGGGCCTCGGCCAGATAATCCATCGCGGCCTGGACTCCGCCCTTCCGGTGCGGGATGCCGGCGAGCGACAGCGTCATCTCGGCGCCGGCGAGCGCCGCCAGCACGGTGAGGTCGTTGGTGTCGCCGAGATGGCCGATGCGGAAGTATTTTCCGGCGAACGGCCCGAAGCTGGCGCCGTAGGAGACATTGAAGTGCTCCAGCGCCAGCGCCCGGAAGGCGTCGGCGTTGTGGCCCTCGGGCAGCAGCACGGCCGTGACGGTCGAGGAATAGGCGTTCGGATCCCGGCAGAGAATCTCCAGGCCCCAGGCCCGCACGGCGCGGCGGGTCGCCTCGGCCAGCCGCTCGTGACGGGCGAAGACGGTCTCCAGCCCCTCCTCGTGCAGCATGTCGATGGCGACGACGAGTCCCTGGATCATGTTGGTCGCCGGCGTGTAGGGAAAGAAGCCCTGCCGGTTCATGGTCAGCATGTCCTCCCAGGCGAAGAAGGACTTCGGCATCCGCGCCGTCTTGCCGGCGGCCAGCGCCTTGTCGCTCACCGCGTTGAACGACATTCCGGGCGGCAGCATCAGGCCCTTCTGGGCGCCGCCGACCGTGACGTCGACGCCCCACTCGTCGTGCCGGTAGTCGACCGAGGCGAGCGACGAGATGGTGTCGACCATCAGCAGCGCCGGATGACCGGCGGCGTCGATCGCGCGCCGCACCGCCGCGATGTCGGACATGCAGCCCGTCGCGGTCTCGTTGTGCAGCACGCAGACGGCCTTGATGGTTTGAGCCTTGTCGTCCTTCAGCCGCGCCTCGACGGCGGCCGGATCGACCCCGACCCGCCAGTCGGTCGGGATCATCTCGGGCACCAGTCCGAGCTTCTGCGCCATGTTGCGCCACTGGCTGGCGAACTGGCCGGTCTCGACCATCAGCACCCGGTCCCCCGGCGACAGGGTGTTGACCAGGGCCGCCTCCCAGGCGCCCGTGCCGGTCGCCGTGTAGATGATCACCGGATTGGTGGTCTTGAAGATCGTCTTGATGCCGTCGAGCGCCCGCCGCGCCAGCGCCGAGAACTCCGGGCCGCGATGATCGATCAGCGGCGTGTCGATGGCGCGGAGGATGCGGTCCGGCACCGGGGTCGGCCCCGGAATGTGGAGGAAGTGCCGGCCGGCGGCGCGCGAGGCATTTTGGGGCATCGGGGGTGTCCTGTCGGTGCGAGTCTCGGACCGGTCGCGGTCGCCGACCGCGGCTTGCCGTCTTCAAGGACGAATGCGACAGTCCGTCAAGGTTTTGGATTGCTGCAGCGCAACCGTGGCGAGTTCCGGTCCGGACCGCGCGGGCGCCTCTCCGCCACGCCGAGTCGAAGAGCCCCCGCATGCCCCGTCCTGCCGCGTCCGGCCTGGAGCGTCGCCTCGCCGCCGACATGTCGGGCGACGTCGCCTTCGACCGCTTTTCGCGCGGACGTTATGCGACGGACGCGTCGCACTATCAGAAATTTCCTGTCGGCGTGGTGGCGCCACGCAACGTACAGGACGCCGCCCGAGCGATCGCGATCGCGCGTGAGGAGGGTGTCAGCGTGCTGGCGCGCGGCGGCGGCACCTCGCAGTCCGGCCAGACGGTCGGGCCTTCGCTGGTGGTCGACTGCTCGAAGCATCTCACGCGTCTGGTCGATCTCGACGTCGCCGGCCGACGCTGCCGGGTCGAGCCCGGCCTGGTGCTGGACGAGCTGAACCGCAAGCTGAAGGCTCACGGCCTGTGGTTTCCGGTCGACGTCTCGACCGCGTCGCGCGCCACCATCGGCGGCATGACGGCCAACAACTCGTGCGGCGGCCGCTCGCTGCGCTACGGCAACACCCGCGAGAACATTCTGTCGATCGACGCGCTGTTGGCCGACGGCACGCCGGCGCATTTCGGCCGCGTCGCGGCCGACCTCTCGGACCTGCCGGCATCCTCGCCGGTGCGGCCGCTGGCGCAGGATCTCCTGAGGCTCGCCGCCCGCGAGGCGGACGAGATCGCCCTGAGATTCCCGAAGGTGCAGCGTCGCGTCGGCGGCTACAACATCGACGCCCTGGTGCCCGGCACCAACGACCTCAATCTCGCGCACATCCTGGTCGGCTCCGAGGGCACGCTCGCCTTCTCGACCGCGATCGAGCTGAAGCTCTCGCCGCTCTTGGGCCGCCGCGCGGTCGGGGCTTGCCATTTCGGCGATTTTCGCGCGGCGATGGATGCGGCCCAGCACATCGTGCGGCTGATGCCGATCGCGGTCGAGCTGGTCGACGCCACCATGATCGCGCTCGCCCGCGACATCGCGATGTTCCGCCCGACGCTCGACGCGGTGGTCCGCGGCGATCCGGCCGCCATCCTGCTGGTCGAGTTCGCCGAGGCCGAGTGGGACGACAACCTCAAACGCCTCTCCCGCCTGCACGAGCTGATCGGCGATCTCGGCTTCGCCTGGGACAAGCCGGGCCAGACGTTCGGCGGCGTGGTCGATGTCATCGATCCGAAGCTGCAGGCGGCCGTCACCGAGCTCCGCACCGCCGGCCTCAACATCATGATGTCGATGAAGGACGAGGGGAAACCCGTGTCCTTCGTCGAGGACTGCGCCGTGCCGCTCGAGCACCTCGCCGACTACACGACGCGGCTCACCGAGGTGTTCCACCGGCACGGCACCACCGGCACCTGGTACGCCCACGCCTCGGTCGGTTGCCTGCATGTGCGCCCCGTCCTGAACCTGCGGCTGGAGAAGGATCGCAAGGCGATGCGCGCCATCGCCGAGGAAGCCTTTGCCTTCGTGCGCGAGTACAAGGGCTCGCATTCGGGCGAGCACGGCGACGGCCTGGTGCGCTCGGAGTTTCACGAGCCGATGTTCGGCACGCGCCTGGTGCGCGCTTTCGAAGAGGTGAAGGACCGCTTCGATCCGGCCGGCCTCTACAATCCCGCAAAAATCGTGCGGGCGCCTAAATTCGACGACCGCGCCTGGTTCCGCTTCGGCGAAGGGTATCGCGGCGAGCCGATGACCACGGCACTCGACTGGTCGGCGTGGCCGGGCTCGGGCGGCGGTTTCCAGGGCGCTGTCGAGATGTGCAACAACAACGGCGCCTGCCGGTCGCTCGCCGGCGGCGTCATGTGTCCGAGTTTTCGCGCCACGCGGGACGAGAAGGATTCGACGCGCGGCCGCGCCAACACGCTGCGGCTCGCCGTCACGGGCCAGCTCGGGCCCGGCGCGCTGACATCCGACGAGATGATGGAGACGCTGAAGCTGTGCGTCTCCTGCAAGGCCTGCCGGCGCGAGTGCCCGACGGGCGTCGACATGGCCCGCATGAAGATCGAAGTGCTGGCCGCCCGCGCCCAGGCTCGCGGGCTGCCGCTGCGCGACCATCTGCTCGGATCTTTGCCGCGCTGGGCGCCCTGGGCCGCCCGCGCACCGTGGCTGATGAATGCGCGTGATCGGGTGCCGGGGCTTGCGGCATTGTCCGAGTCGCTGCTCGGACTATCGGCCCGCCGCTCGCTTCCACGCTGGCGACGTGATCACTTCCGGGACGACGAGGCCGCTCCTTCACCCTCCCCTGGAGGGGTGGGTGAAGACGGCCGCGAGGTCGTGCTGTTCGCCGACACGCTCAATCGCTGGTTCGAGCCCGAGAACCTGCGCGACGCGCGACGTGTGCTCACCGCCGCGGGTTTTCGGGTGCACGTCGCCCGCCCGGTCGACGGGAGCCGCCGGCCGCTGTGCTGCGGCCGCACCTTCCTGTCGGTCGGTCGGGTCGACGAGGCGCGCCGCGAGGCGGAGCGGTCGCTCGCCGCGCTCGCGCCCTGTGTCGCGAAAAACATGCCGGTGATCGGGCTGGAGCCGAGCTGCCTGCTGACGTTCCGCGACGAGATCCCGGCCCTGATCGGGTCCGACATGGCCGGCGCCGTCGCCGAGCGCGCTCTGCTGTTCGAGGAATTTCTGGCCGGCGAGGTCGGGCGCGGAACGCTGGCCCTGCCACTCGCCCCGATCGGATCGCGGGCGCTGCTGCACGGGCACTGTCACCAGAAGAGCTTCGGCGTCATGGGCGACGTCGAGCGGGTGCTGCGGCTGATCCCGGATCTCGCCGTGGAGACCATCGAGTCGAGCTGCTGCGGCATGGCCGGCAGCTTCGGCATGGTGGCCGAGACCCTCGACGTGTCGCTGGCGATGGGCGAGCTGTCGCTGTTGCCCGCGGTGCGCGCCGCGCCGGCCGACGCGCTGGTGGTCGCCGACGGCGCCTCGTGCCGGCACCAGATCCACGACGGCTCCGGCCGCCAGGCACATCACGTCGCGCGCGTGCTGGCGGCCAGCCTCGACGCGGTCACTAACGCCCCGACGTGATCAGATCACCTGACCAGCGCGCTCAGGTGATCGTCCTTTTCACGTGAATGTCCGGGGCGCTGCCGAGACCACCTGGCCGCCCGAGGTCGTCACCTTCAGCACCGCGAGGCCGCGCTGGTTGGTGCCGTCCTGGCGGAACCTGAAAACACCGTCGATGCCGGCGAAGCCGGACGGATTGGTCAGCACCTCGTCGCTGATCCGCTGGCCGCCCTTGAGCAGCGCCGCGACCAGCGCGACGGCGTCGTAGGCGAGCGTCGCGGTGCGCACCGGGTCCTGCCCGTAGCGGCTGCGGTAACGCCCGGCGAAGGCCCGGAAGCCGGCCGAGTCCGGCGCCGCGAACCAGCCGCCGTCCATGGCCGGATCCGAGAACACCCGCTGGTCGTCCCACAGGCCGGTGCCGATGAGCTGGATGCGGCGCGGATCGACCCCGCCGGCCTGCAGGGCCTGGACGACCCGCGGCACCGCGTCGCCCGAATCGGCCAGGAACAGCGCGTCGGAGCGGCCGGCCGCCTCGGCGATCTGCTTCACCGGCCCCTGCAGGCCGCTGTCGCCGGGCTTGTAGCGCTCGACCGCGGTGATCCGGCCGCCCTTGCGCGACACCGCCGACTTCAACGCCGCCTCGACGACGCTGCCATACGGGTTGTCGGGCAGCAGCGCCGCGACGGAGCGCTTGCCCTGCTGGGCCGCGTAATCGACGATCCGGTCGACGTCCGACTCGGGCAGGAAGCTCAGCAGATAGACGCCGCGCGCCGCGACGTTCGAATCGGTCGAGAAGGCGATCACCGGCACGCGGCCGCGGGCGACCTGGGCGGCGGCGCCGACCGCATGGGCGAACAGCGGCCCGAGAATTACGACCGCGCCCTCGTCGAGGGCCTGCCGGGCCGCCCCCTGGGCGCCCTGGGCCGTGCCGGCGTCGTCCTTCACGTCGAGCAGAACGTCGGGATTGTTGAACTCGGCGAGCGCCATCTCGGCCGCGCTCTTCATCGACTGAGCCGCCGCGCCGGCATTGCCGCCGGCCGACAGCGGCAGCAGCAGGCTCACCCGCGTCTGGCCGGTCGCGGGCGCGCCGCCCGCCACCGGGGGCAGCGGCTCGGTCGAAACGCCCGCCCCGGCCCCGGGAGGCGGCGGCGGCGTGTCCGGCGTGCTGCGG
>NZ_NPEX01000262.1 GCF_003258865.1 Rhodoplanes roseus | reverse complement strand
TCGACCGCCGCCACCCTTCGCCACCGGCCCGCTCCGCCGCCCGACGTCACCGGTCGACGTCCCTCGTGGAGCGGGACGGAGGGAGTGTGAACCGGATAGGAATTTAGTCAAGAGGCCGGGGCCTCGCGCTCTTGTGCGGTTTGCCGGGCCAGCCCGCAGTTGTTACGATCACCGCCTTTCGGACGCAGACGTGTTTTCGGCAGTGGCGCTCGCGCTCAGGAACGCAGGCGCGAGAACCGCCTCGGCTCGGGCCGAATTCGACTGAAATCCGATTCGACAAGGCCCCCTGTTCGCTGACCGGCCGTGCAAACCCGAGATGCCCGAATTCTATCGCGGCTCGAAAAAGCATAAGAACCGGCCGGCGACCGGGAGAAAGGGCACGCTGTGCCCGGAATGGACTCACATCACGGATGTCGGCCTCGGAAACGATGTCGACACGCACCCTTGGGAAGAGACGCAGGCCGGGCGCCTGTTCGAGAACAGTCTTCCCTGTCCGGACGGCTCCGGTCGGCGCTTCGCGACGGCACGGGGCATCGCCTTCGTCGCCGTCCCCACCAACGACGGAACCTGGCACGGCTATCCGGTGCCGTGGCAAAGCGTTCCTGCGGCGCTCAAGAATCGTTGGCAGGACGAAAAGCTGATACGGTCACGCGACCTGAAGCGATACATGGAGAGGCCCACGGACGAGGTCCACTGGGCGCTGGAATCCGACGATGACTGAGTTCACCCGGTTTGGAGACCCGCAGCGGTTCTCGATCGCGGTGCGGTGGGTTCGCGACAGCGAGCCGCGCGAGCGTCGGCCGGCGGACCATGGATGGTCGATGGGCGATCTCAGGATCGACGTCGCCGGGCGCAACATCACGCAAAGCCTCCAGGGCAACCAGCCGAAGGCTCATGTCGGCTGGTATCTGTCACCGCTCCTGGAGTGGCTCGCCGACAATTGGATCCCGCTGCTGCACGAGGAGGACTTTTCCTGGTCGGAGAAGTCTTCTGCACCGGCCTTGGTGGCCTGCCGGCGCGCCCTGGACCGCTGGATCGGCGAATCCGACGAGACCGGACGCGCAACCTACGCGGCCGCGCAGGCCTGGTATCGTCGTCACGCGCTGCGGGCCGCCGCGGAGGGCGGTCTGTTCCCGGACCTGTTCGTTCGCCGCTTCATCGACGACATCGAGCTGTCCTGGTCCCCGGCGCCACCGCTCTTCGCGCCGGACAGCTTCACCTTCATCGCCGATCCGGGCACGGCGCGGCTTCCGGTAGCGGACGTTGCCGGCCCACTCTGGGAGGCCCTGACCTGGGCGGTCGGGACCGCACCGGCCGAGGAGGATGCCGATCGGGCTGCGGTCGCGCGCCTCGCGGCCAAGGTCGCTGCGCTGCACGACACGGCGGCCGCTGAGATGGCGACCGCTTACGTCCCGGCGGATCTCCTCGCGAGCGTTCGGGCTGCTCTTGCGAAGATCGGCGCCGCCGCGCACCGTCTGCTCGACGACGTGCGGCTCGCGAACGTCCCGGCCGTCTCCACATTCTCGCCTGCCGTCGCGATGTTCGGCGGCGTGACGCCAAATCTTTCCGGCGAGGATGTCGACACGATCTCGTGCCTTCTGGCATCACGCATGGACGTTGCGGAGGCTCCCGCCCTGGCGGACCTCGTCCGGCCGCGTGCCGCGGTTCCGCTCGGCCTTCCACACCAGGACGGCTACGACTTCGCCGCGGACCTCTTGGAGGACCTCGACGAGCCCGGCGAGGCCGAATACATCGATATCCGCGGCGTCGTCCGCCGGCTCGGGATCGAGGTCAGGGAGACCCGCCTGGTCACCGACACCATCCGCGGCGTCGCCCTTGCGGGTGAGGGATTCGGCCCCACCATCCTGGTGAACACGTCGAGCATCTACAACGCCGCCGAACAGGGCCGGCGGTTCACGCTGGCCCACGAGCTCTGCCACGTCTTGTTCGACCGTGGCCGGGCCCGTCGGGTGGCTGTGGCGAGCGGCCCTTGGGTCGCGCCCGGCATCGAGAAACGGGCGAATGCGTTCGCGGCTTACCTGCTGATGCCCGGCACGCTCCTGCGACGGCTGTTGCCGGGGCAGCAGCGCATCGAGCGCGATGACATCGTGAATGCCGCTGCGACCTTGCGCGTGAGCGAATCGGCTCTGACCGAGCACATCTACAATCTGGACCTGATCGGCGAGTGGGATCGCGAAAGACTGCGCGCTGCGTTCCGCGGCTGACTGAATCGAAGCTCCGGCTCGCGGACGGCGCGCAGCGCGTCGTGCCACGGGCGAAGCCCGCCCTGACACTGGCAGGGACGATGATAGAGGGCGACGAGATCACTCCCCCTTCGCCGGAGGCGCCACGGTGGCGTCGGCGCCGCCGCTGCGTTGGAGGGAGGCGGCGACGGCGCCCGAGGCTTTCATCTCCTCGACGAAGCTCTTCAGGTAGCGGAGGCCGGCGGGGCGGCCCTTCGGGGTGCCGACGGCCTGCTCGATCACCATGAAGCGGCCCGGAAGGGTGCGAAAGCCCGGGCGCTCCGCCGCGAAGGCGTCGATCGCCTGCTTGACGCCGGCCGCCGCCTCGAGCTTGTCGCGCGCGAACATCTCCATGGCTTCGGGGCCGCTCGGCTCGCGCACCAGCGTCGCCTGCTTCAGCGCGCGGGTGAGATGGAGGTCGTAAGCGCTGCCGCGCGCCACGGCGACCCGGACACCGGGACGATCGACCGCGTAGAGCGTCGTCAGCGGCGACGCGGCCGGGACCAGATAGACGCCCTCGATCTCGACATAGGGCGCGGAGAAATCGATCTCGGCGCCGCGCACCGGATCGACGGCGAGAAACACCAGATCGATCTCGCCGCGCTTCACCGCTTCGAACACCTTTCCGGCGGCGTCGAACACGACGAACGTGGCCGGCACGCCGAGGCGGCGCGCCAGCTCGCGGGCCAGATCGGGCGACACGCCGCGCGGCTCGCCGCTGCCGGGATCCTTCTGGGCCAGCACCGGATTGCCGTAGTTGATCGCGACCCGCAGCGTTCCGGTCGGCGCCAGCGCGGCCGCGGCCTCGGGCGGCGCGCCTTGCGCGACGGCGGGCGCGGCCAGCGCGAGCGACACGAGCAGCACGGCGATGGTCCGAATCATGGGCTCCTCCCGGCGTGCTCTCGTCGAGGACGGCACGCGACGGCGCGAGCCTACGCGGCGGAGGGACGGCCGGGCAAGGACCGCCGGCGCGGCGCGGCGGCGCTCGGCTCGGCTTGGCTTCGCGCGGCCGATGGGTTACGCCGATCGGCCCCGGGGTGGACCGACACAGGAAGGTGATCCGTGCCGACTGACGCGAGCGCTCGACCGATCGTCCTGTCCGTGCATGCGAGCGGCGGGCACGCCTTCAGCAAGCCCGCCGGCGCGGTCGTCCGCCTGATCGAGAACTGGGGCGTCGAGGGCGACGCCCATGCCGGCCTCACCGACCAGCACGTCTATCACGTCAAGCGCTTCGGCCCGACGCCGAACCTGCGGCAGGTCCATCTGATCGCGGCCGAGACGCTGGACGATCTCGCCACCCAAGGTCACACGGTCCGGGCCGGCGAGCTGGGAGAGAACATCAGCACCCGCAACCTGGATCTGCTCGCGCTGCCGACCGGCACGCGATTGAGCCTCGGACCCGACGCCGTGATCGAGCTGACCGGCCTGCGGAACCCGTGCGTGCAGATCGACAAGTTCCAGCGCGGGCTCACCAAGCTCCTGGTCGACCGCGGGCCCGACGGGCCGGTGCTCAAATGCGGCGTGATGAGCATCGTGATCAGGAGCGGCGAGGTGCGGCCGGACGACGTGATCACGATCGCGCTGCCGTCGCTCCCGCACACGCCGCTGGCCTACGTGCCCCCGGTGGCGGCGACTCACGGCAGTGTCGGAGCCTGACTCGTCATGCCCGGCCTCGTGCCGGGCATCCACGCCTTCAAAGCTCATCGACGGCAAAGACGTGGATGGCCGGGTCAAGCCCGGCCATGACGAAGGGAAGCTCGTCGGGTCGGCAACGTATCCGACCAACCCGGCGACCTGATCAGGTCCTCAAGCCCGGGGCTTCCTGGCCGGTGCGGGCGACGTATTCGGTGTAGCCGCCGCCGTACTGGTGGACGCCGTCGGGCGTCAGCTCCAGCACGCGGTTGGAGAGCGCGGCGAGGAAGTGCCGGTCGTGCGAGACGAACAGCATGGTGCCCTCGTAATTGGAGAGCGCCGCGATCAGCATCTCCTTGGTGGCGATGTCGAGGTGGTTGGTCGGCTCGTCGAGCACCAGGAAGTTCGGCGGGTCGTACAGCATCAGCGCCATCACGAGCCGCGCCTTCTCGCCGCCCGAGAGGACGCGGCAGCGCTTCTCCACGTCGTCGCCCGAGAAGCCGAAGCAGCCGGCGAGCGTGCGAAGCGAGCCCTGGCCGGCCTGCGGGAAGGAGTCCTCCAGCGTCTGGAAGACGGTGCGGTCGCCGTCGAGCAGATCCATGGCGTGCTGGGCGAAGTAGCCCATCTTGACGCTGCCGCCGACCACCACGCTGCCGTCGTCCGGCGCCGTGGTGCCGGCGACCAGCTTGAGCAGCGTCGACTTGCCGGCGCCGTTGACGCCCATCACGCACCAGCGCTCGCGCCGGCGCACGACGAAGTCGAACCCGTCGTAGATGCGCTTGCTGCCGTAGCCCTTGTGCACCTTCTTCAGGCTGACGACGTCCTCGCCGGAGCGCGGCGCGGTCGGAAAGTCGAACAGCACGGTCTGGCGGCGCCGCGGCGGCTCGACCTTCTCGATCTTGTCGAGCTTCTTCACCCGACTCTGAACCTGGGCCGCGTGCGAGGCGCGCGCCTTGAAGCGCTCGATGAACTTGATCTCCTTGGCCAGCATCGCCTGCTGACGCTCGAACTGCGCCTGCTGCTGCTTCTCGGCGAGCGCGCGCTGCGCCTCGTAGAACTCGTAGTCGCCCGCGTAGGTGGTGAGCGAGCCGCCGTCGATCTCGATCACCTTGCCAACAATGCGATTCATGAAGGCGCGGTCGTGCGACGTCATCAGCAGCGCGCCCTCGTAGCCTTTGAGGAACTGCTCCAGCCAGATCAGGCTCTCCAGGTCGAGATGGTTGGAGGGCTCGTCCAGCAGCATGACGTCGGGGCGCATCAGCAGGATGCGGGCGAGCGCCACCCGCATCTTCCAGCCGCCCGACAGCGCGCCGACGTCGCCGTCGATCATCTCCTCGGAGAAGCCGAGGCCGGCCAGCACCTCGCGGGCGCGCGCCTCGAGGGCGTAGCCGTCGAGCTCCTGGAAGCGGTGCTGCACCTCGCCGTAGCGCTCGATGATGGCCTCCATCTCGTCGGCGCGGTCCGGATCCGCGAGGGCGTGCTCGAGCTCGGCGAGCTCGGCCGCGACGGCGCTCACCGGGCCGGCGCCGTCCATCACCTCGGAGGCGGCGCTGCGGCCCGCCATCTCGCCGACGTCCTGCGAGAAGTAGCCGATGGTGACGCCGCGATCGACCGACACCTGGCCCTCGTCGGGCGGCTCCTCGCCCTTGATCATGCGGAACAGCGTGGTCTTGCCGGCGCCGTTGGGGCCGACCAGGCCGATCTTCTCGCCCCGCTGCAGGGCCGCGGAGGCCTCGACGAACAGGAGATGATGGCCGTTCTGCTTGGAGATGTTGTCGAGGCGGATCATGGGAACGCGGATGTCTCGGGCGGGCTGAAGGGTGGATCTCGGGCGCCCTTATGGCACGCCCGGCCGGCGGGAGAGAAATTTCGCGCGGCGCTCGGGTTGGCGGGGGGGCGGGACGCGCGGCCCGGTCCTCACGGCCCCCCGGCCGGGCGGCTCAGTCCCCCGCGGCGTCCGCCGCCGCCATGGGCCGCTCGCCGAAGATGGCGGTGCCGACCCGGACATGGGTGGCGCCGAACCGCACGGCGACGTCGAAGTCGTCGCTCATGCCCATCGACAGCAGCTCCAGCCCGTTGCGGCGGGCGATCTTCTGGGTCAGGGCGAAATGCGGCGCCGGCGCCTCGTCGGCCGGCGGGATGCACATCAGGCCGCCGATGCCGAGATCGTAGACGTCGCGGCAGGCGGCCAGGAAGGCGTCGGCCTCCTCGGGCAGCACGCCGGCCTTCTGCGGCTCGGCCCCGGTGTTGACCTCGACGAACAGCAGCGGCTGGCGGCCGGCGCGCTGGACCTCCTTGGCCAGCGCCGCACACAGGCTGGGGCGATCGACCGAGTGGATGGCGTCGAACAGCGCCACCGCCTCGCGCGCCTTGTTGGACTGCAGCGGCCCGATCATGTGGACGGCGACGCCGGGATGCGCCTCGCGCAAGGCCGTCCATTTGGCCTTGGCCTCCTGCACCCGGTTCTCGCCGAAGACCCGCTGGCCGGCGGCGATCACCGGCTCGATCTCGTCTCGCGCGAACGTCTTGCTCACCGCCACCAGAGTGACGGAGCCGGGATCGCGCCCCGCCGCGCGGGCGGCCGCGTCGATGCCGGCCCGCACGGCGGCGAGCCTGGCCGGTGCGGACACCGCATCGTCCGCAGGCTCGGATGTTCCTCGATCACGATTCGTCATAGCGGAAAGACTCGAATTTTAGCGATCGGCTGAAGGCCGCCTTTACCCCGACGCGGTAGCATTATCTGGGGAGTGGGACATGTCTCATGAAAAGCCAGCAGCGGTCTCTTAGCATGCCGCACCGCCGCACGCCGAGGCTGAGCATCCGGGCCCGCCTGATGCTGCTGGCCCTGCTCGCCGTGGCGCCGCTGATCATCGACCGCGTGCACCTGACCGAGACCGGTCGGGTGGAGCGGGTCCAGACCGCCTATGCCGAGGTCGTCACCCTGGCGCGGCGCGCCCGCGACGCCCAGGTCGAGACCATCGACGCCACCCGGGCACTGCTGCAGGTGGTGGCGCGCGCCTATGTGGCCGTCGATGCGACCCCGGCGAACTGTGCCACCTTCCTGTGGGGCTTCGTATCCGACGCACCCTGGATCACCAGCCTGTCGGTGGTCGGGGCGGACGGACGCATCGCCTGCTCGACCCGCCGCCAGGCGATCGGGCTCGACGTCTCGGACCGCGACTACGTGAAGGACGTTCAGCGCAACCGTCATTACGTGCTCAGCGACTATCTGCTCGAACGCTCCTACGAGAAGTCGAGCGTGCTGATGGCGTTCCCGATCGTGCGGCCGGGCAGCACCGAGACCGACGTCCTGCTGGCGCCGGTCGACCTGCACTGGCTCGCCCGCATCGGCCAGGGGCTGGAGAGCCGCGCCGGCATGGCGGCCTATCTGATCGACGGCAAGGGCACGGTCCTGGCCGGCGTCCAGCGCCGCGAGCGGCTGGTCGGCCGGCGCTACGACAACCATCCGCTGGTGCAGACCGTGCAGGCGCAGCCGGACGGCACCGCCGCGCTGGAGGGCTTCGACGGGGTGCGGCGGATCTTCGGCTTCACCCAGATCCCCGGCACCGACGCCCGCATCGTGGTCGGCTTCGAGGAGCGCGAGGTGCTCGGCCGGATCGACCGCGACTCCGGCATCGCCTACCTGCACGTCGCCTTCTTCGCGCTGCTCACCATGATCGCGGCCTGGCTGGTCGGCGAGCACCTGATCGTCGAGCCGATCCGGGCGCTGGCCCGCACGGCGACGCGCATCGGCCAGGGCGACCTGCAGGTGCGCACCGATCCCGAGAGCTGGGCGCCGGAGTTCGCCCCGCTCGCCACCGCGCTCGCCGACATGGCGGGGCGGCTCGCCGCCCGCGAGCGCGAGCTGCGCTCCGTCAACGAGCATCTGGAGGAGCTCGCCTCGATCGACGCGCTGTCCGGGCTCGCCAACCGGCGCAGCTTCGACGCGCGGCTCGCGGCCGAGTGGCAGCAGGCCGCCGAGGCCGGCCACACGATCGGGCTCCTGATGATCGACGTCGATCATTTCAAGCTGTTCAACGACGGCTACGGCCACGTCCAGGGCGACACCTGCCTGCGCCAGATCGGCCGGGTGCTGACCTCCGTCGCCGAGGGCGCCTCGGACTTCGCCGCCCGCTACGGCGGCGAGGAGTTCGTGCTGCTGATGCCGGGCGCCGGTCTCGACCGCGCGGTCGAGAC
>NZ_NPEX01000261.1 GCF_003258865.1 Rhodoplanes roseus | reverse complement strand
GTAGCCCCCGGCTCCGGGACAGCCGGCTCCGGCCCCAGCGGCACAACCGGCTCAGGCCCCGGCCCAGCAGCAGGCGGCGGCCCCGGCACCGCAGCCGACAGCGCCCGCGCCCGCCGGCCAGCCCGGCCCGCAGCAGCAGGCGGCAGCGCCGGCCGCCACCCCCGCGCCGACACCGCCCGAAAGCGGGCCGCTGCAGGACCGCGCTGTCGCCGAAGCCAAGGCGAACCAGTCGGCCGGCCCCAACCCGACGGCGGCGCCGATCACCGCCGGCCAGGCCGATGCCATCGCCAAGGGCGCCACCGTGCCGGAGCAGAAGATCCAGCCGGGCCGGACCGCCTACAACACCGAGCGGCTCTGCTCGACCACCTTCTGGGGGGCGCAGAACTGCACCGAGACCGTCATCCGGCAGCAGTGACGCCGCGGGCCGATCAGGCGCGGCGGAGGCTCGAGCACCGCCGCGCCAGCCACACCGTGTGGCCGCCGCAGCCCTGGTCCTCGGCGACGTGGTGCACGATCTCGAAGCCGTGCGCGCCCAGCAGCGTGCGGTACTCCTCCGGGTCCAGGCTGGCGTGATAGAGCGGCTCGCCCTCCAACGTGCCCATGGCGACGCCGTGGGCCGGGCCGCTGGTGAACATCAGCGCGGCCGTCTCGCCCGCATGCGCCGCGAAGACCGCGACCATCCGGCGCTGATCCTCCGGCGTCAGGTGAAAAAAGCTGTCCCAGGCGACGAGCCCGTCGAACGTCCGGCCGAGCGCGAGCGTGCGCATGTCGGCCTCGACGAAGGTCTGCGTCGGAAACCGATCGCGGCAGCGCGCCAGCAGCGCCGGCGCGGTGTCGACGCCGGTGACCCGGCGGCCCTGCCCCACCAGATAGGCGGCGATCGGCTCACCGGCGCCGCAGCCGAGGTCGAGCACGTCGCCCCCGGCCGGCACCAGCGCGAGAAACCGGTCGAGCCATTCCTTCTCCATCAGATCTCTTCCGCGTGAAGAATCCCACGCCTCGGCGTGGCGCCGATAGAGATCGACGATGCGGTCGGCGGCGGAGCGATGATCGGACGACATGAGACCTCGTAGGCGGGCCCGCATCGTAGCATGGCGACGGTGGCCAAGAGGGATCGCCTCTCGGAGGGATCACCCGAGAGGTTCCGCCCGGACCTCTCGGCCACGCCGCCCTCAGCTCGCCGAGAACTTCAGCAGCTTGATGGCGTCGAAGTCCTGCACGCCGCCGCCGACCCGCTTGGTCGTGTAGAACAGCACGTAGGGCTTGGCGCTGTAGGGGTCGCGCAGCACCCGCACGCCGGCGCGGTCGACCACCAGATAGCCGCGGCGGAAGTCGCCGAAGGCGATCGCCAGCGCGTTGGCGCCGATTTCCGGCATGGCGTCGTCCACCACGACCGGATAGCCGAGCAACGTCGCCGGCGCGCCCGCGGTCAGGCCGGGGCTCCACAGATACTGGCCGGTCGTGTCCTTGAACTTGCGCACCGCGCTCTCGGTCTTGCGGTTCATCACGAACACGGCGTTGCGGCGATAGCCGACCCGCAGCGCGTAGCCGAAATCGATCAGCACGTCGGCCGGGCTGGTGGACGGGAAGGCGCCGGCCGCCCCGGTCGCGACGGTGCCGATCTTGCCCCACGTCCAGGAGCCGTTGTCGACCGTGGTGTAGGAGAGGAAGCCCTTCGGCTTGTTGGTCCCGTCGCCCGACACGAAGGCGACGCCCTCCTGCTCGGCGAAGGCCTGGTCGACCTCGGAGGCGAGCCACTGGTCGATGTCGACCATGGCGTCGTCGAGCAGCGTCGCGGTCGCCGCCGGCATCGCGTAGAGCTCCATCGTGGGGAAGCTCAGCTCGGCGAGCGCCGGAGCGGCGGTCTGCGGCCGCGCGTCGGTCTCGCCGATCCAGCCGACGGTCGGGCCCGAGGTCATGAAGGGCTTCTTGTAGACGCTGGCCGAGACGGTGCGGTTGCCGGCGATGGCGCGGATCGGCGACACGTCGACCAGACGACGGCCGATCTCGCGCTCCACCTCGGGCGGCACCAGATAGCCGCCGTCCGGCGCCGAGCCGACCGACAGCGCCTTGCGCTCGATCGCCAGCAGGCCGGCCGCGTCGCCCTTGCGGACATAGGCGTCGAACGCCGCCTTGTGCTCGCGCCGGCCCGGATCGTCGGCGCCCTCGCGGCCGAGCGCCGGACGCGCGCCCTTGAGGGCCAGCGTGTCGACCCGGCGCTGCTGCTCGATCAGGGCCGCGTCGATGCGGGCGAGCCGCTCCTCGGTGAGCGGATCGACGCTGCCGCGCCGCTCGATCTGCCCGAGCCGGGAGTCGTTCACCTGCTTGTAGGTCTCGAAGCTGCGCATGAAGTCGTCGAGCGTGAGGCCGGTCTCCGGACCGGACTTGATCTCCGGACCGGCCTTGGTCTCGGGCGAGGCGACGGGCACGCGGTCGATGTCGATGTCCATGATGTCTCCTGGGGTTTCGAGGGCTTGAGGATCGATGCGGCGCGGCGCGCTCTCTCGCCTCACCGCGGGGTGCGGCGACGCGGCTGCGCCTTGACGGCGCGCACGCGGGCGCCGGCCAGCAGCGGGAAGGTGACGATCGAGATCTCCCAGAGGTCGATCGCCTCGAGCTTCCGGACGCGGGTGGCGGGATCGACCCGGCCCTTCACGGTGCGGAAGCCGATCGACAGCCCGTCGAGCGCGCCGGCCCGCACCAGGGCCAGCACCTCGCGGGCGCGCGCGACGTCGGGGATCAGCTTTCCGCGCGCCTTCAGCCCGCGAAAATCCTCGACCAGCTCCAGCCAGATGCCGATCGGCTCGGCGGGGTCGTGCTGGAACAGCATCGGGATGCGCCGCAGACCGCGGGTGCGCAGCGTCTGCGCGAAGGCACCCGGCATTACCATGTCGCGCGCCTGGTCGATCTCGCCGAACAGCGAGGCGTAGCCTTCCACGGTGCCGTCGGGCTCGACGGTCGGAGCGGCGCGGACGAGGTCGGGCAGCGGCACGAGCATGGCGGATTCCGTCGGCGAGAGCGATTTTTCTGCGCGGAGATGGGTGGGCCGGAGACGCCGCGGCGGCGGCCCTTCCGGGCGGCGCGCGATGGGGCTACAAGGTCGGTGGGCGCCGCTTTCGTGGCGGCGCCGGTCGAGAGCGTCAGCGAGCGTCCCGATGCTGAACAATCTGAAAGCCAGCAACGCCGCCTGGGCGAAGCGCATGGTCGAGCACGATCCGGACTTCTTCCGGCGGCTCGAGCGTCAGCAGGCGCCCGAATATCTGTGGATCGGCTGCTCGGACAGCCGCGTGCCGGCCAACGAGATCGTCGATCTCGATCCGGGCGAGCTGTTCGTCCACCGCAACGTCGCCAATCTGGCGCCGCCGCAGGACGCGAACTATCTCTCGGTGCTGCAGTTCGCCGTCGACGTGCTGAAGGTGAAGCACATCATGGTGGTCGGGCATTACGGCTGTGGCGGTGTGCGGGCGGCCGTCGACGGCATGCGGCGCGGCCTCGTCGACCACTGGCTGCATCCGATCCGCGAGGTCTGGCAGGATCACCTCGACGAGCTGATGGCGATCGAGGACGAGAGCGCGCGGTTCGACCGGCTGTGCGAGCTCAACGTCAAGCGCCAGGTGCGCAACGTCGTGTCCGACATCTTCGTGCAGGACGCCTGGGCGCGCGGCCAGCCGCTGTGGGTGCACGGCTGGGTCTACTCGCTGGCGAACGGCCTCGTCACCGATCTCGACGTGACGGTCGGCGGCATTCATCCGGCGACGTGAGCCGCGGCTGCGCGCGTTCGTGCACGCGCGCGCCCCTCATGGTGAGGAGCGATCCGGGCGCGCTCGCGCGCCCGCATCGCGTCTCGAACCATGCGGCCCCGACCATGGGGGCCGCCCTCGCCCTTCGAGACGGCCGCTTCGCGGCAGGGTGAGGTCGGATGTCGTGCCGCGTCGATCGCGTGACGGCTCTCACTTCGCCGCGCGGCGTCGCCGGGTGCGGATCCGCTTGGCCGGCGGGATGCTCTGCTCGCGCCGGCCGATGCGGTCGAGATGATCGAAGAACTCGCGGAACACCGCGACATGGTCGGGCCGTGACTTCGTCTCGCCGCGCAGGCTGCGCAGCACGGCGTGCAGCGTGTCCATCAGGATCGTCTCCGGAAGGTTTCGTTGAGGTGGGCGAGCGCCTGGACGAAGTCGTCGAAACGGCGCGACACCGCCCCCAGCTCGCGCAGCGCGTAGACGGCGAGCGCACTCGACGACGACGCCCACAGGAACAGCGCCAGATGCGCGAGGTCGCCCCGGCTCGCGAAGGTGTCGACGAGATCGGTCATGGGAAATCCGAGGTGTCGTGGTCCGAGTCCGACCTCATGGTGAGGAGCGTTGCTGGCGCGCTCGCGCGCCGGGAACGCGTCTCGAACCATGTGGGCACCCCATCCTTCGAGACGCGGCCTGCGGCCGCTCCTCAGGACGAGGGCGGAGAGAAGCCGGCGCTCGCCTCACGTCCCGGCAGTCACACCACGTCGCCGCCCTCGATCCGGCCGAAGCCGACCATGGCGCGCTTCTCGTTGACGGTGAGGAAGGGCGCAGCGGTGACGCGCTCCCACAGGGCGGCGCGGTCGTCGGAGAGCGCGTCGACCCGGTCGGTGTCGACGACCAGCGTGACGCCCTCGCCGAAGGCCGGCGCCAGCCATTGCGACAGCGCGCTGCCGATGCGGCTGCCGAGCGGCAGCACGGTGTGGCGCCAGAAGGCGCGGTTCGCCTCCTGGAAGTTCGCATAGGTGTTGTCGCCCGGAATGCCGAGCAGCATCGGCGGCACGCCGAAGGCGAGCGCGATTTCTCGCGCGGCGCTGTTCTTCGCTTCCAGGAAGTCCATGTCCTTCGGCGTCAGCGACATCGCCTTCCAGTCGAGCCCGCCTTCGAGCAGCAGCGGGCGGCCGGCATTGGCGGCGCCCTGGTAGCTCGACTCCAGCTCGCGCTTGAGCCGCTCGTACTGGTCTTCGGCCAGGATGGCGCCGTCCTGCCCCGCATAGACCAGCGCGCCGGAGGGCCGCGCCGCGTTGTCGAGCAGCGCCTTGTTCCAGCGCGCCGCGGCGTTGTGGATGTCGACCGCCACGGCCGCGGCCTCCAGGGCGCCGAGCCCGTAGTGATCGTCGAGCGGATTGAACAGCACGAGATGCAGCACCGGCGGCGGCGCGCCCGCCTGCTCGAAGCGCACGGTGCGGCCCGCCACCGTGTAGTCGTAGGCCTGCGCCCAGCCGTCCGGCCCGGGCACCACGCGCATCCGGTCGGGCCGCAGCGCGAAGATTTCACGCGGTGCTCCATCGAGCGAGACGAGCTCGAGATAGCCGTTGCCGGAGATCAGCAGATGCGCCGTCAGCGCCTCCAGCAGCGCCGCCCCGTCCTGACGCGGATTGGGCGTCTTCAACAGTGCGGCGAGCGGATGCGCGTCGCGCTCCTCGCCGTCCTGGTAGACCAGAAAGGTGAGCGCCGCGACGTTCTCGGCGACCAGCTTGACGGCGCGATGCGCGACCGCGTTCTTGACGAAGCCTTCGCGGGCCAGCGCCGCATAGTCGCGCGGCGTCCACCGCGCCGTGCCGCCGGGCTCGAGCTGGATCAGCCGGGCCACCCGCGAGCTCTTCTGCTCGCGCGACATGCGCGACGAGTCACGCCAGAAGCGCGTCAGACGATTCAGCATGGCGGTGCTCTCGATGGAATGAGATTGGCAGGCGCGGATTGCCCGAGCCGCCGGGTCGCGACCAGGCACGAGCGTCCGCGGGCTCGCCCCCGCGGACCCGTCCTGGTTCCGAAATGTCGTGTGTCGCAGACCGGCGGAAAGGCCGCCGTGTCCCGGCGGCCGCGCTCACGGGCAAGACGCCCGGTGAAGGCCGGGTCGTCCGCGGCGCGACGGCGTGGCCGGCGCTGTCGTCCTAGGCCGAGAAGAACATGAAATACACGATCGCCAGCGCGATCACGGCGCCGCCGAGCGCGAAGCCCAGCACGTAGCGGACGTTGTGTCCGGTGGTGCCCTGCCGCGCCTCGGGGGCCGACTTGGTGATCGGGGCTTCGTCGGTCGGTCGCGCCATCGTGCCTGCCAGCTCGCGAAAAGCATCCCCGCGGGGGCAGCCCTTCGCCGTGAGAGGCGTGCGGAGGGCCGAAAGCGGCGACCGGGGACGTGCGCCGCCGTCGGACCAACGCGATACCGTGGCGGGCGTTCCGGCCCCCGGCCCGGTGGTCCGCACCGCAGCGCCCGGACGCAAGTCTCGACCGTGCCCGATTGCTACTGGAGCAGCGTCACGCTGTCAAGGATTTTTATCCGTACCTATGATTACTTTCTTTTCGCGATTCCGAGAGCTCGGTCGGACGAGGCGCGATCGCACGCTCCTCGGCCGGTCGCGCGGCGACGTTCGGCTCGGCCGGTACGGGCACGTCGCCTGGACGATCGAGACCGGGTGCGCTCGCGCGCGAGCCGCTCGCCGTCCGCCGATCCGCGCCCACGCGGCAGGGCTGCACACCGCCGGCTGCGCGCCCCGGATCGACACCCACAGGTTATGATATTACCATAAATATAACACAAACGCCGCACATTTGTGCATATTTCCCACGATTTCGTCGTATATCATAATATCGTTCGTTATATGATAACTAACATATGCTGGGCCGAGCGGAGACCCGCGGGCAGCGGCCGGCGACGCCGACCGTGCCGAAACGCGAAACTTCGCCGGGTATTCGAGCCGGGCGGAACGCCTGCATTCGAGGGAGTCCGGAGACGCATGGTTAATTCCGGCGATCAAAATACCTCTGTCGCGGTTCTCGGCCGGGGCGAGCCGGTGGTTGAGGAGGCAGGGCCGTCGGGATCCTTCGCGCCCAAGCGGACAACCGGCATGTCGGACGCCCAGCTCGCACCCCGCTCGCGATTCGGCCGCCGCCGAGTGACGCCGCACGCCTGCGTCGTCACCGAACGCCCGCATCTGCGCGCCTTCCTGTCCGAGACGCTCGGCGAGCTCGGCTTCGTGGTGCATGCCTGCGACGACGGCCGGGCCGTGTCGGCGGCCACCGCCGCAGCGGCCATCGACCTGGTCGTCCTGCCGGTGCTGACCGGCGGCCCCGCCGCCGCCGACCGGTTGAACCGCCTCGCCGCCGAGCAGAGCGAGGCCGCCCTGCTGCTGCTCGGGCCCCAGGACTGCCCGGCGCTCGCCGAGGCGCAGCAGCTCGCCGAAGATCTCGGCCTGTCGGTGCTGCGGCCGCTCGGCACACCGTTCCGCTTCGAGCAGCTCTCCGCCCGCATCGCCCACATCGCACCGCCACGCGCCACGCCGCGGGCGGTCGTCGACGTCGAGGAGGCGCTCGCCAATCACTGGCTGGAGCTGTGGTACCAGCCCAAGATCGACGTCGCGACGCGCCACATCCGCGGCGCGGAAGCGCTGCTGCGGCTGCGCCATCCGCAATGGGGCATCGTCGAGCCGGCACAATTCCTCGCCTCCGGCGAGGTGCCGTGGCGCGCCGTCTCGGCGCTGGTGATGATGCGGGCGATGACCGACTGGCTCTCCTTCGCCCGCCGCGGCAGCGCCGTCGACCTCGCCATCAACATTCCGCTGGCGGTGCTGCGCGACGACGCCTTCATGCGCTTCCTGTGCCGCGAGGTGCCGGATCACCCGCTGTTCCGCGGCCTGATCGTCGAGATCGGCTGCGACGAGATCGTGGCCGATACGGATACGGCCGTCGCGGTGGCGCGACAGCTCCGGTTCAGCACTATCGGCGTGTCGGTCGACGATGCCGGGCCGGAGTGGAGGCCGCTCCCCGCCCTGCCGGACTTCCCCTTCGTCGAGCTGAAGGCCGACGGCGCCGTGGTGAACGGCTGCTCGCGCGATTCCGCCAAGCGGGCGCTTCTGCGCGACATGGTCGAGCATGCCAAGCGGGTCGGCGTTCCCACGGTGGCCGAGGGCGTCGAGACCGAGGACGACCTGATCACGGTGCGTGAGCTCGGCTTCGACATGGTGCAGGGCTTCGTCTTCGCCCGCGCCATGGACTCCAAGAAGTTCGCCCGCCTCCTGCCCCGCTTCGAATCCCCGGCCCTCGGCCTGCCGACGCGCCG
>NZ_NPEX01000260.1 GCF_003258865.1 Rhodoplanes roseus | reverse complement strand
TAGGCCGTCATGCCGGTCTCGCGGCACGGCACCTTGTCGAGGTCGAGGGTGACGCCGAGGTCGCCCTTGGCGCCCATCTCGACGGCCGAGCAGGTCAGCCCCGCCGCGCCCATGTCCTGGATGGCGACGACGCAGTCCTTCGCCATGATCTCCAGGCACGCCTCGAGCAGCAGCTTCTCGGAGAACGGGTCGCCGACCTGGACGGTCGGGCGCTTCGCCTCGGCCTCGTCGTCGAACTCGGCCGACGCCATGGTGGCGCCGCCCATGCCGTCGCGGCCGGTCTTGGAGCCGAGATAGACGATCGGCATGCCGACGCCGGACGCCGCCGCGTAGAAGATCTTGTCGGTCTCGGCGAGGCCGAGCGCGAAGGCGTTGACCAGGTTGTTGCCGTCGTAGCTCTTGTGGAACCGCACCGAGCCGCCGACCGTCGGCACCCCGAAGGAGTTGCCGTAGCCGCCGACCCCGGCCACCACGCCGGCGACGAGGCGCCGGGTCTTGGGATGGCTGGGCGCCCCGAACGACAGCGCGTTGAGGCAGGCGATCGGCCGCGCCCCCATGGTGAAGACGTCGCGCAGGATGCCGCCGACCCCGGTGGTCGCGCCCTGGTAGGGCTCGATGTAGCTCGGGTGGTTGTGGCTCTCCATTTTGAACACGGCGGCGAGCCCGTCGCCGATGTCGATGACGCCGGCGTTCTCGCCCGGTCCCTGGATCACCCAGCGGGCGCTCACCGGCAGCGTCTTGAGATGAATCTTCGACGACTTGTACGAGCAGTGCTCGTTCCACATCGCCGAGAAGATGCCGAGCTCCGTGAAGGTCGGCGTCCGCCCGATCAGGGCGACGATCCGGTCGTACTCGTCGGGCTTCAGCCCGTGCTGGGCGATCAGCTCCGGGGTGATCTTGGGCTCGGTCTGGCTCACGGAAACGCCTTCATGCTGCACCGCTACGAGGCGCAGGCATCGCCCGGGAGCGCCCTCCCGTCAACCGCGAACCGCGCCGCGGCCGGGCTCGCCGATCGGGCGGACCCGCCTGCCCCGGTCCTCGCCGTCAGTTCAGCCGGGTCGGCCGATCGGCGTGCGACGCCTCCGGACCGGATGGCGCCGGCGGGGCCGGACCCGGCTCCGCGGCGGCCGCCGGGGCTGTGGTGGCCGGGCCGGTCGGGCTGGTGCCGGCGGGCGCGGCCGCGCCGGCGGCCCGGTCGGCATCGGCCTGGGCCTGGCGGCGGTAGGACTTCCAGCCGAGCGGCAGGCAGCCGAGATAGATCAGCGTGCCGACGGTGAGCACCTCCCACGGATAGCTGATCAACAGGGCGAAGAAGAGCACGGCCAGCACGAAGGCCGGCAGCACCAGCTCGGGCGCCACCCGGGTGCCGAGCTTCTTGCCCGACCACACCGGCAGCTTGGAGATCATCAGGATGCCGATCGCCAACGTGTAGAGCAGCACCAGCGAGGTCGGGATCAGCACCTTGGAGACGCCGAGGAACTGCAGGTACAACGGCAGCAGCACCACGATCGCGCCGGCCGGAGCCGGGATGCCGGTGAAGAAGTTGCCGGCCCAGGCCGGCCGGGTCGGGTCGTCGATCATCACGTTGAAGCGCGCGAGCCGCAGCCCGCAGCAGATCGCGAACACGATGGCGACGATCCAGCCGACGTTCTTGAAGTCGTGCAGGCCCCAGAAATACAGGATCAGGGCCGGCGCGACGCCGAAGTTGACGAAATCGGCGAGGCTGTCGAGCTCGGCGCCGAAGCGCGACGTGCCCTTCAGCATGCGGGCGAGGCGTCCGTCGACGCCGTCCAGCACGGCCGCGAACACGATGCCGGCGAGCGCCAGCTCGAACCGCCCTTCGGCGCCGAGCCGGATCGCGGTCAGGCCGGCGCACAGCGACAGCAGCGTGACGATGTTGGGAACGAGGGTGCGGACCGGGATCGGGCGGAACGCGCGTCGGCGCGGCTCACGGCGGTCGCGATCGGGATCGAAGGGAGGGAACAGGGACATGGCGGACGGACTATAGATCCGGCCGTCCCGTTCCGCCATGCCGCAGCCGCAGCACGATGTCGCGGCTCACGGTGTCCCTCGCGCGGCCGGGCGCCTCCCCGGCTCCGCTCACGCGATCGCGCCGGCGCTCGCCCGCGTCCGCTCGACCGTGCGCGCGTGGCGGATGGCCCGCGCCACCGCGGCCCAGTAGCGGGCCCGCTCCGCCTTGCGGAAGTTGCGCCGCTGCATCCGCCGCGCGACGCCGTAGGCCCGGGTCCCGAAGATCTCCATCATCGCCTTGGCCTGCGCCGCCACCGGCCTGTCGTGGTCGAACTTGAGTCTCGTCATCGCCCCGCCTCGCAAAATCGTGCTGCTGCCGCGCCGTCGCCGGCGCAGCCGAAAAGAGCGGCCGCCTCACAATGGAAAACGCACATACACGGCGATCACGAACGAACAGGTTGCCCGTCCAGGCTATTCAACGAGCCTGGATTCGAGTCTCTGCTGTATCGCTCTTGATCGCGGACCGCCGCATGCTGTGCCCCTATGCCGGGACAACACGGATCGGCCTCTTGTTTATTATCGTTGTGGTGACGCCCCGATGCCTCGTGACTCTGTTGTGAGTCACATGGCGGGCGTTGACAACCCTTACTGAGATACCGTGTCCGGGCACGACTCGGGAATCGCCGGACAGATTAGAGACATTCCAAGGTGAGCCGCGCGGTCGTTCTCGTCACGGACTCGTTCGGACTCCGTCCGTTCTCGTCGGACATGCCGGGCGGCGGGCTTCGCACCCCGCCGCGCCTTCCCTCGAAGCCCTACCCCACCCGAAACGTGCGGCCCGGATCGCTGGCCTTGAGGTCGGCGATGATGGTCTCGCCGGCCAGCATGGTCTGGCCTTCGGCGACCAGCGGGCGGGTGCCCTCGGGCAGGTAGACGTCGACCCGCGAGCCGAACCGGATCATGCCGACCCGCTCGCCCGCCCCGACGCCGGCGCCCTCGCGCACGAAGGTGACGATGCGGCGCGCGACCAAGCCGGCGATCTGCACCATCCCGATCTTCACGCCCGACGGCGTCGAGATCACGAAGCCGTTGCGCTCGTTGTTCTCGCTCGCCTTGTCCAGCTCGGCATTGATGAATAGGCCTGGCGTGTAGGCGATGCGCTCGATGCGGCCGGCGATCGGGCTGCGGTTCACGTGCACGTCGAAGACGTTCATGAAGATCGACACGCGCGGCAGCGGCAGGCTGCCGAGGCCGAGCTCGACCGGCGGCACCGCGGGCGTCACCCGCGCCACCCGGCCGTCGGCCGGCGACACCAGGATGCCTTCGCGCAGCGGCGTCACCCGCGGCGGATCGCGGAAGAAGTACACGCACCACAGCGTCGCGACGACGCCGAGCCAGCCGAGCGGCGACCACAGCCAGAACAGGACGAGGCTCACCAGCGCGAAGGCGCCGATGAACGGATAGCCCTCGGAATTGATGGGCACGAGCTGGGAACGAATGGAATCGACGATGGACATGGGTGCTCTCGAAATTGATCGGCGCTCCTGGCTCTCCGTCCGTCATTCCGGGACGCGGACCGCAGGTTCGCAGGCCCGGAATCCATACTCACCGACCGGGATTATGGATTCCGGACAGCCGACCTGCGGTCGGCTTCCGGAATGACGCGCCGAGAAGTCGGCCGCCGTCCGCTTGAGTCGGGCGTTCCTATCACATCGTCGGGCCGGCTGCGCGGCTGCATTGGCGGGACCGCACAACCAGGACCGCGCCCTCACGCCGCCGCCTCGGCCCGGTCGGCCGCCGGGGCGCCGTCCGGCCGGTCGGGATTGCCGTCCTCCGGCGACACCGGCGGATTGCGGTTCGGTGCGTCCGGGGCGTCGTCGACCGTCTCGCCGACCTCGGCGAGCTTTTCGCGCGCCGCCTCGGCTTCGCGCTGCCGGTTCCACATCGAGGCGTAGAGCCCCGACGCGGCCAGCAGGGCGGCGTGCGTGCCACGCTCGACGATGCGGCCCTTGTCCAGCACGATGATCTCGTCGGCGCCGACGATGGTGGACAGCCGGTGGGCGATCACCAGCGTGGTGCGGTTTTTCGAGACCTGCTGCAACGCGTCCTGGATCTCCCGCTCGGTGTGGCTGTCCAGCGCCGAGGTCGCCTCGTCGAGCAGCAGGATCGGCGGTCCCTTCAGGATGGTCCGCGCGATGGCGACGCGCTGCTTCTCGCCGCCCGAGAGCTTGAGGCCGCGCTCGCCGACCTCGGTCTCGTAGCCCTTCGGCGCCATCCGGATGAAGCCGTCGATGCGGGCCAGCTTCGCCGCCTCCTCGACCTCCGCGTCGGTCGCCTCCCATCGGCCGTAGCGGATGTTGTAGCGGATGGTGTCGTTGAACAGCACCGTGTCCTGCGGGACCATGCCGATGCTCTCGCGCAACGACGTCTGCGTCACGGCGCGGATGTCCTTGCCGTCGATGGTGATGCGGCCGCCTTTGACGTCGTAGAAGCGGTAGAGGAGCCGCGAGATCGTCGACTTGCCGGCGCCCGACGGCCCGACGATCGCCACCGTCTTGCCGGCGGGCACCTCGAAGGACAGGCCCTGCAGGATCGGCCGGTCGGGATCGTAGGAGAAGCGCACGTCCTCGAACCGGATCGTGCCGGCCGTGACGGCGAGCGGGGCGGCGCCCGGCGCATCGGCGATCTCGGCCTCGCGCGACAGGATGCGGAACATCGATTCGATGTCGATGATCGCCTGCTTGATCTCGCGATACACCATGCCCATGAAGTTGAGCGGCTGGTAGAGCTGGATCATCATGGCGTTGATCATGACGAAGTCGCCGATCGTGTGGGTGCCGTTGCGCACCCCGATCGCGCACATCGCCATCACCACCGTGAGGCCGACCGAGAAGATCGCGGCCTGCCCGGCATTGAGCACGGCGAGCGACGTGTAGGCCTTGACGCTCGCGTCCTCGTAACGGACCATCGAGCGGTCGTAGCGCGCCGTCTCGCGCTCCTCGGCCGAGAAGTACTTCACGGTCTCGTAGTTGAGCAGCGAGTCGATCGCCTTGGTGTTGGCGTCGGTGTCGCTGTCGTTCATCTTGCGGCGAATGCCGATGCGCCACTCGGTCGCGACATAGGTGTACCACATGTACATCACCACCGTCGCCACGATGGTCGCCACGTAGCGCCAGTCGAACTGCCACAGCAGCACGCCGACGATCAGGGCGAACTCGACGATGGTCGGGACGAGCTGCAGCAGCACCATCCGGACGATGATCTCGATGCCGTTGCGGCCGCGCTCCAGCACCCGGGTCAGCCCGCCGGTCTTGCGCTCGAGATGGAAGCGCAGCGACAGCTTGTGCATGTGCTCGAAGGTGAGGATCGCCAGCCGCCGCACCGCGTGCATGGCGACCTTGGCGAAGACCCCGTCGCGCGCCTGGGTCAGCACCGCCATCAGGATGCGGCTGCCGCCATAGGCGACGGTGAGCGCGATCGGCGCCGTCAGCACCCAGGCGAGCGTGGTCGCCGTCCCGGTCCCGGCACCGGTCTCGGTCAGGGCGTCGGTTGCCCACTTGAACGTGAACGGCATCAGCACGGTGACGAGCTTGGCGGCGAGCAGCAGCACCAGCGCCCACATCACCCGGCCCTTGAGGTCGCGCCGGTCGGACGGCCAGATATAGGGCCACAGCGCCACCAGCGTGCCGAGCAGCGCTCCCTTGTCGGCGGAGACGTCACGGGATTCGGGCGCAGTCGGTCTCATGCGGGCTCGATTCGAGGTTTCTACGATCGGGTGTCGGATCGGTGTCGGGTGTCGGGTGTCGGGTGTCGGGCAATACCGGAAGGCCCGGCCTTCCCTGGGCGGCCGGACCGGGCGGGACGACGGCGGGACAAACCCGCCCTCCCCCATATAGGCGTTCCCGCATCGGTGTGCAGCCGTCCCGGACGCAAGTCCAGCCGGCCGGCGGCGCCCGCCCCGCTCCGCCCGGCCTTGACGCCAGCCATTGCCGGCGCCAGATCGGTCTTATGAGCAAAATCCGGAAGATCTGCGTCTATTGCGGCTCGAGCACGGGGACCGACCCCGCCTGGCTCGCCGCCGCGCGCCGGCTCGGCCGGCTGATGGCCGAGCACCGCATCGGCCTGGTCTACGGCGGCGGCTCCAACGGCCTGATGGGTGCCGTGGCCACCGCGGTGGTCGATCACGGCGGCGAGGTGGTCGGGGTGATCCCCGAGTTCCTGCGCACCAAGGAGAACATGTTCGACCGCGCGACCGAGCTGATCGTCACGCACGACATGCACGAGCGCAAGCGCATCATGTTCGAGCAGGCGGACGCCTTCGTGGCGCTGCCGGGCGGTATCGGCACGCTGGAGGAGCTGGTCGAGCAGCTCACCTGGGCCCAGCTCGGCCGCCACAGGAAGCCGATCCTGCTGGCCGACATCGGCGGCTTCTGGCAGCCGCTGGTCGACGTGCTGGAGCGGATGCGCGACGCCGGCTTCATCCACAACGGCGCCCTGATGAACTACCGGGTCTGCAGCCGCGTCGACGACATCCTGCCGACCCTCGCGGCCGCCGTCGCGCCGGTGAGCGAGCGCGAGAAGGCCGGCGACGCGGAGACGGTCGAGAAGCTGTGAGCTCGCGGCCGGCGGAGCCGGACTCTCCGTCGCCCCGGCGCCTCCGCCCCCGGCAGCGTGACGCGAACGCCACGCACCCATGCGAACCGACCGGCGGCACCGCTCGGCCGGCCGGTCCGAATGGACATGTGAGATGTTAATATAATAACCTGTTACGACTAGTTCGTACCGGGAAGTGAGGGGCCCTCGGCACGCCGGTTCGCGGCTGCCGGCGCGGAGTCGTGTGCTCGGTCGGGCAATGGCGCCAATCCGGCGGACCGCCGATCGGGGGATACGAGATCCATGGCCGAGCTTCTCTTCCTGCTGGT
The DNA here is from genome assembly GCF_003258865.1 of Rhodoplanes roseus. Classification (GTDB taxonomy): domain Bacteria; phylum Pseudomonadota; class Alphaproteobacteria; order Rhizobiales; family Xanthobacteraceae; genus Rhodoplanes; species Rhodoplanes roseus. The sequence goes on along the minus strand of NZ_NPEX01000260.1, from coordinate 1,212 downwards.
CGGCGGGCGCGTCGTCCGTGAGAAATGGTGGATCGTCGGTCTCGTCGGATCGGTGTGGCTGCTCGGCGGCGTGTTCTTCTTCACCGACGCCCTGATCGAGGAGATCCGCATCCACCCGGCGTGGTTCGCGGTGCCGCTGCTGCTCGACGCCATCGTCTCGCTCACCGCCGCGCTCGGCGTCGTCGGCGGACGGCGGGCGCTGCGATTCGTCAAGGCCGCGGTGCTGATCCTCGTCTCGGTCCTGATCCTCGACCATCCCTGGCGCAGCGACATGATCGTCGGGTTCCTGGTCGGATTCCTGCTGGTGATCGACGCGAGCTGGCGGGCCGCCAGCGCCGTCCTGGTGCGCTATCCGCGCTGGCGCCGCTCGGTCGCGGCCGCCGCGCTGGAGTTCGTGATCGGCCTGTGGTCGTTCGTGCCGTGGCCGACCAACTGGGAGGGCGAGGTCGGCGTCGACGTCGGCACGCTGATGATCGTGACGGCGCTCGGCCTGCTCACGCTGGCGCTCCGCATCCGCCGGCTGCCCGCGGGCGTGCCGGTCGCCCGCCTGGTGAACGAGGGATGGCCCGCGGACGACGGGTCGGCCGAGGCCGTCGCCGCACCGGACCGTCGCGCCGGGACCGTCACGGTGCATGTGTGGACCCCGACCGGGGCGATGGTGTCGCTGCGGCGGGGGATCGCCCGCTACGTCGCCGCCCTCGACGAGAACGGCGTGATCTCGACCGGCCATGCGGCGCTCGAAGCCGGGCCCGCGATCTATATCAGCCATTATCCGGCCGTGGAGATCGAGCGCGACCAGGCGCAGTTCACCAAAACGCTGCGGGCGACCGCCGAGAACGACGTGCCGGGGCGCTTTCAGCCGAGCTACACGGTGGAGAGCGCCGAGTGGTGCCCGTCGACCCGGCGGGTCGAGCTGCATGGGCTCGACCTCGCCGCGCTGGAGGCGTTCTGGTCGCTCTATCGCCGCGACAGCACCTACAACCTGACCAACCGCAACTGCTCGAGCGCCGTCGCCAAGGCCCTGGACGCGGCCGTGGAGGGCGTGTTCGCCGAGCGGTCGCGCTCGCTCGGCTTCATGCTGCGCCTCGCCCTGCTGCCGGAGCTGTGGGCCGCCGGGGTGATGCGCCGGCGCGCCGCCCTGATGGCGTGGACGCCGGGGCTGGTGCTGGACTACGCCCGCGCGCTCGCCGGGGTGCTGGAGCTGCCGGCCCG
>NZ_NPEX01000259.1 GCF_003258865.1 Rhodoplanes roseus | reverse complement strand
GGACGAGAGCGCCCGCCGCTTCCTCGCCAATTTGCAGGGTGCGGGTGCCGGCCGAGCGGCTCGACGAGCTGATGGACCGGGTCGGGGAGCTGGTGATCGCGCAGTCGCGCCTCAAGCAGATCGCCGCCGCGTCGAGCGATCCGCAGGTCAAGTCGGTCACCGAGGAGATCGAGCGTCTCGCCCGCGAGTTGCAGGACACCACCATGGGCGTCCGCATGATGCCGATCGGCTCGCTGTTCGGCCGATTCCGTCGGCTGGTGCACGACCTGTCGCGCGACCTCGGCAAGGACATCGAGCTGATCACGTCGGGCGAGGAGACCGAGCTCGACAAGACCGTGATCGAGCGGCTCGCCGATCCGCTGGTCCACCTCATCCGCAACGCCGGCGACCACGGGCTGGAAGGCCCGGACGGCCGCGCCGCCGCCGGCAAGCCGGCAAAGGGCCGCATCACCCTGACGGCCCGCCACGCCGGCGCGGCCGTGCTGATCTCGGTCGGCGACGACGGCCGCGGCCTCGACCGCACCCGAATCCAGGCGCGCGCCGAGGAGCAGGGGCTGCTCGCGCCCGGCGCCAAGCTGGCCGACGAGGAGCTGTTCAAGATCATCTTCGCGCCGGGCTTCTCGACGGCCCGGGAGGTGACCAACCTGTCCGGCCGCGGCGTCGGCATGGACGTGGTCAAGCGCACCATCGACGAGCTGCGCGGCTCCATCGACGTGAAGAGCACGCCCGGCCACGGCTCGGAGGTCACGCTGCGGCTGCCGCTGACGCTCGCCATCATCGACGGGCTTCTGGTCCGCGTCGGCAAGGGCCGCTACGTGATCCCGCTCGGCGCCGTCGAGGAATGCGTCGAGCTGACGCCGCAGGACGACCTGCGGGCGAAGGGCCGCTGCTTCCTCAACATCCGGGGCGACCTGGTTCCCTACATCCGGCTGCGCGAGCAGTTCGCCTCGGCGTTGCCGGCCGATCCCTACCAGAAGGTCGTCATCGTCTCGGCCAGCGGCATGCGGGTCGGCCTGGTCGTCGACCAGGTGATCGGCGACCACCAGACCGTCATCAAGTCGCTGTCGCGGCTGCACGCCGATGTCGGCGTCTTCTCCGGCGCGACCATCCTGGGCGACGGGTCCGTCGCCCTCATCCTCGACGTGCCGCAGCTCGTCGCCGACGGGCAGGCCGCCGAGGAGCGGCTGAAGGCGGCGAGCTGAGCCGCACAGGAGCGTTTCATGACCACGACCGACGACGGCCGGCCCCTCGAGGTGCTGACCATGGATCTCCAGGGCCAGACCTTCGCGCTCGAGGCCAACCAGGTCCGTGAGATCCTGGATCTGGTGCCGGTGACCGAGGTGCCGGGCAGCCAGCCCTTCGTCAGCGGGCTGATCAACGTGCGCGGCAAGGTGGTGCCGCTCGCCGACCTCCGGCTCAAGTTCGACATGGAGCAGGCGCCCGACACGATCGACACTCGCATCGTCGTCACCGAGATCGAGATCGACCGGGTGCCGACCGTCATCGGCATCCGGGCCGACAAGGTGCACGAGGTGACCGAGCTCGCCGCCTCGGCGCTCGCCGACGTTCCCCGCGTCGGCACCCGCTGGCGCCAGGAATACATCCGCTTCATCGGCAAGCGCGGCGACGACTTCATCGTCGTTCCCGATCTCGCCCGCATACTCTCGCCGTCCTCCGCCGACCAGGCGCCCGACAAGTCCAAAGCAGAACGACGAACCCCGACCTGTGCGCTCGCCGGGCGTTCAGGAGACCTGTGATGCGCTTCACCATCAAGCTCAAGCTCGGCTTCGCCTTCGCCGTCATCATCGCCCTGTCGGGCGTCACGGCCTGGCTCGGCATCTCCAACCTGTCGTCGCTCGACGCGACCCTCAGCCGGCTGGTCGACGTGCCGGTGCAGCGTCTCGCCTTCTCGCTCGAGATGAACACGAGCCTCGTCTCGCTGATCCGTTCCGAGCAGAACCTGGTCATGGCCCAGGCTAAGGACGAGATCACCAAGTACGAGAACGAGCTCCTGCACGAGCGCCAGTCGCTGCTGTCGCGGATCGACAAGGCCGAGGAGAGCGCGACGGCGCAGAACAAGCCGATCTGGTTGGCCAATCGCGGCCTCCTGACCCGGATCGCCAGCGAGCAGGACAAGATCCGCACGCTGGTCCAGCAGGGCGAACGGGATCAGGCACGTGCCGTCTCGGCGGGTGAGCGCCGCAGCCTGACGCAGGATCTGCAGAAGCAGTTCGAGCGGGCCGCCGACATCAATCGCAAGGCGCTGGAAGACGCCAAGTCCGCCGCCAACGAGCAATACGAGAGCGCCCGCAACCTGATGCTCTCCATCGTCGGCGCCTCGCTGCTGTTCGCGGCCGCGATCGCGGCCTGGATGGCGATCACCATCAGCCGCAGCCTGGCCCGCGCCGGTGCGCTCGCCCAGGCGGTGGCGCAGGGCGACCTGACCCAGACGATCGACAAGGTCTCCAAGGACGAGATCGGTGACCTGATCGGCCACATCAACGCGATGGTCGAGAAGCTGCGCCAGGTCGTCGCCGAAGCGCTCGCGGCATCCGACAACGTCTCGGCCGGCAGTCAGGAGCTGTCGTCGAGCGCCGAGGAGCTGTCCGAAGGCGCGACCGAGCAGGCGGCGTCCGCCGAGGAGGCCTCCTCGTCGATGGAGGAGATGGCCTCCAACATCAAGCAGAACGCCGACAACGCCACCCAGACCGAGACCATCGCGCGCAAGTCGGCCTCCGACGCCGAGCAGAGCGGCGGCGCCGTGATCCGGGCCGTCGAGGCGATGCGCACCATCGCCGAAAAGATCACCATCGTGCAGGAGATCGCCCGCCAGACCGACCTGCTGGCGCTCAACGCCGCGGTGGAAGCGGCACGGGCCGGCGAGCACGGCAAGGGTTTCGCCGTCGTCGCCTCGGAGGTGCGCAAGCTCGCCGAGCGCAGCCAGACCGCGGCGGCCGAGATCGGCACCCTGTCGACCCAGACCGTCAAGGCCGCCCAGGAGGCGGGCGAGATGCTGGCCCGCCTCGTCCCCGACATCCAGAGGACGGCCGAGCTCGTCTCCGAGATCAGCGCCGCCTGCCGCGAGCAGGACATCGGCTCCGAGCAGATCAACACGGCGATCCAGCAGCTCGACAAGGTGACGCAGCAGAACGCCAGCGCCTCGGAAGAGATGTCGGCGACCTCCGAGGAGCTCGCCGCCCAGGCCGAGCAGCTCCAGTCCAGCATCGCCTTCTTCCGCACCGACGACAGCGTCGCCGGCATGGCGCCCACACGGCGTGCCGCTCCGGCGCGGGCCGCGGCCTCCGCCAGGCCGGCGCCTGCTGCCGCCGAACGCCCCCGCGCGTCCGCCAAGGCGGCCACGGGCGGCGCCAACAAGCTGGTCGAGCAGGTGCGCGCCGCCTACGGCCAGGGCAAGGCTCCGGCCCGCGCCGGCTTCCGGCTCGACCTCGCGGCCGGCGGTCCCGACAACCACGACGCACAGTTCGAAAGGGCGAGCTGACCCATGACCTCGACCAGCACGGCCAGCGACGGCTTCTACGTCACCATCGGGATCGGCCGGGAGGTGTTCGCGGTCCCGGTCGCGATGGTCCTCGAGATCCTGCCGATCCAGGAGGTGTTCCGGATCCCCGACGCGCCGGCTCACCTCGACGGCCTCATCGACGTGCGCGGCCGCGGCGTCGCGGTGATCGACCTGCGGACCCGTCTCGGCCTGCCGCGGGTCGAGCCGGACGAGACGACCCGGATCGTCGTGCTCGACGTGCCGCTGCCGGGCCGCCGGCTCGCCGTCGGCCTCACGGCCGACCGCGTGTTCGAGGTGGCGACCCTGGACGACGGGCGGCTGGAGCCGCCGCCCGACATCGGCACGCCCTGGGCGCACGACCACATCCTCGGCGTCGGCCGCCACGGCGGCGGCTTCGTGGCCGTGCTCGACATCGTCCGTCTCTTCACCACCGATCCGGCCATGACGACGGCCGAGCGTGCAATGCCCGCTGCGGGCGGCCTCGTGCCGCCGGTCGCGGCCCAAGCGGCCTGACCCATCCTCTCGAACCGCACCTTGCCAGGAATGCCCCGATGCGCCTCACCATCAAGCTGAAGCTCGCGCTCGCCTTCGCCATCATCATCGTTCTCTCCGGCGTCACCGCCTGGCTCGGTATCTCCAACCTCGCCTCGCTCGACCAGACACTGCAACGGATGGTCGAGGGTCCGGTCCACCGCATGCAGTTCTCGCTCGAGCTGAACTCCGATCTCATGACCTTGGTGCGGGCCGAAAAGAACCTCATCATGGCGACCTCCAAGGAGGAGGTCGATCGCTTCGACACCGAGATCGCGCGCGATCGTCAATCACTCGCAGCGACGCTCGAGAAGGGCGAGTCGACTGCCGCGGCGGAGCGTCGACCGCTGTGGATGGCAGCCCGTACGTCGTTCCAGCAATACGTCCAGACCCAGGACAAGATTCGGGAGGCGCTGCGCCGCGGCGAGCAGAACGAGGCGCGCGTCCTGTCCGGCACGGTGGCACGGCAGCATGTCGGCGACGTTCAGAAGAATCTGCGGACGATCATCGAGGCCAACAACCGGATTCTCGGCCAGGCCAAGGCCGACGCCGCCCAGCAGTACGAAAACGCCCGCATGCTGCTCATCGGTCTCGTCGCGGTCGCGCTGCTGATCGCGGTGGTCACGGCGGTGTGGATGGCGCTGTCGATCAGCCGCGGCCTCGCCCGGGCCGGCGGCCTCGCCGAGGCCGTCGCGATCGGCGACCTGAGTCAGGAGGTCAAGGTCACCTCCAACGACGAGATCAAGGATCTGGTCGACTCGCTCAATCAGATGACGACCAATCTGCGCATCAACGCGGATGTCGCCGACACCATCGCCAACGGCGACCTTACGGTGCGGGTGCAGCGCTTCTCCGAGAAGGACACGCTCGGCATCGCGCTGGAGCGCATGGTGGAGAAGCTCCGCCAGGTCGTGGCCGAGTCGCTGACGGCGGCCGACAACGTCTCGTCAGGCAGCCAGGAGCTGTCGTCGAGCTCCGAGGAGCTGTCGCAGGGCGCCACCGAGCAGGCGGCGTCCGCCGAGGAGGCCTCCTCGTCGATGGAGGAGATGGCCTCCAACATCAAGCAGAACGCCGACAACGCCACCCAGACCGAGAAGATCGCTCGGCAGTCCGCCGCCGACGCCGAAAAGAGCGGCGACGCGGTGACGCGCGCCGTCGAGGCGATGCGCACCATCGCCGAGAAGATCACCATCGTGCAGGAGATCGCCCGCCAGACCGACCTGCTGGCCCTCAACGCCGCCGTGGAAGCGGCACGGGCCGGCGAGCACGGCAAGGGCTTCGCGGTCGTCGCCTCGGAGGTGCGCAAGCTCGCCGAGCGCAGCCAGACCGCGGCGGCCGAGATCGGCACGCTGTCGTCGCAGACCGTCAAGGCCGCCCAGGAGGCGGGCGAGATGCTCACCCGGCTCGTGCCCGACATCCAGAAGACGGCCGAGCTCGTCTCGGAGATCAGCGCCGCCTGCCGCGAGCAGGACATCGGCGCCGACCAGATCAACCAGGCGATCCAGCAGCTCGACAAGGTGACGCAGCAGAACGCCAGCGCCTCGGAGGAGATGTCGGCGACGTCGGAGGAGCTCGCCGCCCAGGCCGAGCAGCTCCAGGCCAGCATCGCCTATTTCCGCACCGACGAGAGCGCCGCTGCGGTGCCGGCGAAGCGGCCCGCTCCGGCGCGTGTCGTCGCCTCCAAGGCCGCGCCGTCGCCGGCGCCGCGTCCGGCCGTGAAGCCGGCCTCGAACGGCGCCAACAAGCTGGTCGACCAGGTGCGGGCCGCCTACGCCCAGCCGGGCCGCGCGGCGGGTCGGGGCGGCTACAAGCTCGATCTCTCGTCCGGCGGCCCGGACGCCCACGACGCTCAGTTCGAGCGCGCGAGCTGAGCCGGGCAGGGTAGCGTCATGAACCATGCTATTGCGAAGACGCTGCCCGCTCGGGAGGCCGCCGGACCGGAGGCGGCCGAGTCGAGCTGGGTCGACACGCACGACCGGCTGCGGCCGCGGGACTTCCAGCGTCTGGGGGAGTTCATCCACGGCTACAGCGGCATCAAGGTGCCGCCCAGCAAGTCGACCATGATCGAGGGGCGGCTGCGCAAGCGCGTCCGCGCCCTCGGCATGCACAGCCTCGCCGACTACTGCGACTATCTGTTCGACCAGGACGGCCTCGCCGCCGAAGAGATTCACCTGATCGACGTGGTCACCACCAACAAGACGGAGTTCTTCCGCGAGCCGGAGCACTTCCGGATCCTGGCCGACGACGTCCTGCCGCGGATCGCGTCGGAGCGCCGCATCGGCCCGCGCGCGCCGGTCAAGATCTGGAGCGCGGCGTCGTCGACCGGGGCGGAGGCCTACACGATCGCCATGGTGCTGGCCGAGCAGCGCCGCCACATCCCGGAGCTCGCCGGCGTCGTCTACGCCACCGACATCTGCACCGACGTGCTCGGCACGGCGCGCGGTGGCATCTTCCCGGCCGAGATGATGACGCCGGTGCCGCCCGAGATCCGGTCGCGCTACGTGATGCGGGCCAAGGACCGGACCTCGTCGCTCGTCCGGATCGTGCCGGAGCTGCGCGCCATGGTCCAGTTCGGCCGGCTCAACCTGATGGACACGTCGTATCCGATGGATCGCGACCTCGACATCGTGTTCTGCCGCAACGTCCTCATCTATTTCGACAAGCCGACGCAGCTCGCGGTCCTGCGCCGGCTCTGCGACCACCTCCGTCCGGGCGGCTGGCTGTTCCTCGGGCATTCCGAGACGCTGTCCGGCTTCGACCTGCCGGTGCGGGCCGCCACCACCGCGGTCTTTCGACGGAGCTGACCATGGCGTCGCCGATCCGCGTGCTCGTCGTCGACGACTCCGCCTCGGTGCGGCAGACGCTCGCCGCCATCCTCAACGAGGATCCGGAGATCGAGGTGATCGGCACGGCGTCGGACCCGTTCGTCGCGGCGCGCCGCATCCAGAGCGAGGTGCCGGACGTCATCACGCTGGACGTCGAGATGCCGCGCATGGACGGCATCACGTTCCTGCGCAAGCTGATGAGCCAGCGCCCGCTCCCGGTCGTGATGTGCTCGTCGCTCACCGAGGCGGGCTCGGAGACGCTGATCCAGGCGCTGGAGGCCGGCGCCGTGGACGTCATCCAGAAGCCCCGGATGGGCGTCACCCAGTTCCTGATGGAGTCGCGGCTGCGGATCTGCGACTCGGTCAAGGCGGCCGGGCGGGCGCGCCTGCACTGCCTGCCGCGGCGCCGCGCCGCCGGCGGCGGCATCGCGGCGCCGCCCAAGAAGCTCACCGCCGACGTGATGCTGGCTCCGCCGCGAAGCAGCCAGGCGATGGCCCGCACCACCGAGACGGTCGTGTGCATCGGCGCCTCGACGGGCGGCACGGAATCGCTGCGCGCGCTGCTCGAGGTGCTGCCCGCCGACTGCCCGCCGATCCTCATCGTCCAACACATGCCGGAGATGTTCACGGCGGCGTTCGCGCGCCGGCTCAACGGGCTGTGCGCCGTGGAGGTGAAGGAGGCGGCCGACGGCGACACCGCGCTGCGCGGCCGCGTGCTGATCGCGCCCGGCGACCGTCACATGATGCTGCAGCGGAGCGGGGCGCGGTACTATGTCAGCATCAAGGACGGGCCGCTGGTCTCGCGCCACCGTCCCTCCGTCGACGTGCTGTTTCGCTCCGCCGCGAAGTACGCCGGCTCGAACGCCGTCGGCATCATCATGACCGGGATGGGCGACGACGGTGCGCGCGGGCTTCTGGAGATGAAGCAGGCCGGCGCCCACACGGTGGCGCAGGACGAGGAGACCTCGGTGGTGTTCGGGATGCCCAAGGAGGCGATCGCGCTGGGCGCCGCCGACCGGGTCCTGCCGCTCGACCGCCTGTCCGCCGAGCTCATGCGCGCCGGCGCGCTCTGATCGCGCCGGGCGACCCCGATCAGAACAGCACGTCGTCGAGGCTCGCCTCGGCGGCCGCCGCCGCGAGTGGCGGCGAGTCGGTCCGGAGCGGAAGACCGGGCGCCTTGCGGGCGTGGATCTCGCGCCGCTGGCCCGCGACGCCGTTCGGCACGGCTGTGCCGGCATCTGGGTCTCGAACCATGGCGGCCGCCAGCTCGATCAT
>NZ_NPEX01000025.1:30639-38455 GCF_003258865.1 Rhodoplanes roseus | reverse complement strand
GGCGCGCCGTCGGTCACGATGGCCACCTGAACGCCGTACAGCCGCGCCAGCTGGCCGCCGCAGCCGAGCGTCTCGTCGTCCGGATGGGCGACGATCACGCCGACCCGCCCCGCATCGATCGCCGGCCGCGCCGGATCGCCGATCGCCGCGAGCAGGGCATGGGCCGCCTCGGCGGCGGCATGGCGCTCCTCGTGGCGGGCGTGCTGCGGCATGGTCATTCGGCCGGACAGGAGGCGAGCGTCGGACGCGCCGGCGCGCGGTGCGCCGCGTAGCGATCCAGCATGGCGGCGCAGAAGTCCGCGAAGGCCTGCGGCTCGCGCGGCGCACTGGTGTGATGCGGCGCGAGGCCGAGATGCTCGGGCGTGAAGCAGAACGTCACGGTGACGTCGAAGTCGGCGAGCGCGTCCATCTGGCGGTCGAACCAGGCGAGCGCGTTCGGCCGGAAGCTGTCGGCCCAGGACAGGCCGGTGCGCAGATAGGTGACGCCGAGCTGCTTCATCCAGGCGACCGCGTCGTCGAGCCGGTGATCCTCGAAGTGGAACCACTGGCACAGGCCGAGCGCCGGCGTGTGCCGCGCGAACGCCTCCATGGCGAGCTTCGGCGTGCCGTCCTCGCGCAGCAGGCCCATGTCGAAATGCCGGTAGTAGGACGAGCCCTCCGCCTCCTTGTGGCGCGTCGTCGCCGGCCAGGCGCGCGGCAGGTCGTAGAGGCTGTACCAGTGGATGCGCGGCACCTTGCCGATCAGCAGCTCGGCCGTGCGGTTCACGCCGAACACCTGCACCTCCTCGGCCCCGAAGGTCGAGACGCCGACCTCGGAGACCCAGATCGGCAGCGACGTGACGGCGCGGATCTCGTCGATCTTCTGCGGCCAGTCGTGGATGCTCCACAGGTTCCAGTCGAGCGGAAAGCCGTGCACGGCGACGACGTCGACCTGGTCGAAGACACCGCGGCTCTTCAAGTTGAGGATGAAGGTCGGGTCGATCGGCGAGATGCCGCCGAGCACGCGGGGCAGGCCCGGCGCGGCGCTCCCGATCGCCTTGCCGGCCAGCACCGCCATCTCGCCGAACTTGCTCCAGTCGGGATCGACATCCGGATCCCAATGCGACTTGTTGTTCGGCTCGTTCCAGATCATCGCGGCTTCGATCATGACGGCTCCGGCGCGGTGACGGTCAGGCGTTCGGCGGCGACTACGGAATCGACCGGAGCGCAGCGGCAGACATAGACCTCGGCTTCGGGATGCGCCGCGACGGCGAAGCCGGCGCTGCGCAGCATCGCCTCGACGCAGGCGCGGTTCGGGATCCACCAGTTGGTCGGGTCCTCGGCGTAGCGCTTCTCGACGAAGTGCATCTTCGGATAGGCGAGCTCGTCGAAATGCGCGGTCTGCCAGAAGTCGTAGTCCTGGGCCGTCTCGAACGGCTCGGCGCTGCCGCGCTGCATCGACTGGAACACCAGGAGGTCGCGCGCCACGTGAGCCCGGATCAGGTCGAGCGCCAGCAGCGGATGGCGCAGGTGATAGAGGACGCCCATGAACAGCACGACGTCGAAGGTCTCGCCGATCTGCCCGACCTCGTAGACCGAGAGACGCCGGAACTCGATCTCGGCCTCGGCGACCTCGGCGGCGAAGCGGGCCTGCGCCAGATAGTCCTCGTCGGAATCGATGCCGAGCACGCGGCCGGCACCGCGCCGCTTCATCTCGATCGCGTAGAAGCCGCCGTTGCAGCCGATGTCGAGCACGCTCTTGCCGGTGAGATCGGCCGGCAGGGCGTCGGCGAAGCCCTTCCACTTCACGGCCGGGTAGTCGCCGAGGAAGTGATCGGGCGCGGTCTTCACCCCGCAGAGGTCGATGTTGTGGAACCACGGCCCCAGCTCCTTCACGCGCGCCGCGATGGCGTCGCGCGACAGACGGCGGGGACGGGTGGCGGCGGATGCGGCTCGTGCGGGTGTCATGGCAGGCGTGCCTCCCGGATGTCGTCGCGGCCGCGTCCCGCCGCGACCGGCAGCGTCATGTGCTCGGGCCCGATGCCGTCGGCGAGCAGGCCGACCGCGGCCCGATAGCCGTGCACGGTGCCGACGTCGACATAGGCGGATCCCGCCTTGACGCCGACGGCGCGGCCGCCGGCGGCGAGATACGCGTTGACCAGCGTGCCGACATACTCGTCGCCGCGCCCCGGCCGGCGCCACAGCGCGGCGAGCGCGTGGAAGACGTGGCCCGGCATCTTGAAGGCCCCCCAGATCCAGCGCGACCGCACCTCGGCCTGCTTGACCCGGATCTCCGTCACGCGATCGGCGCCGTCGAGCTCGACGGCGTCGAACAGCTCCGGCCGATCGACCGGAAACAGCAGGAAGGAGAGCTGGTCGTCCGGCAGCGCCGCGAGCGCGTCGGCCGGGAACCACACGGTGTCGGGCAGGCCGACCAGCACGGGCTCGTCCGGCGCGATCAGCGGCGCCGGCCGGAAGATCGCGTCGCACAGGCCGACCGGTCGCGGCTGCACCATGTAGGCGATGTCGGCCGCGCCGTAGGCCGCACCGTAGTATTCCATGATGTCCGACTTGCCCGGCGAGATGACGAAGCAGATCTTCGTCGCGCCGCCCAGCACCATCCGCTCGACCAGATACTCGCTGACGGCGCACGGCCGCTCGCCGGTCTCGTGCGGCCGGCTGCCGACCGGCAGCAGCTCCTTGGAGAAGGCGAGTGGCTGGATTCGGCTGCCGCGCCCGGCGGCCGGCACGATGCCCCACATGATCAGGCCTCCATGGCACGGAACGGCGTGGCGCGGGCGGCGGGCGGCGGTGTGAGGCCGCGGCCGGCGATCTCCTCGATCAGCTGCTCGAGCGTCGCGGCGCGATGCATCGAGGTGTGCGAGGAGAGCGTCCGCTCGCGCGCCGCGCGGCCGAGCCGGGCGATCTCGGCGTCGCTCAGATCCAGCGCGGCGTCGATGTGGCTCGCGCTCGTCGCGACCAGCACCTCGTCGCCCGGCGTGAAGAACGTGTCGAGCCCGTCCCAGGCGTCCGTCACCATGGCGGCGCCGCAGGCGGCGGCCTCGAACAGCCGGCCGGACGGACACCAGCCCATGTCGGCCATCGCCTTGCGGGTGATGTTGAGGGTCAGCCGCGACGAGCAGAAGAAGGCGGGGTGCTCGCTGGGCGGCAGGTGGCGCACGAACCAGATGTTGTCGCCCCACGGGAACTGCTGCGGGTACTGCGCGCCGCCGATCAGGAAGCGCAGGTCCGGCCGTCGCGCCGCCGGCCCCACCAGCAGGGCTTCCAGCGCCGGCTGGCGGTCGCTCGCATAGGTGCCGAGATAGGAGAGGTCGGCGCGATAATGGGCCGCCGGAGCGACCGGGCGATGCACGCGCGGATCGACATGCCCGTAGAGCGGCGCGGTCCGTCGGGCGCCCAGCCGCTCGGCCAATTCGTCCAGCGCCCGGCCGCCGGTGTAGCTCAGCACCAGGTCGAAGCCGGCGAGGCCGTCGGCCGGCAGATAGGGCACGCTCTCGCCGTCGCGGAGATTCGCCAGCGTGACGGGGGTGTCGAGGTCGTAGAAGATCTTGATCGGCCGCGCCGCCGCCATGACCAGCTCGGCCGCCGCGCGGCCGTCCGGGCAGTAGGAGGTGACGATGGCGACGTCGGCGTCGGCGAGCACGCGCTCGGCGCGGCGGCGTTCCTCCTCGAAGTCGCGATAGAGCGCCAGCTCGCCGTCCGGCAGCGCCTCGAGGTCGCGATTCATCGCGTAATAGGGAACGTCGCGCTCGAAGAAGACGGTGCGGTGGCCGCGTGCCGCCAGCGCGGCGATCAGGCCGCGCCACAGCGTGGCGTGGCCGTTTCCCCAGGACGACGACACGGTCAGGCCGAACACCACGATCTTCATGCGGCGACCCGCTCGTTCAGGGAGAGGATCTTCGCGCCCCAGGGGCCGACCACGACGGTGCTGACCCCGGCCGGGCTCACCTCGATGCGGTCGTAGGCGTCGAGCCCGAGGCCGAGATAATGCAGCAGCGCCGCCCGGATCACGTCGCCGTGGCTGACCGCCGCGATGCGGCCGTCGGGATGGACGGCCGAGAGACGCCCGAGCAGGCGCACGACCCGGTCCTGGACCTCGCGCATGCTCTCGCCGCCGGGCGTGCGGGCGCTGGCGCGCGCGCTGTTCCAGGCCTGCCAGCGCGGATCGTCGGACATCTCGTCGAAGCTCCGTCCGGTCCATTCGCCGACATCGATCTCGTCTAGGTCGGGCGCGATCGTCACCGGCCGGCCGGTCGTCGCGGCGATCGGATGTGCCGTCTCCTGGGCGCGCTCGCGCGGGCTGGCATGCACGGCGGTGAGGCTCTCGCGGGCCAGCCGCTCGGCCAGCGCCGCCGCCTGCCGCCGCCCGAGGTCGGACAGGCTCACGCCCGGGCTCCGCCCCACCAGGACGCGGTCGAGGAGGCCGTGCACGGCGTGTCGGACCAGGAAGAAGGTCGTGGTCATCGCGGCCCCATCCGGATGGTCAGCCCTCTCCGTCGATGAAGCTCTCGAGGCGGACGCGCGCCTCGTGGTCGGTGAACTGCACGGGCGGCGACTTCATGAAGTAGCTCGACGGAGCCTCCAAGGCGCCGCCGATGCCGCGGTCGAGCGCCAGCTTGGCGCAGCGCACCGCATCGATCACGACGCCGGCGGAGTTGGGCGAGTCCCACACCTCGAGCTTCAGCTCGAGATTGAGCGGCGTGCCGCCGAAGCCGACGCCCTCCATGCGGATATGGGCCCATTTGCGGTCCTCCAGCCACGGCACGTGGTCGCTCGGACCGATATGGATGTCGTCGGGGGCGAGCGGCACGTCGAGCTGGCTCGACACGGCGCGGGTCTTCGAGATCTTCTTGGAGTCGAGGCGCTCGCGCTCCAGCATGTTCTTGAAGTCGGAGTTGCCGCCGAAATTGAGCTGATAGGTGCGGGCGAGCCGCACGCCGCGCTCGCCGAACAGGTTCGCCAGCACGCGATGCACGATGGTCGCGCCGACCTGGCTCTTGATGTCGTCGCCGATCAGCGGCAGCCCGCGGGCGGCGAAGCGGCGCCGCCAGTTGTCGTTCGAGGCGATGAAGACCGGGATGCAGTTGACGAAGGCGCAGCCGGCGTCGAGCGCCCGCTCGGCATAGTACTCGGTCGCCTGCTGCGAGCCGACCGGAAGATAGGAGACCAGCACGTCGGTGCGGCTCTGCTTCAGCACCGCGCTGATGTCGGCCTCGGGCTCGTGCGATTCCGGCACGTCCTCCTTCAGCCAGCGGCCGATGCCGTCGAGCGTGCGGCCGCGCGCCACCGTCACGCCGAGCGGCGGCACTGTGGCGAACCGGACCGTGTTGTTGGGCGGCGCCAGGATCGCCTCGGATACGTCGCGGCCGACCTTGTGGGCGTTGATGTCGAAGGCCGCCGAGATCTCGACGTCGCGCACCCGATAGCCGCCGAGCTCGGGATGCATCAGGCCGGGAACGGGCTCGTTCTCGTGCGCGTCGCGATAATGGGACAGGCCCTGGACCAGGGCGGAGGCGCAGTTTCCGACACCGACGATGCCGACGCGGACTCTTCGGGAAGCGGCACTCGTCATCGGATCGTCCAGCTCATGGCGTCGTCCGCTGCTCTCGGGTGGGCACCCGTCGGGTGCGGCACCGAACCTATGTACGTTTCGCCAACGCCTGCTCGGATTGATGGTTCCCGGATCCGTGAGACGGCGTCAGCATCGTCTCCAGCGCCGCGACGGCATCGGCCCAGTCGCTGCCTGGCGGCACGCGCAGGAGGCGCATGGTCGGGTACCATGGTGTGTCGTCGCGGCCGGTCATCCAGCGCCAGTCGCACTCCGCCCGCAGCAACGTGATGCACGGCAGGCCGAGCGCGCCGGCGAGATGCGCCGGCATGGTGTCGACCGAGACGACGAGATCGAGCGCGCGCATGCGCGCCGCCGTGACCAGCACGTCGTCGCTGCCGATGTCCACGGCGGGCAGACCGCGCAGCTCGTCGTCGCCGAGCCCACGCTGGAGAATGAACGGCGACACGCCCCGTGCGGCGAGCCGGCGAAACAGATCCCGCATCGTGTCGGTCGGAACCGAGCGTCCCGGGTCCCAGCCGCCGGCCTTCCAAACGAAACCGACGCGATGTTTCCCGCGCGAGCTTCGATCGTCGCTCGGGTCGGCGTCGGGCGGGAACAGATACGGCACCGGCCCCAGCATCCGCTCCGTCACCCGCAACGCATGGGCCAGCTCCATGATCTCGGTGTCGACGTCGTACCGGGCCTCCGGCGTTCCGTCGTGCAGGGGCAGGACGGCGTCGACGCCTGGCGCCGTGGCGACGATCGGAAGCAGCGCGGGCTGCACCCACACCGTCACGTGCGACGCGATCCGGCGAAGCGGCGCCGCGAAACGGATGAACTGCAGCGTGTCGCCGAGGCCGTGATAGCAGCGAACCAGCACGCGTCGCTTCGCCAGCGGTGCGCCGGTCCACACGAACTGCTGGTGCCGTGGCCAGTGCCAGCAGGTCTCCGCGCTGGCGCGGCGCTCGCTCAGGATCGCGTCGCTCACGGCCCAGGCGCCGGCGAAGTCGCCGCGCCGCATCGCCGCCATCCACGGATCGTCGCACGTGCCGGTCGCGCGTTCCGCCCTGTCGCCCATCCGCCTCCTCGCGCCGGTGCAATCGGCGTCCCGGGTGGAACACGCGACGGTGCCCGGCGGTTTCCGAACCGGACGGCGCGGCACCGGCCGCGCCGGCGAAGACGAGGAGACGCCGATGTCGCAGGGCAAGGTCACGACCGATCACGACGCGATCCGCAAATGGGCGGAGGAGCGCGGCGGGCATCCCGCCACCGTGAAGGGCACCGAGACGGGCAAGGAGCACGCCGGAATTCTCCGGCTCGATTTCGATCCGCGCGACGAGAAGCTCGAGGAGCTCTCGTGGGACGAGTTCTTCGACAAGTTCGAGGAGTCGGATCTCGCTTTCCTGCACCAGGACAAGACCGCGGACGGGAAGGTGTCGCGCTTCCACAAGTTCGTCAGCCGGTCGCAGCAATGAACGAGCAGGTGCTGCACGACCTGCTCGCGAAAGCCTACAACCTGATCGCCGCCGAGCTGCGCTCCGCCGCGCCGGACTTCGACCGCGTCATGGACGCGGTCGGCCGGCTGTTCGATCCGAAGGGGGCGTTCAACACGCCGACTATGACGCTGTCGCTGCCGCCCGCCGTCGACCGCGCCGTCATCGATCTGCGCGAGGTGATGGAGCGCTTCCGCGACGCCGCCGCCGAATCCACCGAGGAGGCGGTGCGCGACGTCTGGTCCGTGCTGAGCCGCCCCGAGGTGGTGGCGGCCCTGAAGAAGCGCGAGGCGTTCGGGGCGACGTGATCTCGGCGGCCGTGGACCTCGTCGGCATCCCGAGGCGTCCGGCGACGCCGGCGGAGGTGCGGTCACGGCGCTCGGGCCGCCGTCGTGCCGCGGCGCGCGCGAGCGACGTCGGCCCGGACCCCGGGCCAGCGCCTGTCCGCGCCGTCGGGCTCACCCGGTCAGCACGCCGCGCAGTTCCCCCAGGTCGCCTTCGTCGACCAGCGGGGCGAGTTCGCCCAGGCTGAGCTCGAGACGGTGGGCGGCCGGCGACCGGTCTCGGACACCTGATCCTGCCGGCCCGTCTGCTGCGAGCGCTGGCCGGGCTCCTTCCACGGCTCCTGCGTGCCTTGCTGGCCGCTCTTGTCGCGGTCTTTAGGATTGTTCTGAACTGTGTGGTCGGTTCGTTCGCCCATGGCGGCATTCCTCGCAAGCGCCCTCGGGGCTCCGTCGCCCCGTCGGACTTGGCCGGGCGGCGCGCCGCATGG
>NZ_NPEX01000025.1:0-30629 GCF_003258865.1 Rhodoplanes roseus | reverse complement strand
GCCGCATGGCGCGCCGAGGACCTGCCGCTCGTGCCGTCACTCGGGCGTCTTCACCCGCACCTTGGTGGCGACCGGCCCCGTGTCGCCAACGCCCTCGACATAGTAAAGTTCGTCGCCACGCCCCAGCGCATCGAAGTCGCCGGCCAGCACGCTGTTGCGGTGGAAGTAGAGCAGGCTGCCTTCCGACGTGACCAGATAGCCGAAATCCTGATCCGGCTGGACCTCGGCGACCTGGCCGAGCCGCTGGTTCTGGATGTCGCTGTAGATGGCCTTGGTCTTGCCCTGGCGTTGCTCCTTCAGGCCGACGAGCTGACGCTCGGCGATGCGGAAGGCTTCGTTGATCGCCTTCTGCAGGTCAGGTCGCTGATACTTGCGCTGCAGATGCTCGGGCTCGTGACTGACGACGAGGTCGGCGCGCCCGGGAATCCCGATCTCGATGCGCACCACGGGCGGGATCGAGGTCCCGTTCGACTTGGCGCGCTGATCGACCCGAACCCGGCACGAGGTGATCCGGTCGAACAGACGCTCCAGCTCCGAGACGCGGGTGCGGATCATGGTCTCCGCCCAGTCCGAGGAGTCGGTGTTGTGGAAAGCGATCTCGACAGGAACTTGCATTGGTCACCTGACAAGCGGTGAGGAGGAAAGGGACGGCGAGTCACAACCGTCCAATGTAGGCATTTCGATCCGGGAATCCAGGACGGACACCGTCGATGGACACGGACGCGTCGCCCTTGAACGCGATGCGGCCGGAACCAGGGTGGCGCGGGCGGAATTGATTTTTTGCTAAAAACAACAATCGGGTCCGCCCCATGCTCGAACTGCCCTCGGCCGAAGACGATCGCGCTGCGTCGCAATCCGCTGCGGAAGCGCGACGCCGCGCCGACCGGTTGATCAAGAAGCTCGGGCTCGAGCGTGTCGAGGCCGACAGTCTGGCGATCCGCCGGGTACGCCGCGGTCGCGGCTTCTCGTATGTCGCGGCCGACGGCGCGCCGGTTCGGGATCGCGACACGCTGGCGCGCTTCGCGTCGCTCGCGGTTCCGCCCGCCTACCAGGACGTACGCTTCGCCGAGTCCGCGAAGGCGCACATCCAGGCGATCGGTCGAGACGACGCCGGCCGCATGCAGTATCGATATCATCCCGAATGGGTGCAGGTGCGCGAGCGCCGCAAGGCGCAGCACCTGCTGCGTCTCGTCCAGCGGCTTCCCGTGGTGCGTCGGGCCGTCACCCGGCATCTCGCCGCCGAGCAGCCGACTCGCGCCTTCGCGCTCGCCTGCGCCATCGAGCTCATCGCCTGCACGGCGATCCGAGCCGGCGACGAGGCGTATGCGCGCCAGCGCGGCACGCGCGGTGCGGCGACTCTGCTGAAATCGAACGTGCGGATCGATGGCGACACGATCGTGCTGTCGTTTCGTGCCAAGGGCGGCAAGGACGTCCGCAAGGAGGTGGGCTCGCCGCGCCTCGCGGCGGCGCTGGGCAAGCTCCTGGCGCTGCCGGGCCGTCGTCTGTTCCAGTATCGCGACGAGGAGAACGCGATCCGGATCGTGCGCCGGCAGGACATCAACACGTTCCTGCAGGAGATCGCCGGCGCCCGCATCTCGCTGAAGGACTTCCGCACCCTCTGCGCCTCCGCCATGGTGCTGGAGACGCTCGCCCGGACGACCCCGGCGTCGAGCGCCCGGGGCCGGCGCAAGCAGGTGCTGGATGCGGTGCGGGCCGCGGCCGACAGTCTCGCCAACACCCCGGCGATCTGCCGCAAGAGCTACGTGCACGAGACCGTGGTGACGGCGTTCGAGTCGGGCGCGCTGGGAGGCCTGTCGGCGGCGATCAAGTATTGCCGTTCGGCGGCCAGGCGCGAACAGCTCGTCGCTCAGGTGCTGGCGAATGCCATGGTGAGGTGAAAACCACGGGCGCCCGCCGGACGACGTTCCATCGCCTGCGCAGCTCGGGTGCGTACGGAGGTTGCTGGAAATCGGAACGGCGCGGCCGGAGTGTGAGGCTCAGCCGTGCGCCTGATCGGCGATGATATTGATACGGTCCGCCGAGATCAGCCCGAAGAGTTTGCGGGCAATGGTCCCCTTCACCCGATGAATCGGAAGGGTGTCCTCCGGCCGCCAGACCGTCACCTTGGGCGTAAGGCGCCCGTCGCGACCGTTCCAGCTCACCAGATACTCCGAGATCAGGCCCTTTTTCTTGATCGTCTCGAGAAAGCGTACGATCTCGTCGTGTCCGTGCAGCTGGTGCTCTTGTACGAACATGGAGGGCTCGCTCGCCGTCGTGCCGGGATCTGTCATCAGCACACCACAGTTTCGCATACGCGCAAAGTCATTTTCGCATACGCGAAGTTTTTTCCAGATCGTGCGAGATGCGCGTTGCTGAAAGTCGCGTGCAGAGGGTTGCGGAAGAGACCGAAACACGGGGTGTTCCGACGCTTCGGGGGAGGAACGCCGGAAGGGTCATTTTGGTTCGAGCGCACTGCAACAATACGGGGCCGTCGGGTGTGGCCCGACGGCCCATCTCGTAAAACGCGAGGCCGTTTTCCTTAGACCACGGCGCGGTCGGACGGAGCGACGGTCGGCGTCTCGCCCGCGTTCTGCGCGGCCGGCGCCGTGCGCCCGTGGTGGTGCTCGTGCTGGTGCTCGTGCTCGGAGCCACTCGCCGAGGCCGGAAGCTGCAGCACGGTCGCAACCTGACCTTCGCACAGTCGCGTCAGCAGGACGACCTGACCGCTCGGAAACTCCAGCGCGTCATGGTGCTCGTACGGGTTGTCCATGTTGATCTGCCGGAACCGGGCGACCCGCTCGCGCAGCTTGCGGCTCGGGAAGAAGCCGAGGGCGTGATCGCATTCGACCTCGTGCTCGAAGGCGAGCTCTGTCCCGGGTAGGATGCAGACCGCCACGCCCGGCACGCCCACCTCGCAGAACCCGCGGGTGATCGAGTTGTTGAACTTTGTGGTCACCAGCTGGTCGCCGACTTTGGCGGCACGCGTCGCAACGTGTTGCAGGCTGTAGTCACACATCGATCGGCACTCCTTTCGAGCTGGCGGGGCGGCTTGGCGGCGCTGACCCCGCATGGTCCGGTGCAACGGAGCGGATGCCCTCGGGCATCGATGGCGCCGTCGATCGGCGCGTCCGGCTGGCTGACCGGCTCAAACCGGAACAGCCTCCTGCAAAGCGAAAGCATGGGTTTGCCGGCCGTTCCGGGGGTAAAAAAATATCATTGAGTTGCCGTGCGTTAATGAATGTCGGTTTTGCTTTGTTCTACAACGCACTCGCCCCCTCGCTCCCGCTTTCGTGATGGTCACGGGCGCTCGTAGATAGAAATTCTCGTGAGGCGCCTTCGGTTCTCTCTCCGGCGACTTCGCAGCGTTGGCGGGGACCCTTGGGGTTGCTCGACACAACTTGGTGAACGCGCGCGGTATCGCCGGCCATGACGGTCGAGCGCCACGATTTGCTCGTCTTCACCCGAAATCCTGGTGACGATGCGCCCGCACCCCCGCGCTCCGTCTCTCTTCGTGCCGGTCCTGCCCGGAACCGGTCC
Organism: Rhodoplanes roseus; assembly: GCF_003258865.1. Taxonomy (GTDB): domain Bacteria; phylum Pseudomonadota; class Alphaproteobacteria; order Rhizobiales; family Xanthobacteraceae; genus Rhodoplanes; species Rhodoplanes roseus. The sequence continues at coordinate 27,092 of NZ_NPEX01000025.1, read as the reverse complement.
AACGTGCGCACCGTTGCTTGGGCTGGGGTCCTTCCCTTCGTGGTCCGAGGGGTGATGCAGACCGAGATGGCCTCCGGCGCCGGCAACCCACGCCTGATCGATCGCAAGCCGCACGAGCTCTTGTGGCGGCGCTTGTCGAGCTTCGCGCCCTTGTCCGATCAGGAGCGCTCCATCATCCGCCAGACCTGCGCGGCCCCCGGACAGGTGAGGGCGGGGGTCGAGCTCTATGTGGAGGGCGAGCCGCTGTCGAAGCCCGGGGCGCTGCTGGCCGGATGGGCCTGCCGGCTGCGGGTGCTTTCCGACGGCCGCCGCCAGATTTTCGATTTCCTGTTGCCCGGCGACCTGTTCGGCCATCCCGCCCGCGCCGAGCCGCTGGCCGCCGCCTCGGCCGCGACCCTGACGGCGGTCTCGATCGCCGGGACCGGCTGCCTCGTCGAGATGGTGCGGGAACCCGACCGCTTTCCCGGCCTCTGCCGTGCTTGGGCGGCCGCGCAGGCCCGGCAGGAGGCGTATCTGCTCAATCACGTGGTGCGGCTCGGCCGGCAGACCGCTTACGAGCGTATCGCCCATCTGCTGGTCGAGTTGGGCCATCGGCTGGACGAGATCGGCTTTCCGCTCGGGTCCTTCGTGCCGATGCCGCTCACCCAAGAGGTGGTGGGAGATGCGCTCGGTCTCAGCGTCGTGCACGTCAACCGGACCCTGCAACAGCTCAAGCGCGAGCGGCTGATCGAGACCAAGGCGGCCTCGGTCCGGCTGATCGAGCCGGACGCCCTGGCCGAAATCGCCGATTTCCGGTTGCCGCGTCGGGTTCCCTCGACCGGCTGATCCGGCCTGTTGCCGGCTCGTGGACCCTGGTCCGCACCGTCCCGGATCCGCCAAGATGCGCTTGCCCGCCCCGGGCCGTCCCCCTACGATCCGCGCCAATTTTCAACGGGCGAAAAGCTTTTCCAGGAGGACAGTGCCCATGCGTTTCGACAATCGTACCCGGCCGAGCCGGCGTCAGGTGCTCGCCGGCTCGGCGGCTGCTGCCGCCGCGCTGGCTGCACCGGCCGTCGTCCGGGCCCAGGCGAAGACCATCAAGATCGCCGTCGTGCTGCCGCGATCGGGGCTGTTCGCCGCCGCCGGCCAGTCCTGCCACCGCGGTGCCCTGGCGGCGCCGAAGGTGCTGGCCGATCTCGGCTACGCCGTCGAGCTGGTGCATGTCGACTTCGAGTCCAACGTGGACGTGGCGCGCACCCAGACGGAGCGGGCGATCGCCGACGGCGCCCAGGCGGTCGTCGGAGCGTTCGAGTCCGGCGCGACACTGGCGATGGCGCAGGTGTGCGAGCAGCGCCAGGTGCCGCTGAGCATCAACATCGCCTCGGTGCCGCAGCTCACCGAGCAGGGCTACAAGTACCTGGTCCGCAACTTCCAGACCAACGCCCAGCTCGTCTCCGGCGGCCTGGAGCTGATCAAGGTGCTGATGGGGGCGACCGGCGTGCAGTTCAAGAACGCCGTCTTCGTGCACGCCAACGACACTTTCGGCACGGCCCAGCGCGCCGCCATGGACCGGCTGTTCCCGGCCGCCCAGATGCCGTTCCCGCTGCTGGAGTCCATCGCCTACGATCCCAAGGCCCAGGATCTCGCCGTCGAGGTCACGAAGATCCGCGCCCTGGCGCCCGAGCTCGTGCTCGTCACCACCCGCTCGTCCGACGCCATCAAGCTGGTGCGCGACATGGTCCGCCAGCGCTTCGAGCCGAAGGCGATCATCTCGCCCGGGTCGCCCGGCCTGTACGACGAGGAGTTCTACCAGGCGCTCGGTCCCCTGTCCGACTTCCACCTCTTCAACCTGCCCTGGGCGAACCCGAAGTCGGCGGTCACTCAGGCGCTCGCCGCGTCGTACAAGGTCGCGAACCCCACGAACCGCTTCGAGGTCGACTGCTTCAACGCCGGCTTCACGTTCGAGGCCATCATGGTGGTGGCCGACGCCTTCAAGCGCGCCGGCACGGCCGACGGACCGACCCTGATGAAGGCCGTGAAGGCCACCGACATCGCCGAGCACGTGATGACGGGCGGCCCGATCAGGTTCGACGAGAAGGGGCAGAACAACAACATCCAGGCCGCCGTGGTGCAGAACCGCAACCGCACCCCGACCGTCGTGCTGCCTCCCGATGTCGCAGTCGCGGCCCCGGTGGTGCCGATGCCGGCCTGGCAGGGGCGCTCCTGATCCGCGTCCGGCGGGGGCGCGTCGTCGCGGCGGTGACGCCCCGCGTCCGGCGCAGCCGGCCCGGCGGCGAACGGAGGTTGCGCCCGGTCGCCGACCTGGGGTAACTCCGTCCCAAACCGGCACCTCTCCGTGGCGGTGGCCTCGCGGCCGCCGTCCGGGGAGGTGCGTTTCACGTCAGACCCATCCCGATGCTGTCCATCTGGCTCAATGTCGTCGTCCAGGGCATCCTGACCGGCCTTCTCTATGGCCTGATGGCGCTCGGCCTGTCGGCTATTTTCGGGGTGGTGCGGCTGGTCAACTTCGCCCATGGCGAGTTCGCCGTCGTGGCGATGTATGCCGCCTTCGTGCTCTTTCGCGCCTGGGGCGTCGATCCGCTGGTCGCGATGCTGCCGATCGCCCTCGTCTTTTTCGTGGTCGGCTTCGCGCTGCAGCGAACCCTCATCAACTCCTTCGTCGGGCGGCCCGACCACGAGCAGTTCATCCTGCTGGTCGGCCTGGCCATCGTGCTGGTCAACGCCGTGCTGATCGTGTTCGGGCCGGATGCCCAGCCCGCCAATCTGCCTTATGCGTTCGACAGCTACATGATCGGGCCGCTGCTCATCGACAAGGTGCGGGTCTATGCGGCTGTCGCGGCGCTCGCGGTGTGCGCCGCACTGTTCGGCTTCTTCCGCTTCACCCGCACCGGGACGGCGATCCGGGCCTGCGCCGACAATCTGGTCGGGGCGGCCGTGATCGGCCTCGACGTGCGCCGGCTGTATGCGATCACGTTCGGGATCGGGCTCGCCTGCGTCGGCGCCGCCGGATCCCTGATGGTGACGATCGCCGACGCGGTGCCGAGCCTCGGACCCGCCTACACGCTGCTCGCCTTCACCATCGTCATCATCGGCGGCCTGGGCTCGATGGCGGGCGCGCTCGTCGCCGGCCTCCTGATCGGCGTCTCCGAGGCGCTCGCCGGCTTCCTCATCGCTCCGTCGATGAAGAGCATGTTCTCCTTCGCCCTTCTGATCGCCGTCCTGGTGCTGCGGCCGCAGGGGCTGCTCGGAAAGAAGCCGGCATGATTTCGCTCTGGCGTGACATGAACCGGCGGGGGCAGGTGACGGTCGCGCTCGCTTTCGTGCTGCTGCTGTTCGCGCCCGTGGCGGCGACCCGCTACGTCCTGTCGGTCCTCACCCTCATTCTCTACTTCGTCTATGTCGGACAGGCCTGGAACCTGATGATGGGCTATGCCGGGCAGCTCTCGCTCGGCCACGCGCTCTATGTCGGGCTCGGCGGCTATGTCTCGGCGGCCCTGTGGGTGCATTTCGGCATCGGCCCGTGGCTCGGCGTGTTTCCGGCCGTCGGGATCGCGGCCGCCTTCGGCGCGGCGATCGGCTGGCTCGGCTTCCGGTTCGGCATCGAGGGCGTCTACTTCGCGCTGCTGACGATCGCGTTCGCCGAGTTCACCCGGATCGGCTTCGACCATATCGGTTTCGTCGGCGGCGCCGGCGGCCTGTTCATTCCCTACGAGCAGAGCCGGCTCGGCGAATGGTGGAATCTGCGCGGAAGCCAGCTCTTCTTCTACTATCTGGCCTTCTGTCTGGCGGTGCTCGCCGTCCTCCTCACGGCGCTGCTGGCGCGCTCCCGGCTCGGCTATCAGTGGCTCGCGATCCGCGAGGACGAGACGGCGGCGCGGGCGCTCGGCATCGACGTGTTCTGGGCCAAGATGAAGGCGGTGCTGATCTCCTCGTCGATGACGGCGATCGGCGGCGTGTTCTACGCCTTCTATTACAACAGCCTGTTCCCGGCGCAGTTGTTCGACATGAGCCGCTCGATCGAGCTGATCCTCGGGCCGATCGTCGGCGGGCTCGGCACCGTGTTCGGCCCGGTGGTCGGGGCCTTCATCCTGACGCCGGTCGGCGAGCTGCTGATCTCGCTCACCGAGAAGGCCGGCATCAACGCGCCCGGGGCGAAGGCGATCTTCTTCGGCCTCATCCTGATGACCATCATCTACCTGGTCCCGACCGGTGTGTGGCCGTGGCTGTCGCAGCGGCTCGGCTTCACGAGGCGCCGCTCGTGAGCCCGCTTCTGTCGGTCGTCGACGTCGGCAAGCGGTTCCGCGGCCTGGTCGCGGTCGACCGGGTGTCCTTCACGGTCCAGCCGGGCGAGATCTTCGCCGTGATCGGACCGAACGGCGCCGGCAAGACCACGCTGTTCAACATGATCGCCGGCGTGCTGGCGCCGAACGAGGGCACCATCTCGTTCCGTGGCGAACGCATCGAGGGCCGCACCCCGGACGCGGTGTGCCGGCTCGGGGTCGCCCGCACGTTCCAGATCGTCCGGCCGTTTCCCGGCCTCTCGGTCGAGGACAACGTGATGATCGGTGCTCTGCTGCACCGGACCGACATGGCCGCGGCGCGGCGCTACGCCCGGGAGGTCCTCGCCACCCTCGACCTGTTCGACAAGCGCGACTTCCGGGCCTCGACGCTGACGCTGCCGGACCGCAAGCGGCTCGAGCTGGCGCGGGCGCTCGCGACCGATCCGAAGCTCCTGCTCCTCGACGAGGTGATGGCGGGGCTGCGGCCGACCGAGACCGACCGGATGGTCGAGATCCTGCGCGGCGTGAACCGCGACATGGGCGTGACGATCCTGCTGATCGAGCACGTGATGCGCGCCGTGATGGCGCTCGCCGGCCACATGCTCGTGCTGCATCACGGTGCGCCGATCGCCAAGGGTGCTCCGCAGGACGTCGTGCGCGACCCCAAGGTGATCACCTCCTATCTCGGGCAGGAGACCATCTGATGCTCTCCGTCCGCGACCTCGACGTGTCCTACGGCGACGCCCAGGCGCTCGACCGCGTCTCCTTCGAGGTCGACGAGGGCAGCATCGTCGCCATCGTCGGGGCCAACGGCGCCGGCAAGACGTCGCTGATCCGCACCATCGCGGGCATGATCCGTCCGTCCCACGGCAGCATCACCTTCCGGGGCGCCGAGATCGCCGGCTGGCCGAGCCACCGCGTCTGCAATCTCGGGATCGGGCAGGTCGCCGAGGGCCGACAGATTTTTCCGACCCTCACGGTCGGCGAGAACCTCGACATGGGGGCGCTGCTGCCGCGCGCCCGCGACAAGCGGGCGACGCAGCTCGACCGGGTCTTCGCGATGTTCCCGATCCTCGAGGAGCGGCTGAAGCAGACCGCCGGCACGCTGTCGGGCGGCGAGCAGCAGATGCTCGCCATTGGCCGCTGCCTGATGGGGCAGCCGGACCTCGTGATGTTCGACGAGCCCTCGCTCGGTCTCGCGCCGGCCATCGTCCACGAGGTGTTGCGCACCATCCGCGACCTCAATCGCGAGGGCCTCACTTGCGTCGTCGTCGAGCAGAACGTCGCGATGTCGCTCAAGCTGGCCGACCGCGCCTATGTTCTGGAGAACGGGCGCATCACGCTGACTGGAACCGGCGAGGAGCTTCTGGCCGACGATCGCGTCCGCCAGGCCTATCTCGGGATGTAAGGCCCGGTTGCACCGCAGCGAACCACGCGGGGGCCTTGCGGCCCGTTCGTCTCTGCCACAGACTGCCGATCCTAATCATCGGGGGCAAAAGCCTCCGGGCCGGCCGCATCGCGTCCGGACGAGAACAACGATCGGGAGGACGTATGACCATCCACAGATCCGTGTTGTGCGTATCGCTCGTGGGGGCCGTGGCCGCCTGGGCGGGGCTCGCCGCTCCGGCCGCTGCCGACACGGCGCTGCCGGAGCGCAGCATCGTCGAGATGACGGTGCTGTTTCCGGCCGGCTCGTCGGCCGACGTCACGGCGCGACTGCTCGCCGACGGCATGTCGCGACGGCTCGGCAACAAGGTCATCGTGGTGAACCGGCCCGGCGCCGGCGGCGCCATCGGCTATCGCTGGGTGATGCAGCAGAAGGCGGATGGTACGGCGATCGTCTGGAACTCCAACTCGATCTCCACGGCGCACCATTCCGGTGCGCTCGCCGTCGACTACACGGCCTTCGAGCCGGTCGCGCGCGTGCTGATCGAGACGCCCGTGCTGGCCGTGCGGGCGGACGCTCCGTGGAAGACGCTCGGCGAGTTCGTCGCCGCCATGAAGCAGCGGCCGCGCGAGATCACCATCGGCCATTCCGGGGTCGGCAGCCACACCCACATGTCGCTGGTCGCACTGCTGAAGGCAGGCGGCGCTGAGGCCGTGGAGGTGCCGTTCGGCGCGGCCCAGGTGGTGCCGAGCCTGCTCGGCAGCCAGGTCGATGCGGTCCTTCAGCTCCCCGGCGCCCTGACCAGCTACGTGAACGGCGGCCAGCTTCGGCTGCTTGCGGCGCTCACGGCGGCCCGCGACCCGAGCTTTCCCGACGTGCCGACCGCCCGCGAGCAGGGCTTCGATCTGAATCTCGAGGCGTGGCGCGGGATCGCGGTGCCGAAGGGAACCCCCGCATCGGCCATCGCGTCGCTCGAAGCCGCCATCAAGGCGACGGTCGCGAGCCCGGACTTCGTCGAGGCCTCGGCTCGGCTCGGCGTCCGCCCGGCCTTCCTGCCGGCCGTGGAGTTCGGTCGCGTCATCGCCAAGGAGGACGGCGAGGTGAAGACCTTCATGGCCCAGGTCGGGCTGTTGAAGCAGGCGGAGCAGGGCGTTCGCTGACCCCGCAGCGCGACGGGCCGGCGGCATGCGCCGGCCCGGATCTCGCGAGGCGGCCGGCTCAGGCCAGCGGCTTGCCGATGGTCACGGTGAGCGTGCCGACGCCCTCGACCGTGCATTCGAGCGTGGCGCCCGGCACGGTCGCGGCGACGCCGGCCGGCGTCCCGGTCATGATGATGTCGCCGGGCGCGAGCGCGACCGACTCGGACAGCTTCGAGATGACCTCGGGGACGTTCCAGATCATCTGGTCGAGGTCGCCGTCCTGGCGCAGCGTGCCGTTGCAGGAGAGCGTGATGCGCCCCTTCGACGGATGGCCGATCTCGGAGGCGGGCTTGAGCGCGCCGCACGGCGCCGAGGCGTCGAACGCCTTGCCGATCTCCCACGGCCGCTGGATTTTGCGCGAGGCGATCTGCAGGTCGCGGCGGGTCAGGTCGATGCCGACGCCGTAGCCCCAGACGAGCTCGAGCGCGTCCTCGGTCTTGATGTTGCGGCCGCCGCCCTTGAGCGCAACGACGAGCTCGACCTCGTGATGCATGTCCTTGGTCAGCGGCGGGTAGGGAACGGTCGAGCCGTCCGGCGCCACCGCATCGGCCGGCTTGGCGAAGAAGAAGGGCGGCTCGCGCTCGTCGTTCCCCATCTCGCGGATGTGCTCGATGTAGTTGCGGCCGACGCACCAGATGCGCCGCACCGGGAAGAGCTTGTCCGACCCGGCGACCGCCAGGGTCGCCTGCGGGGGAGGATCGATCACGTAGCTCGCGCTCATGCAGAGGTCTCGGGCAAGGAGTGGCGGGGGCGGCCGGAAACCGGCCGTTCGGTCGAGAGGCCCGCCCCATACCATACGCGCGCCGGCCGTCAATGTGGGCAGCGCGACCAGGTTGCCTATTCTGGAGGCTGCTGCAGCCGCCAGGCGAGGAACTCCCGGTACAACGCGTCGCGCTCCGACTCGGTGAGCGGGTGCGAGGGCCGGCTCAGCGCGACCGTGGGCCCCGAACCGGCGCCCGCTGCTGCCGCGAGCGGGACGGCCGGGGCCGGGGGCAAATCGGCCGCGCTCGCCTCTGCCCGGGCGGGCGCAGCGGCGCGGGGCTCGCCCGCAGACTTGAGGTACCAGCATTTGCGGCTGGTGCCGTGGTCGAGCCGATAGAACCAGCGGCGGCCGTCGGTCGGTGTGTCGTCGGGGGCGGCCAGGCACTCCGGCGCGGCGACCGCGGGGGCCGGACCGGTGGCGGCCAGGATCGCCGTCGCGCTCAACAGAAGGGCCGTGACGGCCGGGCCAATTCCAAACACACGACAGGACATGACGGCTCCAATACGCCGGGGCCGACGGGCTGTCCGGCGACATCCGCGCGACCTGTCCCATGGATTGGGCGCGGATCTGAGGCTCAATCGGGAAATCATCTCGGCATTCGGTCTTCGGATCGCCCCACCTGGGGCACGGTTGCAGCCGCGTGTCGCGCGATGCTGCGGCCCGTCCGGCCTCACTCCTCCTCGTCGCCCTCGTCGGGCAACAGCGTGTCGAGCTGGCGCAGAAGCTTCCGCAGTCCGGGCTCCTGCACGGCCTGAGCCGCGTCGAGCAGTGTGAACCACCGCAGCTTCCGCTGCCCTTTTTCGCGCCAGCGCTTGCGCTGTCCTTCGACCTCGAGCGGAAACACCTCGACCTTGCAACGGGTCTCGACCCCGTTCTTCAGCCGCTTGTCGTAGCGGTAGGAGCCGATCGCCTCGGTGCCGGTGCGCCCGATCAGTCCGGCCTCCTCGAGCGCCTCGCGAGCCGCCGAGGCATGCGGCTTGGCGCCGCGGATCGGCCAGCCCTTGGGGATCACCCAGCGCCGCGTCTCCCGCGAGGTGAGCAGCATCACCTCGGTCACGCCGTCCTCGGTCCGCCGATACGGCACGGCGGCATACTGGATCGGACGCTTGGCGGTGCCCCGCTTGGACGCGCCGCCTTTGGAGTCGTCGCGGATGTGGCGGCGAGCCAACTCTCATGTCCTCATGTGAAAAGACCGCAGGCCAGGTAGAAGAAAGCGCCGATGGCGCCGGCAGCCGGCATTGTGACCACCCATGCAATAACGATGCTACCGGCGATGCTCCAGCGCACCGCCGAGACTCGCCGTGCCGCTCCGACGCCGACGATCGCTCCCGTGATCGTGTGCGTCGTCGACACCGGAATTCCGAGGCTGGTCGCCATGAACAACGTGATGGCGCCGCCCGTCTCGGCACAGAAGCCCTGCAGCGGTGTCAGCCGGGTGATCCGGGAGCCCATCGTACGAACGATCCGCCACCCGCCGAACAGCGTGCCGAGAGCCATCGCGATCTGGCACGTGATCACCACCCAGAACGGCACGTAGAAGCCGCCTTCGAGGTGCCCCTGAGAGTAGAGGAGCACGGCGATGATTCCCATCGTCTTCTGGGCATCGTTGCCGCCGTGGCCGAGCGAGTAGAGCGACGCCGAGACGAATTGCAGCGACCGGAAGGCGTGGTCCACGGCGAAGGGCGTCTGCCGGATCAGCGCCCAGGACACGATCAGAACCAGCAGGAGAGCGAGCGAGAAGCCGACCAGCGGCGACAGGAAGATCGCGGCGGCCGTCTTGCCGAGCCCGCCCCAGACGATCGAGCCGACCCCGGCCTTGGTGACGCCGGCTCCGACGAGCCCGCCGATCAGCGCGTGCGACGAGCTCGACGGAATGCCGAACACCCAGGTGATGACGTTCCAGCAGATCGCGCCCATCAGGGCGCCGAACACCACCCTGGAATCGACCACGGCGGCATCGATGATGCCGGTGCCGATCGTCTGGGCGACGTGGAGGCCGAAAAACAAGAAGGCGATGAAGTTGAAGAACGCCGCCCACAGGACGGCGTATTGCGGCCGCAGCACACGGGTCGAGACGATGGTGGCGATCGAGTTGGCCGCGTCGTGCAGGCCGTTGAGGAAGTCGAACAGCAGCGCCACGCCGATCAGGGCGATCAGGAGCGGCAGCGCCAGGGTGGCATCCATGCGGCGTGCCTCACACCTGCTCGACGACGATGTCGCTGATCTTGTTGGCGACGTCCTCGAAGCGGTCGACCACCTTCTCGAGATGGCCGTAGATGTCCGCGCCGATCACGAACTCCATCGCGTCGCCGGTCCGGTGCTTCAGGAACAGCTCCTTGCGGCCGCGGTCGTGCAGCTGGTCGGCGCGCTCCTCGATCCGGGTGATCTCCTCGGTGTGGATGTTGATCTGGGCCACGTTCCGGCCGATCGAGCGCAGCAGGGGCACCACGGTGCGGACCTGCTCGGCGGCCAGCAGGATGACGTCGCCCATCTCGGTCATGCAGGGCTCGAAGCGGTCGATCTCGAACAGCGTGATCACCTTGGCGGTCTTGTGCATCTGGTCGATGGAATCGTCCATGGACGAGATCAGGCCCTGGATGTCGCCGCGGTCGAACGGGGTGATGAAGCTGCGCCGGACCGCCATCAGCACCGAACGCGTGATCTCGTCGGCCGCGGCCTCGCGCTCGACGATCAGCTTGCAGAAATGCGGGACCTCGCTGCCGCCCTGCAGCAGCCCCCGCATCGCCTCGGCGCCGGCCACGACGGTTTCGGCGTGGCGCGTGAACAGGTCGAAGAAGCGCTCTTCCTTGGGCATCAGCGCCTGGAACCAGCCGAGCATGTCGATCCTTCCTGCGGAATCGTAGGGTCGTCCGGAGCCGGGCTTTTCGGAGGCCCGGTCGTGGACCGCCCACATCGAATAGCCCCGCCAGGCGGCGAGTCGGACGATCCGACGCTCCTATGGACCCGAAAGGCGCGCGAGTCAGCCTCGATGACACGAATACGACAGCCGGCCGGGCAGGGGAGAGTTCCATCCGGCGCAGAGCGGCGGCCCGACCGCGATTGGATGAATATGGGTTCAGCTCATCCGCGCCCCGTGGCCGCCGCGCCCAGGGCGAGCGTATCGAGCTTCTTCTGCCAGGCGAGGGCGTGCGCCACGATCGTGCCGAGGTCGTCGTAGCGGGGCTGCCAGCCGAGCAGGCTGCGGATCCGGTCGCTGGCGGCGACGATCGCGGCGGGGTCGCCGGCGCGCCGCGGGGCGAAGTCGACCCGGAAGTCGACGCCGGCCACCTGCTTCACCGTATCGATCACCTCCAGCACCGAGAAGCCCCGACCGTAACCGCAATTGAGCGTCACCGGGGCGCCGCCCGCCCGCAGATAGCGCAGGGCGTCGCCATGCGCGGCCACCAGATCGGTCACGTGGATGTAGTCGCGAATACAGGTGCCGTCCGGCGTCGGGTAGTCGGTGCCGAACACATCCATCTTCTGTCGCGTCCCGAGCGCGGTCTCGATCGCGACCTTGACGAGATGCGTGGCATTCGCGGTCGCCTGGCCGATGCGAAGCTGGGGGTCGGCGCCGGCCACGTTGAAGTAGCGCAGGATCACGTGCCGCAATCCATGGGCCGCGGTGGCGTCGCGCAGCATGATCTCGGTCATCAGCTTCGACGACCCGTAGGGCGACATCGGCGCCGGGGTGTCGTCCTCGGCGACCGGCACGCGGGCCGGGTTGCCGTATACCGCCGCGGTCGACGAAAAGACGAAGTTCTTCACGCCGCCCGCCACCGCGCAGGCGATCACGGTGCGCGAGTTCGCCGTGTTGTTGCGGTAGTATTTCAGCGGATCGGCGACCGACTCGGGCACGACCAGGGAGGCGGCGAAATGGATGATCGTGTCGATGCGGTGCTCGCCGATCAGACGCGACACGAGGGCGCCGTCACCCGTATCCCCGACGACCAGGACCGCCTTCTGCGGCACCGCGAAACGAAAGCCGGTCGACAGATTGTCGAGAACCACCACCCGCTCGCCGGCGTCCACCAGGGCGTGCACCATGTGGCTGCCGATGTAGCCGGCACCGCCGGTCACGAGAATGCTCATCCGAATGTCCTTCCTGGCTCGGTCCCGTATAGCGGCGGAGCCGGGCATCGGCCAGGGGCAGGGCGGCCGGACCCGGCGGCGGGGCCCGGGTGACAAGCGACCCGGGTCTGTATATGAAAACCGCGCTCGCCGGACCCCAGCGCGGTTTCATGGTCGACGTCCTTTTCATCAAGACCTCGTCGCTCGGCGATGTGGTGCACAACATGCCGGCTGTGACCGACGCCCGCCGCGCGCGGCCGACGGCCCGGCTCGTGTGGGTCGTCGAGGAGGCCTTCGTGCCGCTCGCGCGGCTGCATCCCGGCGTCGACGAGGTCGTGCCGGTGGCGTGGCGGCGCTGGCGGCGGGCGCTGCAGCGCCGCTCCACCTGGCAGGAGATTCGTCGTTTCGTGGCGAGCCTGCGGGGGCGCGACTACGACGCCGTGATCGACACCCAGGGACTCGTCCGCACCGCCGTGATCACCCGATTCGCACGCGGGCGGCGGCACGGCTACGACCGGCGAAGCGTCCGCGAGGGGCTCGCCACCCTGTGCTACGAGGTGCGCCACAGCGTCGGGCGCGACCTGCACGCGGTCGCCCGCAACCGCCTCCTCACCGGGGCGGCGCTCGGCTACGTGCCGGAGGGGCCGGTCGACTACGGGCTGGACCGTGCCGCTCTCGCGCCGCGAGCGGAGCGGCCTTACGCGATCCTGCTGCACGCCACGGCGCGCGCCGAAAAGGAATGGCCGGAGGCCGACTGGATCGCCCTCGGCCGGGCTCTCGCGGACCGTGATCTCGACGTCGTCCTGCCTTGGGGCACGCCGGCCGAGGAGGCGCGCGCGAAGCGGCTCGCCGACGCACTGCCGCGCGTCCGCATTCCGGATCGTCGTCCGCTCGACGAGGTGGCGCGGCTGATCGCCGGCGCGACCGTCGTGGTGGGCGTGGACACCGGCCTTCTGCATCTCGCCGCTGCGCTGGGTGTGCCGCTGGTGTCGATCTTCGTCGGCAGCGAGCCGGCCCTCACCGGCCCGACCGGCACCGGGCCGATCGTCACGCTCGGCGGCGACGGCCTGCGCTGCGGCCTCGCCGAGGTCGAGGCCGCGGTCGATCGTGTGCTGCCGCTGCGGACCCGCTGAAGCCCGCCACGGCGCCCGGATCAGGCTCTCACGGTGACGCGTACGCCGGTTCCGGAGGGCGGATTGTCCCGGAAATAGGCGGCGTCCTCACTCGACTGGACCCAGCCCGTACGGCCACGCCAGTCGAAATGACGAGCCGCCATGTCGCTCCCGTAGCGGACCCGGAACAGCACGCTGCGGACGGCGCCGTTGGCGTATTCGTGCAGCTCTCCGGGCGGATGAACGACGAGGCCGCCCGGCGTGACCGGGATCGTCTCGGTCGGGGTGCGCATGGTGCCGCCGCCCGACAGGCACAGATACATCTCGGTCGCGTCCGGATGGCTGTGATACGGGCTGATCTGGCCCGGCTCCCAGCACGCGATGGTGACGTCGCCGCCGCCCAGCTCGCCGAGGATCTTCTCGACGTGATGGGTCGGGTTCCACTCCTGTTCGGTGCCGAGGTCGAAAACGAGCATCGAGGACTCCTGTTCGTTGTAAGGTCGGGCGCGGCCGGCGGCCGTCTAGTTCTGGACGTCGAGCTTCATCTCGCCGATGGTCTTGCGCCACGCCGCCATGTCCTCGGCGAGCCAGCTTCGCGCCTCGGCCAGCGATCCGGTCGGGATGATGGTGAAGAGCTGCGTCTCCAGCGCCTGGATGACGGACGGCGACTTCAGGGCCTCGGAGGTCGCCTCGCGCATCCGCTCCAACGCTTCGGGCGGCGCCTTCGCGGCCGCAAAAAGCCCCTGCCAAGCGATCGTGCCGACGCCCGGATAGCCGGCCTCCGCCATGGTCGGGACATCCGGGAAGCCGGCGAGCCGCTTGTGATTCACCACCGCGAGCGCCCGGAGCGTGCCGGCCTGCACGTTGCCGACCGTGGTCGCGGCATTGATGAACGAGGCCTGCACGGTGCCGGTCAGGAGGTCGTTCATCATGACCGAGGCGCCGCCCTTGTTGGGGATCGCGGTGAGCGACACATTGCCGGCGCGCCGGGCCAGTACGGCCATGTCGTAATGCGGATAGCTGCCGACGCCCGTGATCCCGTAATTGACCTTGCCCGAATTCCGGCGGGCGTAGTCGACGAACTCGGTCACGGTCTTGGCGTCGAAGTTCTTGGTGGTCGCGACCAGGAAGGCCGGCACGTCGACGAGCCGCATCACCGGCACGACGTCGCGGTCGTAGTCGATCGACATCTTGCTGGCGAACAGGATCGGCGTGATGGCATTGGTCGTGACGTTGCCGAGCATGTAGGTATGGCCGTCGGCGCCGGACCGGACCAGCTCCTGCAGCGCGACGATCCCGTCCGCGCCCGGACGACTCTCCACGATGACCGGCTGGCCGAGCCGCACCGAAAGGTCCGCCGCGAGCGCGCGTGCCACCGTGTCGGTGGTGCCGCCCGGCCCGAACGGCACGATGATCCGCACGGTCCGGTTCGGAAAGCGATCCTGACTGTGCGCTGCAACGAGGCCGACGGCGAGAAGGGCCGTCGCGACGACGATCGATTTCAACGTCTTCATGAGCGCTCCCCTGATTGTTCACGTGGCACCCGATGCGACGACGGTCGTCGTCGCGTCCGGTGCGCCGCAGCGGCCGGTGTTCCGGTCCGCTTCGGCCATCTCAGGTTGACAGCCCCGGCAGGCCTCCTCAATCATCCGGCTTTCCCGTCCCGATGAATTCCGGTTATCGGCATGGAGCTGCGCGACATCGAGTATTTCGCCGTGGCTGCCGAGCACGGGCATCTGGGCCGTGCGGCGGAGGCGTTGGGTCTCACTCAGCCGGCGCTCAGCAAGAGTCTTCGGCGGCTCGAGACCGGGCTGAAGGTCAAGCTGGTGAGGCGCACCGCCCGCGGCGTCGTGCTCACTCCGGAGGGCGCGGCCCTGCTGGGCCGCGTGCGCGAGCTGCGGCTGATGGTGCGCAACGTCGAGCGCGAGATCGCCGAGGTCAGTGAGGGGCGCACCGGTCAGCTCAGGATCGGTCTCAGCATGGCGGTCTCCGAGACGCTGCTGGCCCGGACCTTCGCGGACGTGATCGGGAACGCCCCGAACATTCGTCTGAAGGTCGGCATCTCCGACAACGACCTGATGATTCCGGCGCTGCTCGAAGGCGAGCTCGACGTGATCGTGAACTATGGTCGTCCGCACGAGTCGCTCGCCAGCGAGTTCCTGTACGAGGACGAGTTCGTGGTCTGCGCCTCGGTGGGGCACCCGCTCTCCCACAGAGCCGGCGTGACGCTCGACGATCTGGCGCGGGAGCGCTGGGCGCTCTCCGAGCAGACCCTGATCTCCCAGCGCTGGCTGCTGGACCGGTTTCGCGAGGGCGGCTATCCGCCGCTGCGGATTTGCTTCGAGTCCCGCTCGGTAGCGTTCCGGCTGCGCACGGTCGCCTGCTCGGATCTCCTGACCTTCGCGTCGCGCAGCCTCGTTCGCGAGAGCGCATCGGCCGGCGATCTCGCGATCCTCCCGGTGCAGAGCCTCACCTGGCCGTTCCCGGTCTCGGCGGTGTACCGGCGCGATTCCTGGCGCCCGCCCGCTCTCGATCGGTTCATCGCCAGCATCAGAGAGGCCGCCGTCGCGTTGCGGCCGGCGGCGTGAGGGTCAGGACAGCGAGGTCGTGGTTGCATCGACGGGGGCGAACCCGCAACGGACGATGCGGTGCGCCGCGGACCGACCTTTCGGGCCCGGCGGCGAAAGGGCCGGAACAGGAGTGAATGTCGATCGGGTCGTGTTTTGGGAGATCCGGTGGTGGGCGCTGCAGGGATTGAACCTGCGACCCCATCCGTGTGAAGGATGTGCTCTCCCGCTGAGCTAAGCGCCCGGACCGAAGTGGCGAAGTAAAGGGCGGGGCCTGACCTGTCAAGGTCCGGCCGCTGGATCACTGTGGCGGCAGCGGGGTCGCCGGCGCGATGGTGGCGGGCGCCGTCGCAGGAGCCGGCGGCGCCGATGGCGCGGCGGCCGGGCGGGTCTGGCGCACCGCGGGCTTCGAGGCTCGGGCGCGTTGCGCGGTCGGCCGGCGCTTCTGCGGCGGTGGCGGCACCGGCTGCAGCTCCACATACACCGGATTGGGCTCCAACATGACCGTGGAGCTCGCGAATTCGCGCTCGCCGGGGTTCGTGTCCGAGCGCACGGTCTGCACCGGAACCGTCACCGGCTGATAGCCGGGCAAGGTGAAGCTGACCGCGATGTCGCCGGCGAGCGGCACCGGCAGGGTGCAGGGCGTGCGGCAGCTCGCGCCATTCGCCAGCTTGGCCTCGGCCCCGGGTGGATCGCTTTCCAGGTTCAGCGCCGTGGTGGCCGGGCCGCCGAGGCCGAAGCTCGGCACCTGGAAGGTGGACAGCGACTCGCATCCTGCGAGCAGAATGCCCGCGGCCGCGACCGCCAGAACACGGTACGAAACGGTGGTCATGGTTCGGCGTCCCCCAACGCCCACCGCGACATTAGGCATGCGCACGGGCGGGCGCAACCATTTGGGGTCCGGAGGTGTCCGGCGGAGGCGACGCCTGCTGGCCGCCTCGTCAGCGGGACTGCAACGCCAGCAGTTCGGCGACGGCGGCCGGAAGGTCGGCATAGCGGCTGATCACCCGGTCGGGCCCGAGGCTCGCCACCGGGACGTCCGTGTAACCGAAGTCGACGGCTACGACGGGCACGCCCGCGGCCTTGGCGGTCGCGATGTCGGTCCCGGAATCGCCGACCATCACGGCGCATCCGGGGGAGCCGGCGGCCGCCGCGATGGTGCCGAGCAGGGCGCGCGGATCCGGCTTCATCACGGGGAACGTGTCCTGGCCGCAGATCACCGGGAACCGCTCGGCGAGGCCGAGGGCCTCCAGCAGCTTCACCGACAGCCGTTCGAGCTTGTTGGTGCAGACGGCGAACCGGCAACCCTGGCCGGCGAGCACGTCGAGTGCGTCCTCGAGCCCCGGAAACGGCCGCGACAGCTCGGCGATGCGGGCCGCGTAATCGTCCACATAGACCGCGTATAGCCGGTCGATGTCGTCCGGCCCGCAGGCGCGGCCGTGGGCCGTCAGGCCGCGTTGGATGAGCAGCCGCGCGCCGCCGCCGATGAACCGGCGCGCCTCGTCGAACGGCACTGCGGCCATCCCTTCGCGGGACAGCAGGCCGTTGAGCGTGTCGATGAGATCCGGCGCGGTATCGACCAACGTGCCGTCCAGATCGAACACGACGAGCGGCGGCGCGGGCTGGTGCATGTCTGCCTCGGGTCTAGCCCCGGAGACCGGGCCTTACCCGGGCCGACGCGACGACGCAAGCCACTCCTTCTGCGATGCGGTAGAATCCCGCCCGGAGCGGCGATCCCGGCCGCCGATGCCGGCCCGGCCCTAGGCGGACGGTCGGAACAAGGCTACATAGCGGGCAACCGTCCTGTCCCGGAACCGTCCCGCGTAGCGCCCATGACTCCCGACTCCCTCAAGCGCGAAGCCGCCGCCCGCGCCCTCGATTTCGTCCGGCCCGGCATGCGCCTCGGCCTCGGCACCGGGTCGACCGCCAAGCATTTCGTCGCTCTCCTGGGCGAGCGGGTGCGGGCCGGCCTCGATGTGATCGGGGTGTCCACCTCGGAGGCCACCCGGGCGGACGCCGAGGCGGCCGGCATCCGGCTCTCGACGCTCGAGGAGACTCCGGTCCTCGACCTGACGGTCGACGGGGCCGACGAGATCGCGCCCGACCTCAGCGCCATCAAGGGCGGGGGCGGCGCGCTGCTGCGCGAGAAGATCGTCGCCTCGGCGTCGGCCAGCATGATCGTCATCGCCGACGAGTCGAAGTGGGTGGAGACGCTCGGTCGCTTCCCGCTGCCGGTCGAGGTGGTGCCGTTCGGCCTCGCGCCGACCCGCATCGCCGTCGAGGCCGCCGCCGCCGCGGCAGGCTGCCCGGGCCCGGCGGAGCTGCGCCGCACCCGCGAGGGCCACGCTTTCGTCACGGACGGCGGGCACTTCATCCTCGATCTCGCGCTCGGTCGAATCCCGCAACCGCGGGTGCTCGCCGAGCGGCTCGCCGCGGTTCCGGGCGTGGTGGAGCACGGACTGTTCATCGGGCTGGTGCGCACCGCGATCATTGCGGGTGCCTCCGGACTCCGCGTCGAAAACGCCTGATCGGTTTGCAACAGGGGATTCACATGCAGGTCGCCTCGCTCCTTCGTGCCGCCGCCGTGGTGGCCCTCGCGTCGGGTGCCTTCGGGCTCGCGCCGGCCCACGCGCAATCGACTCCGGCGCCGTCGCCGGCTGCCGTCGCCACGGCCCGCGAGCTGATCGTCATCAAGGGCGGCAGCGCGATGTTCGATCCGATCGTCACCGGCGTGGTCGAGTTCGTGAAGAACACCTTCCTGCCGACCAACCCCCAGCTCGGCAACGAGCTCAACGAGGTCGCCCTGAAGCTGCGCAAGGACTACGACGCCAAGCGTGGAGAGCTGCTCAACGAGGTCGCTACCGTCTACGCCCAGAAGTTCACAGAGGCCGAGCTGAAGGAGCTGATCGCGTTCTACAAGTCGCCGCTCGGCAAGAAGATGTCGACCGAGGAGCCGGTGGCGATCGACGAGGGCCTCAAGCGCGCCCAGGTCTGGGCCGATGCGTTCTCGAACGAGGTGATGTCCAAGTTCCGCGAAGAGATGAAGAAGAAGGGCCACGACCTGTGAGTGCCGCACGCAGCGTCGACCTGTTCGTGATCGGGGCCGGATCCGGCGGCGTGCGCGCCGCCCGGATCGCGGCCGGGTACGGCGCGCGCGTGATGGTGGCGGAGGAGTATCGGGTCGGCGGCACCTGCGTGATCCGCGGCTGCGTGCCGAAGAAGCTCCTCGTCTACGCCGCGCGCTTCCGCGAGGCCTTCGAGGACGCGCCCGGCTTCGGCTGGGACGCGACCGCACCGACCTTCGACTGGTCGACCCTGATCGGCAACAAGGACCGCGAGATCGCGCGCCTCGAGGCGGCCTACATGGCGACGCTCGGCAAGGCCGGCGTCGAGATCGTCAAGAGCCGCGCCGTCCTGGAGGACGCCAAGACCGTCCGGCTCGAGGCGACGGGCGAGCGCATCCGGGCCGAGCACATCCTGATCGCCACCGGCGCGACGCCGCATCTCGGTCCGGCCATCCCCGGCATCGAGCACGTGATCTCGTCCAACGAGGCGCTTCACCTGGAGACGCTCCCGGGCCGTGTCCTGGTGCAGGGCGGCGGCTACATCGCGGTCGAGTTCGCCTCGATCTTCGCCGGGCTGGGCTCCAAGGTGTCCCTGGTCTATCGCGGCGAGAACATCCTGCGCGGCTTCGACGACGAGGTGCGGCAGCATCTGCGCGCCGAGCTCGAGAAGCGCGGCATCCACGTGATCACGGGCAACACGGTCGCGGCTGTCGAGCCCTGCGGGAAGAGCTACACGGCGCATCTGTCGGGCGGCATGCAGGTCGCCGCCGACGCCGTGATGTTCGCGATCGGCCGGCCGCCGGCGGTGCGTGGCCTCGGCCTGGAAAACGTCGGGATCAAGCTGGCCGCCAATGGCGGGATCGCGGTCGACGAATACTCGCAGACCTCGGTGCCGGGCATCTGGGCCGTCGGCGACGTGACCAACCGGATCAATCTCACGCCGGTGGCGATCCGCGAGGGCCACGCCTTCGCCGACACGGTGTTCGGTGGCAAGCCGACCCGGACGGACCATCGTAACGTCCCGACCGCAGTCTTCTCGGAGCCCGAGATCGGCACGGTCGGGCTCACCGAGGCGGAGGCGCTGGCCGAGCTCGGCGACGTCGACGTCTACCGGACGAGCTTCCGTCCGATGAAGGCGACTCTGTCGGGCCGCGACACCAGGGTGCTGCTCAAGCTCCTGGTGGACGCCGCGACCGACCGGGTGGTGGGCTGCCACATCGTCGGCGAGGGCGCGGGCGAGATGATCCAGCTCGTCGGCATCGCATTCCGGATGGGCGCCACCAAGGCCGACTTCGACGCCACCATGGCCGTCCATCCCACCGCGGCCGAGGAATTGGTGACAATGCGCCAGCCGACGCTGCAGCACCGCCGGAAGGCGGCCGAGTAGGGGCGGCGGCCGAGCCGCGAAACGTCGCGTCGCCGCGGGTGTCGGGCCGCAGCGTCGCCCGTGCGCGGCCGGCTCCGCACAACCGTTGCTGCCTGCGGGCGCGCGCCTTACATTGGCGTGGGACGAGCAGCGGAGGGCCCCATGGGCCTGAACATCGATACGGAAGAGGCGCACCGCTTGGCCGAGGAACTCGCCCGGGCCACGGGCGAGAGCATCCCCGACGCGGTCACCACCGCGTTGCGCGAGCGGTTGGAGCGGGTGCAGCGAGGCGACCGGGCAAACCTCGTCGATCGCCTGAGGGCTATCGCCAAGGATAGTGGGCCGCGCTGGAAGGAGCCCTGGAGATCGATGGAGCACGACGCGCTTCTCTACGACGAGAACGGATTGCCCAAATGATCATCGACACCTCGGCCCTGATCGCAATCCTGAAGGAGGAGCCGGAGGGAGAGCGGTTCCTCGTCTCGATCGGGGATGCGGAGGTGCCGCGTATGTCCGCGCCGACTTATTTCGAGACAGGTCTGGTGGTGGATCGAAACAACGATCCGACGCTCAGTCGCAATCTGGACGACCTGCTGAAAGAGGCGGACGTGATCATCGAGCCGGTCACGGAGGCGCAGGCCCGGATCGCTCGTCAGGCCTATCGGGACTTCGGCAAAGGCAGCGGGCACCCGGCGCGGCTGAATTTCGGGAATTGCTTCAGCTATGCCCTGGCGAAGGCCACGGGCGAGCCGCTGCTGTTCAAGGGAAACGATTTCGGTCGCACCGATATCGTGCCGGCGCCTCCGCCCGTCGGCTGAGACGGCGGGCGCATTGTGCTCCGGGGCTAAACGGGCCCCGGACCATCGGGCTGGCCTCCGCGCGCCAGCCTCGTGTATAACCCGCCCGCGCGGTCCAAGAAGGCACCGGGACGAGACCCGGCCCGCGCGACGAGGACAAGCACATGCCCGAGCGGTGGACCCCCGATAGCTGGCGCAAGAAGCCTGTTCAGCAGGTCCCGGACTTTCCGGATCTGGCCGCTCTGACGGCCGTCGAGAAGCAGCTTTCCACCTTTCCGCCGCTGGTTTTTGCGGGCGAGGCGCGCAGCCTGAAGCGGCAGCTCGCGCGGGTCGCGGCGGGCGAGTGTTTCCTGCTGCAGGGCGGCGACTGCGCCGAGAGCTTCGCCGAGCACGGCGCCAACAACATCCGCGACTTCTTCCGCGTCTTCCTCCAGATGGCGGTGGTGCTGACCTATGCGGCTGCCTCGCCGGTCGTGAAGGTGGGGCGCATCGCCGGCCAGTTCGCCAAGCCGCGCTCCTCGCCGACCGAGACGCAGGGCGGCATCGCGCTGCCCAGTTATCGCGGCGACATCGTCAACGACAACGAGTTCACGGCCGCCGGACGCGTCCCCGATCCGCGCCGCCAGCTCGAGGCTTACCGGCAGTCCGCCGCGACCCTCAACCTGCTGCGCGCCTTCGCACAGGGCGGCTACGCCAACCTCGCCAGCGTGCATCAGTGGATGCTGGGCTTCGTGAAGGACTCGCCGCAGTCGCGCCGCTACATGGAGCTGGCCGACCGCATTTCCGAGGCGCTCGGCTTCATGCAGGCCTGCGGCCTCGACCTCGAGCGGCATCCCGAGCTGCGGGGCACCGAGCTGTACACCAGCCACGAGGCGCTCCTCCTCGGCTACGAGGAGGCGCTGACCCGCGTCGATTCGACCAGCGGGGACTGGTACTGCACGTCCGGCCACATGCTGTGGATCGGCGACCGCACGCGCCAGCTCGATCACGCCCATGTCGAGTACTGCCGCGGCATCAAGAACCCGATCGGGCTCAAGTGCGGCCCGTCCATGAAGGCCGACGACCTGATGCGGCTGATCGAGGTGCTGGATCCGGACAACGAGCCGGGCCGCCTCACCCTGATCTGCCGCATGGGTGCCGACCGGGTGGGCGAGCTGCTCACGCCGCTGGTGCGCGCCGTGAAGCGCGAGAAGCGCAACGTGATCTGGTCGTGCGACCCGATGCACGCCAACACGATCTCGTCGGCGTCCGGTTTCAAGACCCGGCCGTTCGACCGCATTCTCCAGGAGGTGAAGGGCTTCTTCGCCGTGCATGCGGCCGAAGGCACGATCGCGGGTGGCGTCCATCTCGAGATGACGGGAAAGAACGTCACCGAATGCACGGGCGGCGCACGCGCCATCTCGGACGAGGATCTCAACAGCCGCTATCACACCTTCTGTGATCCGCGGCTGAACGCCGAGCAGTCGATCGACCTCGCCTTCCTGCTCGCCGAGCTCCTCAAGAAGGAGCGCCTCGCCCGGCACGTGCCGATGCCGGCTTCCGCGAGCCTCTAGGTCGCGGTGGCCACGGCCGGCCTGCGGGCCGGCCGCATCCGTGCCCTCGAAAGTCTCTTCACGCGGCGTTAACCGCTCCGGCCAACTTGCGGCGGCCGGCTGCGGAAAGCGGCAATGAATCGATAACAAGTCGGGTCAACTTGTCCTGATCACGGCGGCGCAGGGGGGCCGGGTGAAGAGGGACAAAGGCCTCTTTCTGTACGCAGCGACGACCGCCGCAGCACTGGCGGCGAGCGTCGCGTCGCATGCCGCCGAATGGCCGAGCCTGCCGTCCGGACCGACGGACGAGGCCACGGTCTGGGATCCGGGGCCGCGCTGGCCGGCGCTCGGGTCCGAAGGACGCGAGTCGCCAGCGGCGAGAGCCGATGCGGAACCGCGACGGGCACAGCCGTCGCCGACCGCCGAAGGCCCCGCCGGGTTGTCCAGACCACGCACCCGCGCCGTTCCGTCCGCAGACGCGGCAGCCGGGGATCTCGGCCCGCAATGGCCGAGCGTGACGGCCGAGGCGCAGGCCGCGCCGGTTGCTTCGGTCCAGCAGGAGAGACGGGCACAGCCGTCGTCTCCTGCGGCCGACGCCGACGTCACCGGATCCATCGTCCGTGAGCCCGCCACGCCCCCGGCCGTTGCCAAGGCCGACAGCGAGGGGACTTGGGGCCCGGCTTGGCCCGACCTTTCTGCTCCGACCCGAACCGCCGGGTCGGCTCGCGAGGCCGACGTTACCGGATCGGTCTCCAGCGCGCCGCTCGTCACCAAGGCCCCTGTCCGCGGCGCGGCATGGCCGGCCTATGTGGTCCCGGCGCCGGTGCGGACCTTCGCGTTCGAGGTCGGCGGCCGCTACTGGTACTCGACCGGCAAGGCCGACTTCGGCTTCCGCAATGGCGCCCCCGGTTACGGCGATCCCACCTCGACGCTCGACTGGCGCGACACCCGCGGCCACGCCGGCGAGGTGTTCGGCCGCATCGATCACCGGCCCACGGGCGTCTTCGTGAAAGGATTGATCGGCGCCGGCACGCTCGGCGGCGGCACCATCACGGACCGGGACTATTTCGCAGGCCAGTACGTGTTCTCGGACACGTCGAGCGACATCAACGGCGACAGCTTTCACTACGGCATCGTCGACGCCGGCTGGTCCTTCAATGTGCCGAGAGCCGGATTCCGGGTCGGCGGCTTCGTCGGCTATCACTACTGGAACGAGAAGCTGACGGCCTATGGCCTGACCTGCAACGCCGACGACGTCGGCGGCGCGGTCTGCGGGCCACCCGGGTCGGTGCAGATTCCGTACACGACGGCCGTGCTGGCCTACGAGCCGACATGGCATGCGCTGCGCCTCGGGATCGACGGCCGCTGGGAGTTCCTGCCGGGCTGGTCGGTCGCCGGCGAGGTCGCCTACATCCCGATCGCCCGCCTCGAGAACAAGGACAGCCATCTCATGCGCCAGAGCATGAGCGACCTCGGGCCGGCTCCCAACGTGATCTCGCGATCGTCGCAGGGCTACGGCATCGAGGCGGAGGTGTTCGTGAATTACGCCGTCACGCCGTTCCTGGAGCTCGGGGTCGGCGGGCGGTACTGGGGGCTCAACGCCGATACCGGCAAGGTCACGTTCGGCCCGAGCTTCGGGTCGAGCTACGACCTCACGAAGTTCGAGCAGCAGCGTTACGGCCTGCTGCTGCAGGCGAAGGGACGTTTCTGACCGCCGGCACGTCCGCCGGCCGGCCGGCCTCCTGGCCGCTGCTCCGGGCGGGCCGCAGCCCGTCCGGCCTGGCGTGGGACCGCGACTCAGATCGCGTCCTTGAGCTCCTTGGCGGCGCGGAACGCGACCTTCTTGCTCGCCTTAATCTTGATCTGCTCGCCGGTGGCCGGGTTGCGGCCCATGCGGGCGGCGCGCTTGCGGACCTGGAGGATGCCGAGGCCGCCGATGCGCAGGCGGTCGCCCTTCTTGAGGTGCTTCACGACCAGCCCGACGAAATCGTTGAGAATCGCCTCGGACTGCTTCTTGGCGATCTCGTGGTCGCCGGCGATCGTCGCGGCGATGTGCTTGAGCGTCACGGTCGGTGCCGTGGTCGTTGCAGCCTTGGCCATCACAAATCCCTCCTCTGCTGGATCGATGGACGCGAAAACCGCCCGTCAAATATATGATTCCCGCGCTTTGACCAGCGGCAAATGCAAGAAAGGCCCGCTTCCCATGGGTTTTCGGCGGGTATGGTGCCGAAAAGGCTTGCCCGGCAGCTGTTTTTGCGCCTCTTCGAGAGCGGTTTTCTGTCCGTCGGATCAGTCGTCTCTGCGCGCTTGACTTCGATCGATCAGGGCCCTATTTCAGCGGCTCCGAAGTTCGGGGGCGTAGCTCAGTTGGTTAGAGCGCCGGCCTGTCACGCCGGAGGTCGCGGGTTCGAGTCCCGTCGCTCCCGCCAGCCATCTCAATGGCTTAGGCGAAATTCTCCCCGAGCGATTCAACTTTTTCGGGCCGAGCGATTCAACTTTTCCGCTCGACTGTTCGCCATCTGACCTCATCGACCGTCTCCATTCTTCGACTGTCGCAGTCGTGCCCGTCCGCTCGCGCGGGCGCGGTCGGCGAGCCGGACCACAGCGGCGTTCTGCGGCAGGTACGTCTCCTGCAGCGCGCGATTCTGGTCGATCGTGTTCGCCATCTTCCCGGCCAGTGCGGCTGGATCGACGCCGCCCGCGACGGCCTCGACGGCTCCGCTCCGGCGGAAATCCATCAGCTTGCGCGTGTCGCCCGGAAACACGAGTGTCCGCACGACACGGAAGTCGTCACCGAGTGTGTCCTTCGTGTAGGGCACCGGCGGCCGGGGGCGACCGCCCTTGGAGCCCGGCTCCCCGCCGCGCGTGTGAAAAATCGGAGTGTCGGGGAGGAGGCTGAAGGGGAGGCTCTCGATGTAGGCAGCCACCAGCCGCTCGGTGCGGCGGCTCACGGTGCCGATCGCCGCCTTTCCGGTCTTCGCGCGCGCGAGCGAGAACAACGATCCGCCTCCGTCGTCGCGCAGCTGGGCGGTGGTGAGCGTCCGCACATCGACAGGGGACAGCATGGTGTCCCATGCGACCGCGAGCGCCGCCGCGAGGCCGCGGTAGCCGTTCCGCCACGCCGCCTTGACGAGGCGGACCGCCTCGCCTTCGCGCCAGATCGCGTTGCGGGGCGTCGGCGTCTTCCTCCGAATTCCGAGCGACGGGTCCTCCTGGCGCAGGCAATACGGAGTGCCGTCGGCCTTCTTGAGGGCGGCGACCACGCGCCAGAGGGCTCGCCAGATCTTCATGGCTCGATGAGCCTCGCGCACGCCGACGCGCTCCAGCAGGGCCGCATACCAGGCGTCCAGATCCTCGAGCGAGGTCGAGCCAGGGTCGACGTCGCCGAAGATCGGATCGATGTGCTTCCAGCCGCGCTCCCAGTCCTCTCGCGTCCTGGGCGGCTTCGATTTCCAGGTGGCTGTCGCGCGATATCGCGCATAGCCTTCGCCGAGGCTGCCGGCCGGGTAGACGCGTGCCGCCGGGCCGGAGCTTTCGACGGCCTCTCCCTTCCGGGCCGCCCGGGCGGCTTTTCGGGCTTCATCCCATCGCTCGTTGCAGCGATGTGCGATCGCCCAGGCCTGAGGCCCGTCCTCCCCGCAATCAACCATGGAAAAACCGAGCTTTCGCATCGTGGGAGTCGGAACCCAATAGCCCCATGTGCGGCTGTTCGGCCAAGCTTTGCGGGTGACATAGTATCGGACCTTCACGTTACCCACCGCGCAACCTCGCCACCCTCGCTGCCACGACGTCTCTAGCGTCGCGCGCAGCAGGCGGCGGGGTCAACTGTCCGAAGAGGTGGGGATGACGGCGGCGCCGCCACGCGTCGATGGCATCCAGGTCGTAGTTCCCGGTGATGGCGTCGGCCGCCGGAAACCCGGACTGGACGAGGGCCGGAAGGGCGTCTCGAAACGCGTCGAGCGACAGCCCGAGCCGACGCGCCGCCACGACGGGCGGCACGTCTCCTCCGGGCGGAAGCTTGAAGCGCATCGACATCCGCGGCCCCGTCAGAATGGTCGGTCGTCGTCGACGCCCGCGTGATCGACACTCTCGAGGACCTCGTCTCCGTTGTCGTCCTCGGAGGCCGGCAACTCCGGCGGCGCGATCCGCCGCGGATAAGGCGAGACGTAGGGGCGGTTCCTCGACATGACGGTCTCCTCGTCGGGGAGCGTGTACGAGAAAAGGGCGCCGCCGCCGTAATAGTGGGTCGTCCAGGCAACGGCGGACGGTCCGTCGGACGCCGGTTTCGGCACGTCGACCCGGAGCATCTTGGCGCCGAAGCGCTCCTCTTCGGTGCACCGCCCGAAATGACGGCGATGCCCGAACACCTCGACGCAGGCCCACTGAAAGCCGGGTGGCAGCAACGGCTCGGCTTGCGGCGGTGCGGGCGCGACCTGGGCGATTGCCTCGGTCTCCGCTCCGGCGGGCGATGCGGCCGCAGCGGCACTGCTGCGTTCGGCCGCGCGAGCGATGGCCAGGTCGTAATATGCCGCGACGTCGACGTCGCCGAAGCCCGCATCGCGCAGCCGCTTCTCGAAGCCGGGGCGGAGCGAGCAGCCCACCGGCGTCTCCAGCGACACAGCCCAGCGCTCCTCGATCATCACCTTCGCCATGCCGTCGATGATCGTCTCGGGTGTCTGCTCAGGCATCGGCATGCTCCCGTTCGGCCGCCCCCGCTCTGCCGATCGCCGGCTCCGGCTGACCGGCGAGCTCGATCAGCGCCTCCACGATGGTGAGGCTCGGCGCGACGTCGTCGCGATAATGGCAGGCGCGCTTGCGCGCGGTCTTGGCGTCCACGGCGCGCGCGAAGACCTGCGCCGCATCCACCCAGGTGGGCGCCGCGGCGCCTTCGATCTGCACCCGGTGCTTCCAGCGACCGCGCTGGTCCTGGCGCTTGCGCCCGAGGTCGCGGGC
>NZ_NPEX01000258.1 GCF_003258865.1 Rhodoplanes roseus | reverse complement strand
GGCGTGGATGGCCGGGACGAGCCCGGCCATGACGAAGGAGAGCATCGCGCAACCGGCGACCACCCGGGACTCATGACCCTCTCCTCGACAAAAATCCTCCTCGTGATCAGCGGCGGCATCGCCGCCTACAAGGCGCTCGACCTGATCCGCCGTCTTCGCGAGCGCGGCGCTTCGGTTCGCGTCGTGATGACGCGCAGCGCGCAGGAATTCGTGACGCCGCTGGCGGCCGGGGCGCTGGCCGGCGAGCCGGCCTACACGGACCTGTTCGACTCCAAGACCGAGTTCGACGTCGGCCACATCCGGCTCGCCCGTGAG
Organism: Rhodoplanes roseus; assembly: GCF_003258865.1. Classification (GTDB taxonomy): domain Bacteria; phylum Pseudomonadota; class Alphaproteobacteria; order Rhizobiales; family Xanthobacteraceae; genus Rhodoplanes; species Rhodoplanes roseus. The sequence goes on along the minus strand of NZ_NPEX01000258.1, from coordinate 7,851 downwards.
TGCGATCTCGTCGTCGTCGCGCCGGCGACCGCCAACCTGATGGCCAAGATGGCGGGCGGCCATGCCGACGACCTCGCCTCCACGGTGCTGCTCGCCACCGACCGTCCGGTGCTGGTCGCTCCGGCCATGAACCCGGTGATGTGGGCGAGTGCGGCGACGCGGCGCAACGTCGCCCAGCTCGCGGCCGACGGCGTCGTCATGGTCGGCCCGAACGCCGGCGAGATGGCGGAGAGGAACGAGGCGGGCGTCGGCCGCATGGCCGAGCCGCTGGAGATCGTCGCGGCGGCCGAGCGCCTGCTGGCGGCGCGCGATCCGGCGGCGCGCCCCCTCGCCGGCATGAAAATGCTGGTCACCTCGGGGCCGACCCACGAGCCGATCGATCCGGTGCGCTACATCGCCAACCGCTCGTCCGGCAAGCAGGGCCACGCGATCGCGCGCGCCGCCGCCGCGGCGGGGGCCGCCGTGACGCTGATCTCCGGACCGGTGACGCTCGCCGATCCGCCCTGCGTGACGGTCGTGCATGTCGAGAGCGCGCGGGACATGCTGGCCGCGGTCGAGGCGGCGCTGCCGGTCGACGTCGCGGTGTTCGCGGCGGCCGTCGCCGACTGGCGGGTCGCCAGCGCCGGCGCGCAGAAGATCAAGAAGGGCGCGGCCGGGACGCCGCAGCTCGATCTGGTCGAGAACCCCGACATCCTGGCGACTGTCGCCAGGCGAACGAGCGGGCGCCCGCCCCTCGTCGTCGGCTTCGCGGCGGAGACCGAGCACGTCGTCGACAACGCGCGCAAGAAGCTGGCGCGCAAGGGATGCGACTGGATCGTCGCCAACGACGTCTCGGCGGAGAGCGGCGTGATGGGCGGCGACCGCAACACCGTCCATGTGGTGACGCGCGACGGCGTCGACTCCTGGCCGATCCAGTCGAAGGAGGAGGTCGCGCAGGCGCTGGTCGCCCGCATGGCCGCGACCCTGAAGGACCGCGGATGACCCCGCCCGTGCTCCGCATCCAGCGCCTGGCGCACGGCGCCGACCTGCCGCTGCCGGCCTATCAGAGCGACGCCGCCGCCGGGCTCGATCTGCTCGCCGCCGTGCCGGCCGACGCGCCCGTGACGATCGCGCCCGGCGGTCGCGCCCTCGTCCCGACCGGTCTGGCCATCGCGCTGCCGCCCGGCACCGAGGGGCAGGTGCGGCCACGCTCGGGACTCGCGGCGCGGCACGGCGTCACGGTGCTCAACACGCCCGGCACGATCGACGCCGACTATCGCGGCGAGGTGCAGGTGGTGCTGGCGAATTTCGGCGATGCGCCGTTCGCGGTGACGCGCGGCACCCGCATCGCCCAGCTCGTCGTGGCGCCGGTGCTCCACGTCGCTGTCACGGAAGCCGAAACGCTCGACGAGACGGCGCGCGGCGCCGGCGGCTTCGGCTCGACCGGGCTGCACGGCCGGACCTGAAAAACCGGCGTTTCGACGCACCGTCTTCTCACGTTGTCCACAGGCTTTCGGCCGCTCCGTCGGGCCCTGTGCTGCTCCGCAGCATCGGCATGACGGAATTTCGTCCGGTGGCGTCCTCGTTCACCGTCTGGACTCTTCCGGCGCGACTCCGGTTGAGGGTACATTGACTGGCGATTCGCGATGCCGCCCCACGAGCGGCGGCTCGCGGGGACGGTGCCGGTGTGTATCGCCGGTCGCCGGGGGGTGAAGTTTTCCGCGTCCGTAATCCGACCTTGCATCACGCCCGTTCAGGCGGGACGCGATGCATTTCACGAAGTTCGACGGGCCGGCCCGGCCGATTCTGGACCGGAACCGAAAAGGTGAGCAGACGATGCGGGACGAGGGCGCGACGAGAAGCGGAGTTCGTCGTCCGCCTCGACACCTCGGCAGAGGTCGCACCCTCCTCGCCGGCTCCGCCGCGATGCTTTGCTCCGTGCAGACGGCCGCGGCCGAGATCCCGTTCGGCAAACCCTATCTCGACGCCTTCTCGCATCTCGGCACCCAGGAGCTGACGACGCTGGTGCTGGTGATCGGCATCACGGCCTTCGCCGTGGTCACGGCGATCGCTCTGGTGCGCACGCGCAACCGCGCCGCCGCCGAGCAGCAGGGCTCGCGGGCCCAGATCGCCTCGCTGCATTCCGACGTCGACCGGCTCGCCGCGCTGCTGATGTCGGAGCCGCAGGTGCTGGTCGTGTGGACGGCCGGCTTCGGCGAGCCCGAGGTGATCGGCGAGGTCTCGTTCATCGCCCCGACGCTCGCGCCGCACGACATCCTCGCCTACGACCAGTGGCTGAGCCCCGAGCTCGCCGCCTCGCTCGGCGACGCGATCGAGCGGCTGCGCGTCAAGGGCGAGGCCTTCGCGCTGCTGCTCACCACCGTGCTGGGCCGCCACGTCGAGGCGGAAGGCCGCCCGATCGGCGGCTTCGCCGTGATGAAGCTGCGCAACGTCACCGGCATCAAGCGCGACCTCGCCGAGTCGAGCGTGCGCTGCCAGAAGCTGCAGAACGAGGCCGACGCGCTGCGCAGCGTCGTCGAGGCGCTGCCGGCACCGGTGTGGATGCGCAACGCCGCCGGCCAGCTCGTGCTGGTCAACGCCGCCTATGCGCGCGCCGTCGAGGCGGCCGATCCGGCCACCGCCGTGGCGCGGCACGTCGAGCTGCTCGGCCGCAGCGAGCGCGAGGCGATCACCCGCACGCTCGACACCGGCAGCGGCTATGCGGGCCGGCTCCCGGCCATCATGGCCGGCGCCCGCCGCACCCTCGACGTGCTGGAGCTGCCGGTCGCGCAGGGCCGCGTCGGCGTCGCCATCGACGCGACCGAGGCGGAGCGGCTGCGCAACGAGCTCGACCACATCCAGGCGTCGCACCGCCGCACGCTCGATCATCTCGCCACCGGCGTCGCGGTGTTCGGCGCCGACCGCCGGCTCACCTTCTACAACACCGCCTATCGGACGCTGTGGGACCTCGAGGCCGACTTCCTGGCCGAGGCGCCGAGCGACTCGCAGGTTCTCGATCGCCTGCGCGGCGCCCGGCGCCTCCCCGAGCAGCAGGACTTCCGGCAGTGGAAGATGAACCTGCACAAGGCCTACACGTCGACCGAGAGCGAGACCTACGACTGGCATCTGCCCGACCGCCGCACCATGCGGGTGGTCACCACGCCGAACCCGGAAGGCGGCGTCACCTATCTGTTCACCGACATCACCGAGCGGCTGGAGCTGGAACGGCGCGCCGACGCGCTCACGCGGGTCCAGGGCGAGACGCTCGACAACCTCGCCGAGTCGGTCTCGGTGTTCGGCAGCGACGGCCGGCTGCGGCTCTACAATCCGGCCTTCGCCAAGAGCTGGAAGCTGTCGGCGGACGTGCTGGCCGGGCGGCCCCATATCGAGCAGGTGATCGACCTGTGCCGGCCGCTCTATCGCGACGAGACCACCTGGCAGACGCTGCGCGGCGCCGTGACGGCGCTCGACAAGCGCGACCCGGGCGCCGGCCGCATCGAGCGCAGCGACGGCTGCGTGATGGACTTCGCCACCGTGCCGCTGCCGGACGGCGCCACGCTCGTCACCTTCCACGACGTGACCGACTCGGTGAACGTCGAGCGCGCCCTGCTGGAGCGCAACGAGGCGCTGATCGCCGCCGACGAGCTGAAGCTCGACTTCGTCCACCACGTCTCCTACGAGCTGCGCTCGCCGCTCACCAACATCATCGGCTTCGCCCACTTCCTCGGCGACCAGTCGACCGGTCCGCTCAACGACAAGCAGGCCGAGTATCTCGGCTACATCACGGTCTCGACCAACGCGCTGCTCGCCATCATCAACAACATCCTGGATCTGGCGACGATCGACGCGGGCGCGATGACGCTCAATCTCGGCTCGGTCGACATCCGCGCCACCATGGAGGCGGCGGCCGAGGGCGTGCAGGACCGCGTCGTGCAGAACGACCTGGTGCTCGACCTGCGGGCCCATCCCGCCATCGGCGCCTTCACGGCGGACGGGCGGCGGCTGCGCCAGATCCTGTTCAATCTCCTCTCCAACGCGATCGGCTTCTCGCCGGCCGGCGGGCGCGTCACGCTCGCCGCCGAGCGCAACCAGGACGCCGTGGTGTTCTCGGTCAGCGACGAAGGGCCGGGCATCCCGCCCGAGCTGACCGACAAGGTGTTCGACTGGTTCGAGAGCGACCCGCGCGGCTCCGGCCATCGCGGCGCCGGCCTCGGCCTGTCGATCGTGCGCTCCTTCGTCGAGCTGCACGGCGGCACGGTGCGGATCGAGAGCACGATTGGACAGGGCACCACCGTGATGTGTATTTTCCCTCTCGTGACGACGGCGGCCCGCTCGGCCGCCGAGTGATCGTCCCGCGAGGGACTGTTCTGCGAGAGGCCGCCCTGATCCCATGGAACCCGCCCGGGCCGCCGGCACGCCGATCACGCTGACGCTGGCCGACGAGCAGGCGACGCGGCAGTTCGCCGTCGACCTCGCCACGGCGCTCGACCCGGGCGACGTGGTGATGCTGTCGGGCGATCTCGGGGCCGGCAAGACGACGCTCGCCCGCGCCGTGATTCGCCACCTCGCCGACGACGACGCGCTCGACGTGCCGAGCCCGACCTTCACGCTCGTGCAGAGCTACGACCTGCCGCGCTTCACGCTGATGCATGCCGACTTCTACCGGCTGCAGAGCCCCGACGAGCTGGCCGAGCTCGGCCTCGACGATTTTCCGGCTGGCGCCGTGGTGCTGGTCGAATGGCCGGACCGAGCGCCCGACCTCACCGCCGCGGACCGCCTGGACCTCGACATCCGGCTCGACCCGGAGCACGGGCCCGACGCGCGGGTCGTCCATCTCGTCGGACACGGCAGCTTCGCCGTCCGGATCGGCCGCATGCTCCATCTGCGCCGCTTCCTGGAGAAGGCCGGGGTGGCCGAGGCACGCCGCGAGCGCCTCACCGGCGACGCCTCGTCGCGCTCCTACGAGCGCGTGCTCCTGCAGGACCGCACGATCCTGCTGATGAACGCGCCGCGTCGGCCGGACGGTCCGCCGATCCGCTACGGCCGCAGCTACAGCGCCATCGCCCACCTGGCCGAGGACGTGAAGGCGTTCGTGGCGGTGGCGGACGCGCTGCGCACGCTCGGCTTCTCGGCGCCCGAGATCTACGCGGCCGATCTCGCCGAGGGCTTCGTGCTGCTCGAGGATCTGGGCGACGGGCTGGTCGTCTCCGGAACTCCGCCGGCCCCGATCGAGGATCGCTACCGCGCCGCCGTCGACGTGCTGGTCGCCCTGCACGGGCACATGCTGCTGCCGAGCGAGCTGCCGGTGACGCCGCAGCTCACCTACCGGATCCCGGACTACGACCTCGACGCCTTCCTGATCGAGATCGAGCTTCTGCTCGACTGGTACCTGCCGCGGCTCGCCGCCGTGCCCTCGACGCCGGCGCGCAGCGCCTTCCTGTCGTTCTGGCGCGACGCGCTCAAGCCGGTGCTGGCGCAGCCGCCGACCTGGGTGCTGCGCGACTTCCACTCGCCGAATCTGATCTGGCTGCCGGAGCGGCGCGGGCTCGAGCGGGTCGGCCTGATCGACTTCCAGGACGCCGTGATGGGGCCGGCCGCCTACGACCTCGCCTCGCTGCTGCAGGACGCCCGCGTCACGGTTCCGGAGGAGCTGGAGATCGAGCTCCTGGGCCGCTACGCCAAGGCGCGGCGCGCCAACGAGCCGGCCTTCGACGTCGGCCAGTTCGCCCAGGTCTACGCCACGGTCGCGGCGCAGCGCGCGACCAAGATCCTCGGCATTTTCGCCCGGCTCGCCCAGCGGGACGGCAAGCCGCAATACATCCGCCACATGCCGCGGGTGATGACCTATCTGCAGCGCGCCCTCGCCCACCCGTCGCTCGCCGCCCTGAAGGCCTGGTACGCCGCCTATGTGCCGCCGCCCCCGGCCCCGCCGGGCTGACGCGGTCCGCGAGAAGCCGAAGCCCAGTAAGAGCTTGGCAAGATCGTCCCGGTACACTCCGGCCGCACCAGCGTATCGGGACGGCCGGCGATGAACACGGAACGCAAGGCGGGCGACCGCGTCGAATTCGAGCACGGATACGCGGCCCGGATCATGGGCATCGACGGCACTTGGCAGCGCGAGGTGCTGCTCGAGGACGTCTCCGACACCGAGGCCAAGCTGACCGTCTTCGGCTCGACCGAGGAGATCAACCTGGACGAGTTCTTCCTGGTGCTGTCCAACTGGGGCCATGCCCACCGCCGCTGCGAGCGGGTGTGGCTCAACGGCGACCAGATCGGGGTGCGGTTCCTGAAGAACGTCCAGCAAAAACCCCGCCGCGAGCGCAAGCGCCCCAAGTTCGAGATGTGAACCCGGCGCCGGCCGCCCGACACCGACCGGCGTCCGGTCATGTCCCGGTCACCCCGCCGCGCCAGCGTCCGGCGGCAGCACCGATTCGGTTCCTGTTGAGCCCGGGGACAGAATCGTGTGCAAGAAGAGGCCCCCGAGAGGTCGCCGATGTCGTCTCCCGCCGCTGTCCGCCCCCGCACCGCCATGGTCCTCGCCGCCGGTCTCGGCACGAGGATGCGTCCGCTGACCGACACGCTGCCGAAGCCGCTGGTGCCGGTGGGCGGCAAGCCCCTGCTCGACCACGTGCTCGACCAGCTCGTCGAGGCCGGGGTCGAGACCGTGGTGGTCAACGTCCATTTCTTCGCCGACAAGATCGAGCGGCACCTCGCCGGCCGCAGCCGCCCCCGCATCGTGATCTCGGACGAGCGGGACGGGCTCCTCGGCACCGGCGGCGGCGTCGCCCGGGCGCTGCCGCAGCTCGGCGACGCGCCGTTCTACCTGGTCAATGCCGACACGCTGTGGATCGACGGGGTGAGGGCCAATCTCGACCTGTTGGCCCAGATGTTCGACCCGGACCGGATGGACGCGCTGCTGCTGCTCGCCGCCACCTCGACCAGCGTCGGCTATTCGGGCCGCGGCGACTACGGCATGACGCCGGACGGCCGCCTGCAGCGCCGCGCCGAGCGCGAGGTGGTGCCGTTCGTCTATTCCGGGGTGGCGCTGTTGTCGCCGGCCCTGTTCGCCGACGCCCCGCAGGGCGGCTTCGCGCTCACCAGGCTGTTCGACCGTGCCGAAGGGGCCGGCCGGCTCCACGGCCTGCGGCTCGAGGGCGTGTGGATGCATGTCGGCACGCCGGAAGCCATCGCGGCCGCCGAGAAGGCCATCCTGGCGAGCGCCGCATAGGGCCGCGCTCCCCCCTTCCCTCAGTAGAACGGCGCGAGCTGGCCGACCTTGAACGGGCCGAGCAGCACGGCGCCGTCGGAGAAGCGCAGCGGCAGCTTCACGGCGCGCTTGCCTTCCAGCTCGGTCGACGGACCCAGCGCGTCGGCGCTCGGCGCGCCGCCGCCCCCGCCGCCGCGCAAGACGTTGCCGAGGCCGGGAACCAGACGGTCGAGGCCCGGCGCGAGGCGGTCGCGGGTCGCCTGCGGGAGGAGCTGGTTGACGAGCTGGTCGACGCCGAGCAGCGGCAGCAGCTTGTCGGCATTGACCACCACGAGCTGCAGCTCGCCGTCGAGGGCGCCGCGCGGCGACAGGCCGAGCCTGCCGGTGCCGGTGGCGACGATGTCGCCCTGGCTCAGCCGGGCGCGGGTGACGTCGAGCTTGCCGCCGGCCGCCTGCAGGGTGCGCAGCGTCTCCTGCAGCGAGCGCGGCGACAGCGACGGTAGGCCGCGCAGGGTGCCGACGACGTCGAGATCGAGCGGCACGGCGCCGAGCCGCCCGAGCCCGGGGGCGATCGCCTCGTCGAGCGAGAGGGCGAGGTCGAGCACCGGGTCGTCCAGACGCCGGCCGAGTATCTGCGCGAGAAGAACCTCGCCAATCTCGCGGCG
>NZ_NPEX01000257.1 GCF_003258865.1 Rhodoplanes roseus | reverse complement strand
GGCACGCGCACCAGCGCCGGCACGCGGGCGGCGCGCGCCGCCATCAGCGCGATGTCGGCCGTGGTGCGATCGAAGGCGGCATGCTCCTGGTCGATGACGACGAAATCGAAGCCGGCGTCGGCGACGATCTCAGTGGCGTGGCCGGTCGGCGTCTTCAGGAACGTGCCGATCAGCGGCTCGCGTGCGATCACGCGCTGGCGGAACGGAACGACGGATGAGCTCATGATCAAACGCCCGCTGTTTCGGTCGCCTCACGGCATCGGGTAGTCGGCCGCGTTGAGCACCCAACCGGGCTTTTGCGAGAAGTCGATGCGCGGCGGGCAGAAGATATCGACGAGCTGGTTGAGGCCGCGACCGACCGCCTCGGTCGTGTGGATCGCCGGCGGCGGAATGACGGCGACCGACGGGCTGCCGCACAGCTCGTGATCGTCGTCGTGCCAGAACGCCTTGTTCACGGTCCAGGGCCAGCGCAGGTGATGAACGAACTCGCCCTCCAGCGCGAGCGAGCATTGCTCGAAGTCGTCGTGGTGATGCGGCGACAGCTTGGAGGGGTCGCGCGGCCCCTGATACGAGTCGAGGAAGTTCACCATGAAGGTGCTGCCGCGCCAGATGCGGCCGAAGCGGCCCTTCTCGGGCGGCACGTCCAGATCGTAGACGCGCAGCCGCCAGCCGCCCGTGGGCTCGGGCCAGGGCTCCTGCGGCGTCACCAGGGGCTTCGCGGTCGCGTAGGCGGCGGCGTTGCTGCACTTCGCGGCCAGGTCGGTGGCGCGCGACGTGATCATGCGCACGATGCGGCCGGGCGTGATCACGCGCAGGCGCGACGGCCCGGGGGGCACGAAGGCGAGCGAGCCGCCGGCGACACGCTCGGTCCCGTCCCTCGTGGTGATCTCGACCACGCTGTCGCGGTCGGGCATCAGCACGACGTATTCGTCGGCCTGCGCCTCGCGGGCCAGCACGGCGTCGGCAACCGGCTCCGTGTAGGCAATGACGAAGTTCTGGCCGCGGGCGTACCAGGTCTTTCCCTCGGGCCCGCTCTCCTGCGGCGGCTCGGCATAGAAGCGGGCATATTCGGCGGGGCCGAACGGGCCTTCGGTGGTCTTCTTTGCTGCAGCCGCGGGCGCCAGGGCGGCGCGGGGATCACTGACGTCGTACATTCTCACCTCCGAAGTGCCGCGGATGCCGGTCGCGACTCAGGCCGGCGACGGCAGATCCGCTTCCAGTCCCAGCGCATGCGCCGCGTTCAGCGACACCATCTTGCGGATTTGGTCGTCGTCGTAGCCGAGCCCGATGCACATCGCGATGCCGCGGCGAAAGCCCTCGATGGGATCGACCGAACCGACCTGGCCGAGATCCGAGCACAGTATGGTCTTGTCGACGCCGGCCGCGTCGATGTGCCGGCGCAAGTCCTCGTCGCCGGCGATCTTGAAGCGCGAGCCCTCGATGAACATCGCCAGCGAGTGCTCGACATAGGCCCCCATGGCGGCCATGCCCTTCACGTCGTTCATGCTGGCGCCGACGATGTCCTCCGGATGGGTGAGCACGAGGCGCCGGACGCCGCGTCGCTTGGCCTCCTCGAAGACCACCCAGGTCTCGCTGATATGCAGATGGCCGCTCGCCAGCGTCATGTCGGCCCGCGCGACGATGTCGAGCACCTCCTTGACCTCGTCGCGCACGGCGCCGCCATCGAGAACCGGGATGCCGACGGCCGGTCGAATCTTGTCGGTGGACGCCGGGTGGGACCACTTCGCCTCGGCCTGCCAGCGCAGATGGTTCTCCGCGGCGAGCGTCGGCAGCCACACGACCTTGCCGCCCATCGCGGCGGTGTGCTCGACCGCGTAGGGATTGAAGCCGCCGACCACGTTGTTGAGCACGATGCTCGGATAGATCTTGGTCGTCAGCTCCGGAAAGTTGGCGCGGATCAGCGCCGTGGTCATGGCGCTCGAGTAGTCGTGGTCCTTGGTCACCACCGCGGCGAAGCCGGCCGCCGAGGCCCGGCGCAGCAGCTCGACGTGATCGAGCGCCCGCGGCGCGATCGACGGGCCGCTGTGCACGTGCGGATCGATGGCGCCCTGCAGCAGCGCTTCGATACGGCTCCCGGTGTCGTCACGCGCATCCATCGTCGACGCCTTGCTCCCTTTCTCGACACCCGCATCGCGGCCGCACGGCCGGAAAACCAGGCCGAGAGCGATCACCCGACGGTCGCGCCGGCCGCGCGATTGGCCGAACCGGACGACCCTTTCGATGTTTTCGATCGCGGAACGCCGTTTTCTATTTGGAGCGTAATAGCTATCCGGCCGAGCTGTCAATCGTGACGCGTTGCGCCGTGCAGCATGAGTGCGGCGAAGCACGCGGCGGGCGGGACCCGGCGATTTCGCGCCGCTTGTTCCGCGATCGCAAACGAAGTCGAGCCGCGGCGGCCCGCGGCGGGCCCGGACCGGGCGGCGGACGCTGCACTGTCGGGTGCGGGCGGGACGCCCTCAGGCGTCGTCGACGGGTCGCACTCCATGGCGGGCCGACCACATCCGCAACGCCGCCAGACGTGAGATCGCGGTGGCAGCGAGCCCTTGGGCCGTGGCGACCAGTGCGGCGTCCTGGGCGACATCGGCGACCGCCAGATAGGCCTCGACCAGCACCTCGGCCGCATGGACGAGATCCGGCGTGCCTGTTTCCGGGCCGAGCGTGAGTTGAAGCTCGATCTCGTCCGCCTGGTCGAGCCGCTCCGCATTCGCCCGGGCTTCGGCGGGGAGAGGGCCGAGCATCGCATCGTCCCGGAATGCCGCGTCGAGCCTGTCGGCGAGCGTCCGTTCGCGTGCTGCGAGATCACGCAGGCCGAGCGTCGGAAGCGGCGACGTCCGGGTCTCGCGCGCCTGATGGAAGGCGGTCCGGCGCTCGCGCCGCAGCAGGGCGACGTGCTCGAGCTCCTCGTGCGCCATGCGCTCCGCCGCGGCGCGGATGTCGTCGGCCGGCGCCGTCGCCGCCACATAGGTCCAGAACGCGAAGGAGCGTTCCTCCTGGCGGACCGCCGCGGCGAGGGCCCGGTACGGCGTCACCAGCCGCGACTGCCCGAGCTCCTCGGCCGGCTCGTCGAACATCGCGGGCACCGGCCAGGGCAGCGGCGTCGAGGCGGGCAGCGCACCTCCCTGGTCGGCGCTCCAGCTCTCGATCTGATCGACATGTCCGCCCTCGATGCGCGCCAGCCGCGCGAACAGCCCGGCCAGAGCGTCGTCCCCCTGCTCGCGCAGATCGGCGGCGACCCGCTCGTAATAGGCGACGGCGTCGGCCTCCATCGCATGCGCGACCGCGAACAGATCGGCCATCGTGCGGATCGGGGCGGGCGGCGGAACGGCCTGCGGACGTGACATCGCGCGTCTCCTCGACGAGGCATCGTCCACACGATAGCGGCCGCGCGGCGCGATCGCCACGGCGAACGCACGTCGCGGAACCGGATCGTTCGCCTGTTTGCGTTCGCACAACGATCGACCCTGGACGGATCGCCAGGGTGCCCGAACCGATCCAGACAGCATCGTGACGCGTGCACGCAGCGGCCTGAATGCCGCGCGTGCGTCGCACAACGAGGAACCGCTCGAGTCACAAAATGAGAAACATGTCGCGATGCGAGGTACGACATTGCCGGCGCGCCAGCTCGCATGTGTTTCTACCTAACCGCGTTGCGTTGACAGTACGGTCTCCGACGTTTCAATTCGACCTCGAGGCGCGACGCGGCGCCGAGCGTGGACAGGGCCGGACCGACAGCGCCGTCGGCACGGTCACGCACTCCGACATCTCATGACGTAGAGAGCGGGTTCGTATGTCACGATCCGGCCGCGATCGATTCCTGTCGACGTTCGAGCACGGCCTGCAGGCCGTCGCCCGGCACGGCGTCACCACCACAGCGGCGCTGCTCGCCGCGGCCTTGCTGCTGCTCGTCGCCGTGCCGGCGATGGCGCAATCGTCGTCGCATCTCGCCGAGTACCTCGCCAAGGCGACGCCGCAGGAGTTCTTCGCGGGGGCGGACCGGTTCGGAGCACCCCAGGGCGAGCCGCCGCTCGTCCCCGTCTACGCCGCCGACCGGCTGCGCGGCTTCGTGTACCTGAACACCGACGTGACGGCGGCGATCGGCTATTCGGGCAAGCCGATCCGCATGCTGGTCGGCATCGATCCGGGCGCCGTCGTCAGCGGCCTGAAGCTCGTCGACCACAAGGAGCCCATCGTCCTGGTCGGCGTGCCGGAGAAGAAGGTCGTCGACGCCGTCAACGGCCTGATCGGCACCCGCATCGCAGCGATCGCGTCCGGCGCCGAGCGGCCGCCGCAACCCGACATCGTCTCCGGCGCCACCGTCACGGTGCTGGTGATGGCCGACAGCGTGGTGCGCTCCGCCGTCAAGCTGGTGCGCAGCGGCCGCCTCGCGGCCGGCTCCGGTGCGGCGCCCGCAGCCGCGATTCCGCCCGTCACCAGGACGGTCGACCTCGCCCGGCAGGAGGTCCGCGATTGGGAGAGCCTGCTCGGCGACGGCTCGATCCGCCGCCTGCATCTCTCGGTCGGCGACATCAACGCGGCGTTCGACAAGTCCGGCAACGCCGCGGCGAGTGCCCGGCCGGAGCCCGGCGACCCCGACGAGACCTTCATCGATCTGTACACGGCGCTCGTGAGCGTGCCGACCATCGGTGTCAGCCTGCTCGGCGAAGCCGGATACGCGCGGCTGAAGGAGCGGCTGAAGCCCGGCCAGCAGGCCATCGTGGTGGCGGGCCGCGGGCTCTACTCGTTCAAGGGCTCGGGCTATGTGCGGGGCGGCGTCTTCGACCGCATCCAGATCCTGCAGGACGGCGCCGGCACCCGCTTCCGCGACCGCAATCACGAGCGGCTCGGCGCCCTGGAGGCGGCGGGCACGCCGGACTTTCCCGAGATCGGCCTGTTCGTGATGCCGGACGACTTCGATCTCGATCCGACCCAGCCGTGGCAGCTCGAGCTGATGGTGCAGCGCGCCGTCGGCGCGCGCGACAAGGTGTTCCTCACCTTCGAGCTCGGCTACACGTTGCCCGAGACTTACGTCCGGCGCGAGCAGGCCGCGCCCTCCGTCACGACGGCGGCCGAAACGCCCCCCGCAGCCGCCGCGCCGCCGCCTCCTGCCCTCGACGCGCAGGACGAGCCGCTGTGGAAGACGATGTGGCGGCGCGACGTGCCGTCGATCGCCATCACGAGCGCGGCGCTCCTGCTCCTCACCGGGATCTTCTTCTTCCAGAACGTGCTGGTGCGTCGTCCGGCCCTCTACACCTGGGTGCGGCGCGCCTATCTCGGCTTCGTGCTGGTGTGGCTCGGCTGGTACGCCAACGCCCAGCTTTCGGTCGTCAACATCCTGACCTTCGCCAACTCGCTGATGACCGGCTTCTCGTGGGACTATTTCCTCACGGCGCCGCTGATCTTCATCCTGTGGTGTGCCGTCGCGGCGGCGCTGCTGTTCTGGGGCCGCGGGCCGTTCTGCGGCTGGCTGTGCCCGTTCGGCGCCCTGCAGGAGCTCACCAACACGATCGCCAAGGCGCTGAAGGTGCCGCAGATCCGCGTGCCGTGGGGCCTGCACGAGCGGCTGTGGCCGGTCAAGTACATGATCTTCCTCGGCCTGTTCGGGCTGTCGCTCTACTCGGTGGCGTTCGCGGAGCAGATGGCCGAGGTCGAGCCGTTCAAGACCGCGATCGTGCTGAAGTTCGTGCGCGACTGGCCGATCGTTCTCTATGCCGCGACGCTGCTGGTCGCCGGCCTGTTCATCGAGCGCTTCTTCTGCCGCTACCTGTGCCCGCTCGGCGCCGCGCTCGCGATTCCCGGGCGCCTGCGCACCTTCGAATGGCTGCGGCGGTGGGCGGAGTGCGGCTCGCCCTGCCAGCGCTGCGCGGTCGAGTGCCCGGTGCAGGCGATCCATCCCGAGGGGCACATCAACGTCAACGAGTGCATCTACTGCATGCACTGCCAGGAGCTCTATTTCGACGACCACCGCTGCCCGCACATGATCCAGGTGCGGCTGAAGCGCGAGCGTCGCGACGCCCTCACCTCGCCCTCGATGAAGGGCGGCAAAGGCGGCTTCGTCCCGCCCCTCGTCACGACCGGCGGCAAGCCGGTCGCTCTCCCCGAGACGACACTTTCGACACCGTCCTGAGCCCGCGAGCCCCAGAGGAGACACCATGAGCACCGACGACACATCGAAATTCAACCGACGCGACCTGATCAGGACCGGCGCGGTCGCCACCGTCGCCGGCGTCGCCGGCGCTGCGACCGGCGTCGGGGTGGCCGGATTCGACACGGCCGCGGCGCAGACCCGGGCGCCGGCGCCGCTACCCTCGGCCGCGCCGGCCCGCGGCCCCGCCAAGTACGAGGTGAAGCCCGGCGAGCTCGACGAGTACTACGTGTTCTTCTCCTCCGGCCAGACCGGCGAGATGCGCATCGTCGGCCTGCCCTCCATGCGCGAGCTGATGCGCGTGCCGGTGTTCAACCGCTGCAGCGCCACCGGCTGGGGCCAGACCAACGAGAGCATCAGGATCCTCACCGAGGGGCTCACTCCCGAGACGAAGGAGTTCCTGAAGGACAAGGGCGGCGTCTATCTCAACGGCGACCTGCACCACCCGCACATGTCGTTCACCGACGGCACCTATGACGGCCGCTACGTGTTCATGAACGACAAGGCGAACACCCGCGTGGCGCGCGTGCGGTGCGACATCATGAAGTGCGACAAGATCATCCAGCTCCCCAACCAGCACACGGTCCACGGCCTGCGGGTGCAGAAATATCCCCGCACCGGCTACGTGTTCGCCAATGGCGAGGACGGCGTGCCGCTGCCCAACGACGGCAAGGTGCTGAACGATCCCAAGCAGTACTGGTCGATCTTCTCGGCCATCGACGGCGACACCATGAAGGTCGCCTGGCAGGTACAGGTCGACGGCAATCTCGACAATGTCGATGCCGACTATCAGGGCAAGTACGCCTTCGCCACCTGCTACAACTCCGAGGGCGGCGTGACGCTCGCCGAGATGACGGCGAACGAGCAGGACTGGGTCGTCATCTTCAACCTGAAGCGCATCGAGGAGGCGGTGCAGAAGGGCGCCGTCACCATGATGAACGGCGTGCCCGTCATCGACGGCCGTCACGGCTCGCCCTACACGCGCTACGTCCCGGTCTCCAACAGCCCGCACGGCATCAACACGGCGCCGGACGGCATCCACGTCGTCGCCAACGGCAAGCTGTCGCCGACCGTCACGGTGTTCGACGTGCGGCTGTTCGACCAGCTCTTCGACGACAAGATCAAGCCGCGCGACGTCGTCGTCGCCGAGCCGGAGCTCGGCCTCGGCCCGCTGCACACCGCCTACGACGGCAAGGGCAACGCCTACACGACGCTGTTCCTCGACAGCCAGATCTGCAAGTGGAACATCGACGCGGCGAAGCGCGCCTTCAAGGGCGAGAAGGTCGATCCGATCATCCAGAAGCTCGACGTCCAGTACCAGCCGGGCCACAACCACACCTCCATGGGCCAGACCAAGGAGGCCGACGGAAAGTGGCTCATCTCGCTGAACAAGTTCTCCAAGGACCGCTTCCTCAATGTCGGCCCGCTGAAGCCGGAGAACGACCAGCTCATCGACATCTCGGGCGACCGCATGGTGGTGGTGCACGACGGCCCGAGCTTCGCCGAGCCGCACGACGCGACCATCGTGCATCGCTCCAAGGTGAGCCCGTTGCACGTCTGGAAGCGTGACGATCCGTTCTTCGAGGATGCGCGCAAGCAGGCGGCGGCGGACGGCGTCAAGCTCGAGCTCGACTCCAAGGTGGTCCGCGACGGCTCGACGGTGCGGGTCTACATGACCTCGTCGGCGCCGGCCTTCGCGCTCGAGCAGTTCGAGGTGAACCAGGGCGATCACGTCACCGTCTACGTGACAAACGTGGACGACATCGAGGACCTCACCCACGGCTTCGCGGTCGTCAACTACGGCATCAGCATGGAGGTGCCGCCGCAGGCCACCGCCTCGGTCTCCTTCACGGCCAGCCGCGCGGGCGTCTACTGGTACTACTGCACGTGGTTCTGCCATGCCATGCACATGGAGATGAAGGGCCGCATGCTGGTGCACCCGCGCAACGCATGATGGCCCGACTCGACCATACGATCCTGGCGGTGCCGACCCTCTCCCATCGGGAGAGGGTCG
>NZ_NPEX01000256.1 GCF_003258865.1 Rhodoplanes roseus | reverse complement strand
GCTGCCGACCATCTCGGAGCCGGTCGCGGCCCGCGTCGCCGCCCACGGCTGGCACGTCCAGTTCTACCCGCACGGCGAGTTCGCGCCCGAGTTCCGCAAGGACATTCCGGGGGCCGCCGAGGATCCGCGCTTCTGGGCGTCGGGCATCTCGCTGATCGCCCATCCGCGCAATCCGCACGTCCCGGCCGCCCACATGAACACCCGCTTCGTCGTCACGACGCGGGCGTGGTTCGGCGGCGGCGGCGACCTCACCCCGGTGCTCGACCGGCGCCGCACCCAGGAGGATCCCGACACGGTCGCGTTCCACGCCGAGATGCGGGCCGCCTGCGACGCGCACACGACCGTCGCCTCCTACGAGCGCCTGAAGGCGTGGTGCGACGACTATTTCTTCCTCAAGCACCGCAACGAGCCGCGTGGCGTCGGCGGCATCTTCTACGACTGGCTGGATTCCGGCGACTGGGCCGCCGACTTCGCCTTCACGCAGGACGTCGGACGCGCCTTCCTGGCCGCCTATCCGCGGATCGTCCGCGCCAATCTGGCGACGCTCTGGAGCGAGGCGGAGCGCGACGAGCAGCTCGTCCGCCGCGGGCGCTATGTCGAGTACAATCTCCTCTACGACCGCGGCACCGTGTTCGGCCTGAAGACCGGCGGCAATGTCGAATCGATCCTCTCGTCGATGCCACCGCTGGTTAGATGGCCGTGAGGAAGCCGACGCCGAGGCTGTCATGCACATTCGAGAAATCGGTGCCGCCGGCTATCGGTCGCTGCGGGGGATCCGCTTCCCCATCGGACCGCTGACCGTCTTCGTCGGCGCCAACGGCGTTGGCAAGAGCAATCTCTATCGCGCGCTGCAGCTTCTGCAGGCGTCGGCGGCCGGCACGCTGGCGCGCGAGCTCGCCGCCGAGGGCGGCATGGAGTCGGCCCTGTGGGCCGGCCCGCGACGGGTCGGCCAGCCGGCCCGGATCAAATTGTCGGTCGAGCTCACTGTCGGTAGCGACGACACGGCGCAGGGTGAGCTCGCCTACGACGTCCAGGCCGGCCTCGCCTTCTCGTACCACCACGAGATCGGGCTGCCCAAGATCACGGACGCGGCCTTCCTGCTGGAGCCGCAGGTCAAGCAGGAGACGCTGGTCCTGCGCGGCGGGCGCCGTCCGCAGACCTTGCTCGAACGCTCCGGCCCGCGCGCCACGGCGCTCGACGACAAGGGACGCAAGCAGCCCTTCGGGCTGCAATTGCTCGCCTCCGAGACGGCGTTGTCGGCCATGCGGGACGCGGCGCGCTTTCCCGAGATCGACGCGGTGCGCCGGACCATGCTGGACTGGCGCTTCTATCACGATCTTCGCTCCGACCGCGGCTCGCCGCTGCGTCAGCCCTGCCTCGCCGTGACGACGCCGACCCTGTCGTCCGACGGCGCCGATCTGGCCGCCGTGTTCGCGACGCTGGTCCACATCCGCGAGGATACGGAGGACCTCGACCGTGCCGTCGACGATGCCTTCCCGGGCGCCAGGCTGGTGGTGCCGCAGCCGGGTCGCACGGCCTCGTTCGGGCTGATTTTCCCCGACTACCCCAAGCGGGTCTTCGAGGCGGCCGAGCTTTCGGACGGTACGCTGCGCTATCTGGCGCTGGCCGGGGCGTTGCTCGGCTATCGCCTGCCGGACTTCATCGCGCTCAACGAGCCGGAGGCGAGCCTGCACCCGGAACTGCTGGCGCCGCTCGCTCGCATGATCGCCCGGGCCGCGACGCGCAGCCAGATCTGGGTCGTCACCCATTCGCAGGTGCTGGCGCAGGCCTTCGCCGAGCACGGTGGCGTCACGCCCCGCACCGTGATCAAGCGCAACGGCGAGACCTGGCTCGACGGCCTCCGCCTCGCGGGTGATTTCGCCGACGAGGAGACGGACGACGAGGAGGTGTGAGGTTGGGAGCAAGCCTCTCCTCGGACATGGCCGTTTCTGCCATGGTGCATTCATGACCGTCGCCACCTTCGAAACGCTCAGGTTCGCCCGCGCTCTTCGCGAGAAGGCGAAGATGACGGCCGAGCAGGCGGAGGGCGGCTCGACACCCGGATCAACGAGGCGGAGCCGCGGCTCGAGGCGAAGGTCGACGCGACCATGGCCGAGATCCTGAAGTGGATGTTCCGGACCACCGGCGTCCAGACGCTGATCATTTCTCGGGGCCGGGCTGGCGCTGTCCGGCGGGCTGCGGCCCTGACCTCCCGCCTCAGAACGTCGCTGCACGGAACAGCATGGCGGCGCCGCCCGTGATCACGACGGCGTCGAGGATCGCGGTGTGCACGCGCAGCGGCAGGCGTTCGGTGAGGCGCTTGGCGAGCCAGGCGCCCGGGACGGCGATGACGCCCATCAGCAGGCCGACCGCGACCACCTGGGCCGTGATCACGCCCGAGACGCCGAACACTCCGAACTTCAGGACGCCCATCACGGTCGAGACCGCGGCATCGGTGGCGATCACGGCCGCGCCCTCGAGTCCGGCCGCCATCAGGAGCGAGATCAGGATGATGCCGGCGCCCGATGTGCCGCCGACCAGCACGCCCCAGCCGGCCGCGCTGGTCGCCAGCGCGCCGTTGCCGAGCGTCACGCCGCGGCCCTTGAGGGTCCGTCGCAGCGGCACGCTGAGCACCAGCATGCTGCCGATGACGACGAGGGCGCCGCGGCCGTCCAGCAGCGTGTAGCCCCAGGCGCCGAGCGCGCAGGTCGGCAGCGCCGGCAGGATCACCAGCCGCACCCGCCGCCAGTCGACCAGGTCGCGAAACAGCGTCGCCCGCGAGACGTTGTTGAAGATCGCCGACAGCGCGATGATCGGAACCACCGGCTCGGCCCCGACGATCGGCACCAGCACCAGCGGCATCAGCGCGCCGGTGCCGTAGCCGGCGACGCCGCCGATCACCGACGTGATCAGGCCGGCGGCGGCGATGATCAGGAGCTGGACGGGGGACACGTCGTACATGGGGGATCAGTCCGACGGGGACGATCGGCCGGCCAGGACGGTTGCGACGACCCGGTCGAGGGCCTCGCGGTCGGACGGGAAGCCGGCCGCGATCCAGGCCGCTTCGGCGTCGCGCATCGCCGCGCCGAGGGCGGCGCCGGCGAGCCCGTGGGCCATGAAGCGCGCGGCTCGCAACGGGAGCTTCGGGGCCCGCCAGCGCTGCGGCAGGGTGGCCAGCAGGCGCCACGCGGCGGCCTCGCGCTCCGCCTCTGCACCCGCCCGGGCCCAGGCGAGCATCACCCGGTCGACATAGAGGTCCGGCCCGAGCCGATAGAGCAGCGTGCGCGCCGCCTGCTCGGTGGTCGCGGCGCCGAGGCCCCGCCACTGCTCCGCCATCGCGGCGAGGCGGCGATGCTCCGTGTTGGTCAGCCGCAGGCGATCACGCAGCCGGTCGGCATCCTCCGCGACCAGCACGGCGAGCGCCGCGAGCCGCCGCGTCGCGTCCGGCGCGAAGCCGAGCTCGCGCTCGCGCGCCCCCATCGCTGCGACATCCCATGATCGGCCGATCCCGCCGAGCACGAGCTGGAGAATGCCGGTATCCGCCATCATGGCGAGGGTGGCGGCGGCGGCAGGCGCCGGCAGGAGCTTGGTCAGCTCCATGCGGATGCGCTCGCGCGACAAGCCGCGCAGCTTCTCGCGACCGACGATGCAGGCACGCAGACTGGGCCCGTCGAAGGCGCCGTTGCCGTACGCGGCGTGGAAGCGGAAGAAGCGCAGGATGCGGAGATGATCCTCGTCGATGCGCCGGTCCGGATCGCCGATGAAGCGCACCCGTCGCGCCTCGACATCGGGGAGGCCGTCGACCGGATCGTGCAGCGTGCCGTCGGGCGAGACCGACAGCGCGTTCATGGTGAAGTCGCGCCGCTCCGCGTCGACCCGCCAGTCGCGTCCGAACGCGACGGCCGCCTTGCGGCCGAACGTCTCGACATCGCGGCGCAGCGTCGTCACCTCGAAGGGGCGTCCGGCTGCGACGATCGTCACGGTCCCGTGGTCGATGCCGGTCGGCACGGCCTTCAGCCCGGCTGCGACGGCACGCCGCATCACCTCCTCGGGTCGCGCCGTGGTGGCGATGTCGACCTCGTCGACCGGCTCGCGCAGGAGCGCGTTGCGCACCGCGCCGCCGACCACGCGCGCCTCTTCGCCGTCGCGGTCGAGCAGCGCCAGCACGCGGGTCAGCGGCTCGGCGGCCAGCCAGCCCGCCGCGGCGAGCCGCCGCCACGTCATCGCGTCGTGCCCGGGACGAACCGGCCGTCTTCCATATGGGCCGGCACATAGGTCGAGTTCGGCGGCGCGCCGCTGAACTGGGCCATGACGACGAAGCTGGCGATCAGGAGCACCAGCGCCGCGAGCGTCAGCCAGCCGAGCACCGGCAGCCGCCAGGCCTGCGGATCCACCAGCCCGTTGCGGGTCGCCACCAGATAGGCCGCGTAGAGCACGAACGGGGTGAGGAAGAGGGCGAGCTCGGTGAGGACAGGACGGATCATGACGTGACGTCGCAGAGTCCGGGTTCGCCGGCGGCAGAGCGGATCATCTCTCGTACACCCGTTCGTAGAGATTGCGGAGGATTCCAGCCGTGACGCCCCAGATGTACCGCTCCTGATACGGCATCACGTAGAACCGCCGTCGCAGGCCTTTCCAGTCGCGGCTGTGCAGCGCGTGGTTCTGCGTGTCCATCAGGAACGCGAGCGGCACCTCGAAGGCGTCCTCCACCTCGGACGGATTGAGGGTCAGCGTATAGCCGGGCGCGACCCGCGACACCACCGGAAGAATGCGGAAGCCCGAGAACGTGCAGTAGAGGTCGAGATAGCCGATCGGATCGACGTGACGGCGGTCGAGCCCGACCTCCTCCTCCGCCTCGCGCAACGCCGCGTCGAGCGGTGTGGCGTCGTCGGCTTCGATCTTGCCGCCCGGAAAGGCGATCTGGCCGGCATGGTTGGGCAGGCTCGTCGTGCGCTGGGTGAGGATCACGCCCGGCTCCGGCCGGTCGATCACGCCGATCAGCACGGCGGCGGGCCGCGCCGGGATCACGCCCGCCTGGGCCCACAGCTCGGGATCGAGGTCGATGTCGCCGCGCGTCGCCGGCTGCTCCGGGTCCGTCAGGGCGGGCGGCACGGCGAGGTCGAGCCGCTCGCGCGCGCGCTCGAAGAAGCCGTGCCCCAGGGTCAGCGGATCGGCCGGCTCGACTGCCGTCATTGCGGAGAGTCCTTCGGATCGTGCCCGGCCAGCGTATCGGCGGGAGTCATCGGGAAGAAGGTCGAGCCCGAGGCAACGCCGAACATGCGGCGGCCGTCGATCTCGCGTTCCTCGCCGATCTCGACGAGATCGTAATACAGCGGCCGAACGACGCGGGCCCACAGGCCGCGCCGCACGTGGAGGTAGGGCTTGAGCCCGCCCGTGCCGGCCTCCGGCTCGAAGCGCAGCGCATGCTCGGCGCCGCACGTCACCCAGTCGTCGACATTGGTGCGGATGCGCAGCACCGGCGCCCCGCCCGCTTCGCCTGCGTCGCGGACCATCTCGACCGCCAGGAACGGCACGTCGTCGACCGTGATGCCGCACTTCTCGACCGGCGTGACCAGGACGTAGCGCTCGCCGTCGCGGCGCAGGACCGAGGCGAAGAGTTTCACCAGCGCGGGGCGCCCGATCGGGCTACCCTGGTAGAACCAGGTGCCGTCGGCGGCGATGCGCATCGGGATGTCACCGCAGTCGGGCGGATTCCACAGATGCACGGGCGGCGGCCCGCGGCGGGCCGCCTCGCGCACGGCGCCGGACAGCGCCTCGAACGTGCCGCTGCCGCTCTGCCCTTCCTTCGCCACGGTTCGACTTACCCTGTGATGCGTCGCGCGCTGCGGCCGAACAGCCCGGACGGCAGGTCGCGGGATCGTGATGGGGCGTTGCGCCGCCCCGACTCATCTCGATAGCCTATGGTGCATAGGTGTGAGAGGGAACGGCCGGGCGCAACAGCCGGCTGGCCCGGTTGATGCATGGCAGGCCGGCGACCGGTGGTGTGCACCGGCCGAACGAGACGGTCCGACGGGACCCCACGAGGAGTACCGCATGGCGGTGAGCGGCGAGAATCTCGACAAGCTGGAAGACATGATCGTCCGCGCCGCGGAGGCCACGGCGACCCATGTGCGGGCCGCGCGGTCGGCGGTCGGCACCGTCATCTTCGGCCAGGATCGGGTCGTCGAGCAGGCCATCATCACCATCCTGGCGGGCGGTCACGCGCTGCTGGTCGGCGTGCCGGGCCTCGCCAAGACCAAACTCGTCGACACCATGGGCACGGTGCTCGGGCTGGACGCCAAGCGTATCCAGTTCACGCCCGACCTGATGCCGTCCGACATTCTCGGCAGCGAGGTCCTGGAGGAGAATCCCGGCGGCCGGCGCAGCTTCCGCTTCATTCCGGGTCCGGTGTTCGGCCAGCTCCTGATGGCCGACGAGATCAACCGTGCCAGCCCGCGGACCCAGTCGGCGCTGCTGCAGGCCATGCAGGAGCAGCACGTCACGGTCGCCGGGGTGCGTCACGACCTGCCGAAGCCCTTCCACGTGCTCGCGACCCAGAACCCGCTCGAGCAGGAGGGCACCTATCCGCTCCCCGAGGCGCAGCTCGACCGCTTTCTGATGGAGATCGACGTCGACTATCCCGACCTCGACGCCGAGCGACGAATCCTGTTCGACACCACGGGCGCCGAGGAGACCAAGGCGAAGGCCGCCATGACGGCCGATGATCTGATGGCGGCGCAGCGGCTGGTGCGGCGTCTGCCGGTCGGCGAGTCGGTGCTCGAGGCGATCCTCAAGCTGGTCCGCTCGGCGCGGCCCGGCGCAGAGGGGCCCGACGGCAAGCTGATCGCCTGGGGCCCGAGCCCGCGCGCCAGCCAGGCGCTGATGCTCGCGGTGAGGGCGCGCGCGCTCCTCGAAGGCCGTTACGCGCCGTCGATCGACGACGTGCTGGCGCTCGCCGAGCCCATCCTGAAGCACCGCATGGCGCTGACCTTCGCGGCCCGCGCCGACGGCGAGACCGTTCCGGGCCTGATCGGCCGGCTGAAGAGCCGGGTCGGATAGGCCAGATGGCGGCCACCCCCACCGCCTCGCCGTCGCCCGAACGGCTGGCCCTCGACCGCGCCGGCGCATCGAGCCGCAGCCTCGCGGCCCTGATGCCGCGACTCGTGCTGGAGGCGCGTCGCGTCGCCGCGACCGTGATTCACGGGCTGCACGGCCGCCGCCGCGCCGGGCCGGGCGAGAACTTCTGGCAGTACCGCCGCTTCGTGTCGGGCGAATCCTCGGGCCGCGTCGACTGGCGCCGCTCCGCCCGCGACGAGCACCTCTATGTGCGCGAGCGCGAGTGGGAGGCGGCCCACACGGTGTGGATCTGGCCCGACCGCTCGGCCTCCATGGCGTTCCGCTCGCGGCTGGCGACCGACGCGAAGCTCGAGCGCGCCCTGGTGATGGCGCTGGCGCTCGGCGAGGTTCTGGTCCAGGGCGGCGAGCGCGTCGGCATCCCGGGCCTGATGCCGGTGACGGCGAACCGCAACGTCATCGACCGCATGGTCCAGGCCTTCCTGCACGACCCGCTGGACCGCACCAGCCTGCCGCCGGCCTTCTCGCCGTCGCCGCTGTCCGAGGTGCTGGTGCTGTCGGATCTGTGGAGCCCGATCGGCGAGATTCGGCAGACGCTGGCCCGGCTCAGCGCCGCCGGTGCGCACGGCCATGTGGTGCAGATCGTCGATCCGGCCGAGGAGACGTTCCCGTATTCGGGGCGCGTCGAGTTCGTCGAGCCCGAGGGATTCGGCGCCGTGACGGCCGGCCGCGCCGAGGCGTGGCGCGCCGATTACACGACCCGCATCGCGCTCCATCGCAGCCAGATTCGCGCCGAGACCGACCGCATCGGCTGGAGCTTCGTCGTTCATCGCACCGACCGTCCGGCCACCGACCTGATGCTGCAGCTCCACGCCCGGCTCTCGGTCGGCCGTGCCGGTGCGGCGCCGCCGCGGGCCGAGCCGGCCGCCGACGCGGCCGCCATCGAGGAGGCGCAGGTCGCCGCCGACGCCGATGCCGAGACCGTCGCCGAAGCGAGGTCCGCATGATCCCCGGGCTGCCGCTCGCCTTCGCGTCTCCCTTGGTCCTGATCGGCCTCGTCAGCCTGCCGCTTCTGTGGTGGCTCCTGCGCCTGGTGCCGCCGCGGC
>NZ_NPEX01000255.1:1938-8238 GCF_003258865.1 Rhodoplanes roseus | reverse complement strand
GATCTGGCCGCGCCCCGGGACGAGGGAGGCAGCGGATACAGTCTCACGCCGCGGCGGCGCTGCTGGACGCGTCGCGGCGGGCGCTCATGGTGAGGAGGTCGTAGCGGGCGACCGTCTCGCCGTCCTGGTTGAACACCTCGACGTCCCAGCGCACCTCGCCGTATTCGGGCTTCCTGGCGGGGCGCTTCTCCTTCACGGTGAGGCGCACCCTGATCGCCTCGCCGGGCGAGACGGGTTTCAAGAAGCGCAGGTTGTCGAGCCCGTAATTGGCGAGCAGCGGGCCCGGCGCCGGATCGACGAACAGCCCGGCCGCGAAGGACAGGATCAGGTAGCCGTGGGCGACGCGGCCCGGGAAGAACGGGTTGGCCTTGGCGGCCGCCTCGTCCATGTGGGCGTAGAAGGAATCTCCGGTGAAGTCGGCGAAGTGCTCGATGTCGGCGATCGTGATGGTTCGCGATCCCGTCTCGACCGTGTCTCCAACGGCGAGGGCCTCGTACTCGCGCTTGAAGGGATGCACGGCGGCGACCGGCGCCGGCGCGCCCTTCAGCCATGTCCGCGTGAGCGACGCCAGCCGTGCCGGCGACCCCTGCAGGGCGGTGCGCTGCATGTAGTGGAAGACGCCGCGCAGGCCGCCCATCTCCTCGCCGCCGCCGGCGCGGCCGGGCCCGCCGTGCACCAGCCCGGGCAGCGGCGAGCCGTGGCCGGTCGACTCCTTCGCGCAGTCGCGATCGAGGATCAGCACGCGGCCGTGGAACGGCGCGAGGCCGAACACCAGCGCATCGGCCACCGCCTCGTCGTAGGTGAACACCGAGGCGACGAGGCTGCCCTCGCCCTTGGCGACGATCGCGACCGCGTCGTCGAGCGTGTCGTAGGGCATCACGGTGGCGACCGGGCCGAACGGCTCGATGGTGTGGACGCGGCGCGCGCGGAGCGGCTCGGCGCAGCGCAGCAGCACCGGAGCCATGAAGGCTCCCTTGTCGGCATCGCCGCCCACCGGCGCGACGCGCTCCGGATCGCCGGCGACGATCTCGGTCTCGGCGCTCAGCGCCGCGACGGCGTCGCGCAGGGCGGCGCGCTGCGACAGCGAGGCGAGCGGGCCCATGCGCACCTCGTCGCGGCGCGGATCGCCGACCGTGATCTTGTCGAGCTGTGCCTTGATCGCATCGGTCACCGTCGTCTCGAGCGACCGCGGCACGACGATGCGGCGGACGGCCGTGCACTTCTGCCCGGCCTTCACGGTCATCTCGCGCACCACCTCCTTGACGAACAGGTCGAGCTCCGGCGAGCCGGCGGTCGCGTCGGGGCCCAGCACGGCGGCGTTGAGCGAGTCCCGCTCGGCGATGAAGCGCACGGCGTTGCGACCGATCGACGGATGGTTGCGCAGCCGCTCCGACGTCTCCGCCGAGCCCGTGAAGGAGACCACGTCCTGGCCGCCGAGGTGATCGAGCAAGTCGCCGGCGGAGCCGCAGACGAACTGCACCGCGCCCTTGGGCAGCACGTTCGCCTCGACGATCAGCCGCACCAGCGCCTCGGCCACATAGGCGGTCGCGGTCGCCGGCTTGGTGATCACGGGCACGCCGGCGAGAATCGTCGGCGCGAGCTTCTCCAGCATGCCCCAGCACGGAAAATTGAAAGCGTTGATGTGCACGCCGACCCCGTTCAGCGGCGTGAGCACATGCAGCCCCACGAACGACCCGCCGCGCGACAGCGCCTCGGTGCCGCCTTCGATCACGAAACGCTCGGCCGGCAGCTCGCGGCGGCCGCGCGACGCGTAGGCGAACAGCGTGCCGATGCCGCCGTCGATGTCGAACAGATTGTCGCGCTTGGTCGCGCCGGTGTCGGCGGAGAGCGCGTAGAGCGCCTCCTTGCGCTCCGACAGGAAGGCCGCCAGCGCCTTCAGCCGGTCGGCCCGCTCGTGGAAGGTGAGAGCGCGTAGCGCCGGGCCGCCGACCTCGCGCGCGTGCTGCACCGCGGCTGCAAAATCGACGCCGTCGCTCGAGGCACACGCCACCGTGCGGCCATCGATGGCGCTCGGGATGTCGACGAGACCGTCGGTCGGCGTCACCCAGCGGTCCTGCACGAAGCTCGCCAGCATCCGGATGCTCTGCATGTGGGTCATGGGCGTCCTCCTGCCGCGATGCGGCGTTGTTTCGTTCGGAGGCGTCCGCTACGTCCTCGCGTGGAACGTTGACACCGGCGCCCCGTGCGCTAAATTGGTCCAAAGATTAACCGATCGATCGGTTAATTCAAGGGCCGCCAGAGCCCGACCCAGGGAGAAGTTCGTGGAGCCTTCGGTTCTCGTGGACCGTCGCGATGGATGGGTTCGCCTCGTCCTCAACCGGCCCGACCGTCTGAATTCGTTCAACGAGGAGATGCACCGGCGTCTCGCCGCGGCGCTCGACGAGGCGGGCGCCGACGACGCCTGCCGCGCCGTGCTGCTCAGCGGCGCCGGGCGCGGCTTCTGCGCCGGCCAGGATCTCTCGGATCGCGTCGGCCCGGCCGACCTCGGCGCCACCATCGACGCCTTCTACAATCCGCTGGTGCGACGGCTGCGCGCCCTGCGCAAGCCGGTGGTGTGCGCCGTCAACGGCGTCGCGGCCGGGGCCGGGGCCAACATCGCGCTCGCCTGCGACATCGTGCTGGCCGCGCGCTCCGCGAAGTTCATCCAGGCCTTCGCCAAGATCGGCCTGGTGCCGGATTCCGGCGGCACCTTCTTCCTGCCGCGGCTGATCGGCGACGCCCGCGCCCGCGCGCTGGCGATGCTGGCCGAGCCGCTGCCGGCCGAGCGCGCCGAGGCCTGGGGCCTGATCTGGAAGGTCGTGGACGACGCGGCGCTCGCGGCCGAGGCGGAGACGTTGACGGCGCATCTCGCGACGCAGCCGACCGTCGGCCTCGCGCTGGCCAAGGAGGCGCTCAACGCGTCCGCCGACAACGATCTCGACGCCCAGCTCGATCTCGAGCGCGACCTGCAGCGCAAGGCGGGCGCCACGCCCGACTATGCCGAGGGCGTGCGCGCCTTTCTGGAGAAGCGTGCACCGAAATTCTCCGGGAGGTCGTCGTGACCGCCGCCGTCGCGCCGCAGACGCGCTCCCCCGACGAGACCGCCCGCGTCGCCGCCGACACCATGTGGGCCAACGATGCCGCCTGCCGGAATCTCGGCATCGAGATCCTCGCGGTCGGTCCGGGCACCGCGACGCTCGCCATGAGCGTCAAGGACACGATGGTGAACGGCCACGACACGGCCCATGGCGGCTACATCTTCGCGCTCGCCGATACGGCCTTCGCCTATGCCTGCAATTCCTACGGGCTCGTCACCGTCGCGGCGCACTGCAGCATCACGTTCATCCGCCCGGGCCCGCGGGGCGCGCGGCTGGTGGCGGAGGCCCGCGAGGTGTCGCGCTCGGCGCGCTCCGGCCTCTACGACGTGCGCATCAGCGTCGACGGTGTGCCGATCGCCGAGTTCCGCGGCCATTCGCGCACGGTCGGCGGCTCCTTCATCGACGGCGGCGCGGCGGCGGCCGACACGCCCTCACCCTGACGGCCCGACAAGAACACGTGGAGGATCGATGACCATGGCTCCCCCGGTTGCTGCGTTCGACCGCACCATCGTCGATGGACTCGATTCCGCCGAGCGCGCCTCGCGCGACGCCATCCAGGCGCTGCAGCGCGAGCGTCTCGCCTGGTCTCTCCGCCACGCCTACGAGAACGTGCCGTTCTACCGGAGGAAGTTCGAGGAGGCGGGCCTGCACCCGTCGGATTTCCGCGACCTCTCGGATTTGTCGAAGTTCCCCTTCACGATGAAGAACGATCTTCGGGACAACTACCCCTTCGGATTGTTCGCAGTGCCGCGTGAAAAGCTGGCGCGCATCCACGGCTCGTCCGGCACCACCGGCAAGCCGATCGTCGTCGGCTACACGCAGGCCGACGTCGACATGTGGGCCGACGTGATGGCGCGCTCGATCCGCGCCGCCGGCGTGCGGCCCGGCATGATGGTGCATGTCGCCTACGGCTACGGTCTCTTCACCGGTGGTCTCGGGGCGCATTACGGTGCCGAGCGGCTCGGCTGCACCGTCATCCCGATGTCGGGCGGCATGACCGAGCGGCAGGTGCAGCTCATCCACGACTTCAAGCCCGACGCCATCATGGTGACGCCGAGCTACATGCTCACCATCCTGGACGGCTTCGTGACGGCCGGCCTCGACCCGCGCTCCTCGTCGCTGAAGTTCGGCATCTTCGGCGCCGAGCCGTGGACCAACGCGATGCGCGAGGAGATCGAGAAGGCCTTCGGGCTCGACGCCACCGACATCTACGGTCTGTCGGAGGTGATCGGGCCGGGCGTCGCGCAAGAGTGCGTCGAGACCAAGGATGGGCTGCACATCTGGGAGGATCACTTCTACCCGGAGATCATCGATCCGATGACCGGCGAGGTGCTGCCGGACGGCGAGAAGGGCGAGCTGGTCTTCACGTCGCTCACCAAGGAGGCGTTTCCGATCGTCCGCTACCGCACCCGCGATCTGACCAGGCTGATGCCCGGCACCGCGCGCCCCGGCATGCGACGCATGGAGAAGGTGACGGGCCGCTCCGACGACATGATCAACCTGCGCGGCGTCAACGTCTTCCCGACCCAGATCGAGGAGATCCTGCTCGCCACCGAATTCTGCTCCGGCCACTATCAGATCGAGCTGACCCGCGACGGCCGCCTCGACGAGATGACGGTGCATGCCGAGGTGCGCGAGGACCGCGCCCACGCCATCGACCGCGCCGCGAGCGAGAAGGAGCTGGTGCGCCACATCAAGAACCTGATCGGCGTGTCGACCCGCCTGGTGCTGCACCCGCCCGGCGGCGTCGAGCGCACCGTCGTCGGCAAGGCCAAGCGCATCGTCGACAACCGCCCGAAGGGGTGAATTCGAGGGTACAGTCTCTCCCCGTCCTCACCCTGAGGAGGCTGCGAAGCAGCCGTCTCGAAGGGCGAGGGCGGCCACCGTCGATAAGGACTGGTGGCCGCATGGTTCGAGACGCGCTCCTGCGGAGCGCTCCTCACCATGAGGGCAAATGAGAGAGTGATGAGGACGCCTCGTGTCCCGGCTCGCGATGCGTTGCACCGCGTCCGGGACGCGAGACCCTCACACCTGATCGTAGTCGATCACCACGGTCTTCGAGGTCGGGCGCGACTGGCAGGTGAGGACGTAGCCGGCCTTCAGCTCCCACGGCTCCAGCGCGTAGTTCACCGCCATCTCGACCGTGCCTTCGACCAGCTTGGCGCGGCAGGTGGAGCACATGCCGCCTTTGCAGGCGAAGGGGAGGTCGAGGCCGGCGCGCAGTGCCGCATCGACGATCGCCTCGCCTTCGGCGACCGGCACGTCGCGACGCTTGCCGTCGACGATCAGCGACGCGATGTGGGCGGGGGGCGCGTCGGGCGCCACCGGGACGGGCGGCCGCGGCTTTCCGCCGAGCGCCGAGACGAACCGCTCGACATGGACGCGGTCGTCGGGAATGCCGAGGGCGTGCAGCGTCGGCACCAGATCCTCGATCATCGCGGTCGGGCCGCACACGAAGGCGTGGTCGACCACCGCGGCCGGCACCAACGCGGTCAGCAGCCGCCGCACCTTGTCGCCGTCGAGCCGGCCGTTGAGGATGTCGAGATCCTGTTCCTCCTGGCTCAGCACGTGGAACAGCGAGAGGCGTCCCAGATGGCGGTCCTTCAGCTCCTCCAGCTCCTCCAGGAACAGCATGCCGGCGCTGGAGCGGTTGCCGTAGAACAGGAAGAAGCGGCTGTCCGGCTCGCGCGCCAGCACGCCGCGCAGGATCGAGATCACCGGCGTGATGCCGGAGCCGGCCGCGAAGGCCACGTGCACGCGGCCGTTGCCGGGCGCCTGCACGAGGCCGAACCGGCCGGTCGGCGTCATCACGTCGATCCGGTCGCCGGCCTTCAGGCTGTCGTTGATCCAGCAGGACAGGAGGCCGTTCTCCACCCGCTTCACCGCGATGCGCAGCTCGCCGTCACCGGGGCCGGCGCAGATCGAGTAGGAGCGCCGCACCTCCTCGCCGTCGATCGTCGTTCGCACCGTCAGGTACTGGCCGGGCTCGAACTGATAGTCGGTGGTCAGATCGGCCGGTACCACGAACGCCACCGACACGGCGTCGGGCGTCTCGCGCCGTACGTCGGCGACCGTGAGCGTGTGGAAGCGGGGAGGGTGGGCTTTGTCTTCACCTCCCCCTGGAGGGGGGAGGTCGGTCGGCGAAGCCGACAGGGTGGGGGTGACAGCATCTCCGGTGCGTGGGGCCTTCACCCCACCCCCC
>NZ_NPEX01000255.1:0-1928 GCF_003258865.1 Rhodoplanes roseus | reverse complement strand
TTCACCCACCCCCGCTCGCCTTCAGCGAGCGACTCTCCCGCTCCCGGGGAGGGTAAAAGAGCGGCTTGCTCGGTCATCGACATCCCTCGCCTCAATGGCATTTGAAATAGTCGAAGGGCTCGCGGCAGGTGTTGCAGCGCCACAGGGCCTTGCACGCCGTAGAGCCGAAATCCGCGATCGCGGCCGTGTCGGTCGAGCCGCATTGCGGGCAGGCGACGGTGTCGACGCCGAACAGGGCGCGGCGTCCGGCGCCCTTTTGCGGCGGCGCGATGCCGTAGTCCTTCAGCTTGGCGCGACCTTCGTCGCTCATCCAGTCGGTGGTCCAGGCCGGCGACAGAACCGTGACGACCTTCGGACGGCCCAGCCCGGCCTTCTCCAGCGCCAGCTCGATCTCCAGCGCGATCATGGTCATGGCCGGGCAGCCGCAATAGGTCGGGGTGATGTCGACCTCGATGCCTGACTCGAGGACCCGCACGTCGCGCAGCACGCCGAGATCCGCGATTGTGAGCACCGGGATCTCGGGGTCCGCCACCGCGCCGGCGACGCGTCGGGCCGTCTCGCGCAGCTGCTCCCGGTCCGGCGTCACCACGTCGCTCCGGGAATCGTGCGCTGCATGTATTGCAGCTCGGCGAGCAGGTGGCCGAGATGCTCGCTGTGCCGGCCGCCGCGTCCGCCGCTCTGCATCCAGCCGTCCTCCGGCATCGTCAGCGTGGCGCGGGCCAACACGCCGGCGACCGTCGTGCGCCAGGTGTCACGCAGCGTCGCGGGATCCACCGCGACGCCGGTCGCGATCATCTCGCGCTCGATCTCGTCGGTGTGAAAGAGCTCGTCCGTGAACGGCCAAAGCTGCGCCAGGGCGCGCTCGGCGCGGCGGCGGCTCTCGGCCGTGCCGTCGCCCAGCCGCACCACCCACTCGGCCGAATGGCGCAGGTGATACGCCGTCTCCTTCTCGGCCTTGGCGGCGATCGCCGCCAGCGTCGTGTCGCGCGACGCCATCATGGCGCGCCAGTACGGATCGACGAAGGCCGCGTAGAGGAGCTGCCGCACCATGGTGAGGGCGAAGTCGCCGTTCGGCTGCTCGACCAGCAGCAGGTTCCGGTAGGCGCGCTCGTCGCGCAGATAGGCGAGGGCGTCCTCGTCGTGGCCCTTCGCCTCGACCTCGCCCGCATAGGTGTAGAGCGCGCGCGCCTGGCCGATCAGGTCGAGCCCCATGTTGGCGAGCGCCATCTCCTCCTCCATCAGGGGCGCCTTGCCGCACCACTCGGACAGCCGATGCCCGAGCACCAGCGCATCGTCGGCGCGGCGCAGCACATAGGTGAGGAGCGGGGTATCGGCGAGGCGGATGCTGGTCATGGGGGCGGTGTCCGGTGCGGATCGGGTCGATCTATATCGTGGTCGGATCAGGCCTGTCTGCTGGTCGAAGCCTGCTCTCTCCCCCCTTGTGGGGGAGAGGTGGAGAGGGCGGTGAGCCGCGGAGCACGACGCCGGCGCCGTAACCCCCTCCCTGTCCTCCCCCACAAGGGGGGAGGGAACGCTGGAGCCGCGACTCTCGAGCACGCTCACATGTGGCCGACTTCGTCCGGGATCTCGTAGAAGGTCGGGTGGCGGTAGACCTTCGAGGCGGTGGGCTCGAACATCATGCCCTTGTCGGCGGGGTCCGACGCCGTGATGGCGGCCGACGGCACCACCCAGATCGACAGGCCTTCGCCGCGCCGGGTGTAGAGGTCGCGCGCCGCCTGCAGGGCCAGCGTCGCGTCGGCGGCGTGCAGCGAGCCGACATGCTTGTGGGCGAGCCCGTTGCGGGCGCGGATGAACACCTCCCACAGCGGGACCTTCGGCTCGGGTGCGGCGGGCTCTGTCACGGCGGGCTCCTCGGGCGTTTCCTGATCTTGTTTGTTTGGTCATTCCGGGGCGCCGCGCAGCGGCGA
>NZ_NPEX01000254.1 GCF_003258865.1 Rhodoplanes roseus | reverse complement strand
GAAATTCGCTGTCCACCGCCGGGCTGCCGCGGCCCCCCGCTTGCTCGTGCCATGTTCTACCTCGGATCGGAAAAGTGCGGGCGCGCGACCGACGCCACCCGGGAATGACCGTATGCGACCCGATCGAGCCGGATCGATGAAGGCGATGCGCGACGCTACGGTGCTTGCCTCTTGACGTTGGTGTCGCGAATTTCGAGGCGATGAGCAAGTGCCGGGATGCGCCGCCCCTCCGCGGCGGGGCCGATCGGCGCCGATCCGGAACGCCGACCCGCTCGTTTCGGCGGCCCGCAGGCGCTAGTATCGCCCGGATGCCTTCCCGTATCCGTCCGGTCGCGACCCTCAACATTCGCCGGGCGCGGCGCCTCTGGCTCGCCGCCCAACGCCTCCACCAGCCGGCGCCGTTCGGCGGCGACGCGGCCGCCACGCGCCTGGCCGTCGAGCATCTCGGCTACGTGCAGATCGACACGATCCACGTGATCGAGCGCTGCCACCACCACATCCTCTACTCCCGCATCCCGGACTATCGGCGCGCCCACCTGCAGCAGGCCCAGAGCGTCGACAAGAGCGTGTTCGAGTACTGGACGCACGCGCTGTCCTACGTGCCGACGCGCGACATTCGCTTCTTCACCGGCGCGATGAAGCGTCACCGCGCCTCGCCCGGCGGGTGGTTCGGCAGCGCGACCCCGCAGGACATCCGCAAGATGCTGGCCCGCCTGCGCGCCGAGGGGCCGCTGTCGATTCGCGACATCGACGACGACGTGCTGGTGGACAAGATCCATCCGTGGGCGAGCCGCAAGCCGTCGAAGCGCGCGCTCCAGCTCGCCTTCTACTCCGGCCTGGTGACCATCGCGGCCCGCACCGGGATGCTGAAGACCTACGAGCTGATGGACCGCCACTTCGGCTGGGAGAGGCTGCCGCGGCCCGCCTCGGAGCGGGAGACGCTCGCTTATCGGCTCGACCGCGCCTTGCGCACGCAGGGAGTCGTGAGCCTCGATTCGGTGTGCCACCTCGACGCTGCGAGCAAGCCGGCGATCCGAACGCTGATCGAGACGCGGCTGCGCAAGGCGGAGCTGGTCCCGGTGATCGTCGAGGGCGCCGAGAAGGTCGAGCACTGGGCCAGCCCCGACACTCTCGACGGTCCGACGGACACGACCGCGCCGACCGTGCACCTGCTGTCGCCGTTCGATCCGCTGATCATCCAGCGCAAGCGGCTGAAGCTGTTCTTCGGCTACGAGCACCGCTTCGAAGCCTATGTGCCGAAGGAGAAGCGGATATTCGGCTATTTCGCGCTTCCGGTGCTGGTCGACGACACCGTGGTCGCAGCGATCGATCTCAAGACCGACCGGCAGGCCGGCAAGCTCCTGGTGCAGCAATGGACCTGGCTCGGCCGCGGGACGGCGCGGGCGCACAAGCGGCGGATCGAGGAGGAGCTGCACCGGTTCGAGCGCTTCCAGCTCGCCCGCGAGGAGCCGATCCTCAGCCCCGCTCCTTCCGCAGCTTCGCCCAGTAGTCCAGCCGCTTCCTGATCTCGCGCTCGAAGCCGCGCTCGGGTGGATTGTAGAAGCTCTGGCGCCCCAGCTCGTCGGGAAAGTAGTTTTGGCCCGAGAAGGCCTCCGGCGCGTCGTGGTCGTACTGGTAGCCCTCGGAGTAGCCTTCCTGCTTCATCAGCTTGGTGGGCGCGTTGAGGATGTGCTTGGGCGGCAGCAGCGAGCCGCCCTGCTTGGCGGCGCGCATCGCGGCGCCGTACGCCTTGTAGGCGGCGTTCGACTTCGGCGCGGTCGCGACATAGATCACCGCGTTGGCGATGGCGAGCTCGCCCTCCGGGCTGCCGAGGAAGTCGTAGGCGTCCTTCGCCGCATTGGCGATCACCAGCGCCTGAGGATCGGCCAGCCCGATGTCCTCGACCGCCATGCGGACGATGCGGCGGGCCAGGAACAGCGGATCCTCGCCGGCATCGAGCATGCGGCAGAACCAGTAGAGCGCGGCGTCCGGATCGGAGCCGCGCACCGACTTGTGCAGGGCCGAGATCAGGTTGTAGTGGCCGTCCTGGCTCTTGTCGTAGATCGGCGCGCGCCGCTGGACGATGTCCTGCAGGGTGGCGATGTCGAAGACCTCGCCGGCCCGCGCCGCCCGCCACACCTCCTCGGCCAGGGTCAGCGAGGCGCGGCCGTCGCCGTCGGCCATGCGGATCAGCGCCGCCCGGGCTTCGTCGTCGAGCGGCAGCGGCCTGCCTTCCACCGACTCGGCGCGAGCCAGCAGCTTGCCGACCGCCTCGGGATCGAGCGAGCGGAACACCAGCACGCGGGCCCGCGACAGGAGAGCGGCGTTGAGCTCGAAGCTCGGGTTCTCCGTGGTGGCGCCGACCAGCACGACGGTGCCGTCCTCCATCACGGGCAGGAAGGAGTCCTGCTGGGCGCGATTGAAGCGGTGCACCTCGTCGACGAACAGGAGCGTGCCCTGCCCCGTCTCACGGCGCTCGCGGGCCGCGTCGAAGACCTTCTTGAGGTCGGCGACGCCCGAGAAGACGGCGGAGATCTGGACGAATTCGAGATCGGTGGCGTGGGCGAGCAGCCGCGCCACCGTGGTCTTGCCGGTGCCGGGCGGGCCCCAGAAGACCAGCGAGCCGAGCGAGCGCGTCTCGATCATCCGGGTCAGCGCGCCGTCGGTGCCGAGCAGATGATCCTGCCCGACCACCTCGGCGAGGGTTTGCGGCCGGAGCTTGTCGGCGAGCGGACGCGGCGCGTCGTGCTCGAGGCCGGCGGCCGCGAACAGCGAGGGGGAGTCCGGCTTCTTGGCGCGGGGGGCCATGAGTGTGATGCCTCCGCTTCGGAGGGCGATCTCGGATCGACGAACCGGCGTGCGGCACCCGAGGTGCCGCTTCACCCTCCCCTGGAGGGGGAGGTGTCGATGCGACTAACCGCCGAACACCACCGAGATGGACTTGCCCTCGCGCAGGATGGTGATGCGCCACAGGCGGTTCTGCTGGCCGGCGGCGCGTTCGAGATCGCGGCTCGATCCGATCTTCTCGCCGTTGATGGCGATCACGACGTCGCCCTTGCGGAAGCCGAGGCCGCGCGCCGGCGAGTTCTCCTGCACCTCGACGACCGCGACGCCCTGCAGTGTCACGTCGAGCCGGAGCTCCTCGGCGAGCGCCGGCGACAGGTTCGCGGCCGTGACCCCCTGGAACGGCGACCGCGCCCGGATCACGCGCTCGTCGCGCGGGCCTTCCGGCACGACCTCCAACGGAACGGAGACGCGGATCTCGCGGCCGCTGCGCAGCACGCCGATCTGCGCCTGGCCGCCCGTGGCCTTCATGGCGAAGCGATAGTCGAAGGCGTTCGGATCGTCGACCTCGGTCCCGTCGATCGCGACGATCAGGTCGCCGGTCCGCAGGCCGGCCCGGTCGGCCGGACTCTTTTGCACGACCGTGCCGACCAGCGCGCCGGCCGGGCGCTTGAGACCGAAGGCCTCGGAGATCTCCGCCGTCACGGCCTGCAGCTTGGCGCCGAGCCAGGGGCGGCGCACCACGCTGGAGCCGTGCTGGGCGGAGGCGATGACGACGCGCACCATGTTGACCGGGATCGCGAAGCCGATGCCCTGGGAGCCGCCGGAGCGCGAGAAGATCGCGGTGTTGATGCCGATCAGCTTGCCGGAGAGATCGACCAGCGCGCCGCCCGAGTTGCCGGGATTGATGGCCGCGTCGGTCTGGATGAAGAACTGATAGTCGGTGATGCCGACCTGGGTGCGGGCGACCGCCGAAACGATGCCGTGCGTCACGGTCTGGCCGACGCCGAACGGGTTGCCGATGGCGAGCACCAGGTCGCCGACGGCGAGGCCGTCCGAATCGCCGAGCGAGATCGCCGGAAACGTCTCGCTCACGTCCTTGAGGCGCAGCACCGCGAGATCGGAGCGCGCATCCTTGAGGACGATCTCGGCCTCGAACTCGCGCTTGTCGGCGAGCGAGACCTTCACCTGGTCCATGTTCTCGATGACGTGGTTGTTGGTCATCACGAGGCCGCTCGGATCGACGATCACGCCGGAGCCGAGCGAGCGCTGCACCTGCTCCTGCGGGCGACCGCCGAAGAAGCGGCGGAACACCGGGTCGTCCATCAAGGGATGGCGGTTCTCGACGATGCGGGCGGCATAGACGTTCACGACCGACGGCGTGACCCGCTTCACCACCGACGAAAAGGACAGCTTCATCTCCTGGGGGGAGGTCGGGACCCGGGTGTCCTGGACCGCCCGGGTGTCCTGGGCCGCCCGGGTGTCCTGGGCCACGGCAGGCCCGAGCGACAACGCCGCCACCACGGCGGCGACCACCCCGAAGCCCGAACGCACGAATGACGGCATGGCGCGACTCCTCGTCGAAAGCCCGCGAACCATAGAGCGTCGCACCGAGCAAATGAAGGGCCGCCGGGACCGCTGCGGGCCGGAGCCTGCGTGGCGGCGTCGAGCCGCCGCGCAGGTCGAACGAGCGGGCCTTCCCTCTACTCCCGCGGCGGCACGGTCCGCAGATAGGCCACGATCGCGTCCAGATCGGCCGGCGTCATCCGCGCATAGAAGCCGTAGCCCATCGGCGGCTTGAGCTTGCCGCCGTCGCGCGAGACGCCTTCGGTGATGGCGCGCTTGATCTCGGCGTCGGTCCAGGAGGCGAGCCCCTTGGTCGGATGCGAGCTGATGTTGCGGGAGACCGAGACGCCCCATGGTCCCTTGAACTCCTGCCGCCCGGCCCCGATGGCGGAGAAGTCCAACCGCCCCTTCTCCCGCGGGGTATGGCATTCCATGCAATGGGCGATCGTCACCAGATACTCGCCCAGCTTCACGTTGTCCGAGAAGGTCGCCGGGTCGGCCGGCGTCTCGGCGCCCGGAAACGCCTCCCGCTCGATGGCGGCCTTATAGACAGGCATCTCCACCTTGTTGGGCGAGGACCTCACGGTGCGCAGATAGGCGGCGATCGCGGCCGAGTCGGCCGGCGTCAGCACGCCGTAGAAGCCGGTCGGCATGGGCGGCGCGAGCGGAACGCCGTTCGGCCGTACCCCGTGCCGCAGGGCTTTCTCGATGTCCGCGTCGCTCCACGCCCCGATGCCGTTCTGACGGTCGGGCGTGATGTTGGAGCCCCGAACCTTGAAGGCCGGCGTATCGAAGACCGGTGTTCCCCCGGTCAGCGCCCGCGCCATGTCGGGTCCGTTCGGCCCGATCGGCGTGTGGCAGTTGTGGCAGGTCATCACGGTATTGACGAGATAGGCTCCGCGCTCGGCCGGCGTTTGTGCCGCTGCACCGATGGTGCCCGCCACGACCGCGCCTGCTGTCACAGCGGCGGCGCACGCCCCTGCCATCGTCCGTCCGAGCATTGGTCTCTCCCCTGGCCGCTATGCCGGATTTGTGCGGCTTATGGGAAAGACGTTCGAACATTCTTCGATGTTCGTCCACGGCGTGCGCGAGGAGCGTCGCATGCTCGCGCTCAGGCATCGGCGTACCAACGAAAAACGCGCCGCGGACAGGGTCCGGGCGCGTTTCGCAGCGCGTGACGACGGCGCGTCTCTCGACGCGCCGACCGTGAATCAGGCCGCTTCGGCTTCGCCGCCTTCGGCGGTCGGGCCCGAATCCTTGCCCTTGGCCGAGACGTCGCGGTCGACGAACTCGATGACGCCGACCGGCGCGGAGTCGCCGTAGCGGAAGCCGGCCTTGAGGACGCGGGTGTAGCCGCCCTGGCGGTCCTTGTAGCGCGGGCCGAGCACGTCGAAGAGCTTCTTGACCATCGCGACGTCGCGCAGCTCGGCGATCGCCTGACGGCGGGCGTGCAGGTCGCCGCGCTTGCCGAGCGTCACCAGCTTCTCGACGATCGGACGCAGGTCCTTCGCCTTCGGCAGGGTGGTGACGATCTGCTCGTGCTTGATCAGCGCCGCCGCCATGTTGGCGAACATGGCGCGCCGATGCTCGGACGTGCGGTTGAGCTTCCGATGGGCGGAGCCGTGGCGCATGGTCGTATCCTCTTCCAGTCGGTCATTCCGGGCGCGTGGCGATCCGGAATCCAGCACTAATGTCGACACTGGACCTGGTGACCGGGCGCGCGGAGCGTCCGGCCCGCAGACCTCAGTAATGGTCCTCGAAGCGCTTCGCCAGCTCCTCGATGTTCTCGGGCGGCCAGCCGGGCACTTCCATGCCGAGATGCAGGCCCATCTGCGCCAGCACCTCCTTGATCTCGTTGAGCGACTTGCGCCCGAAGTTCGGCGTGCGCAGCATCTCCGCCTCGGTCTTCTGAACGAGATCGCCGATATAGACGATGTTGTCGTTCTTCAGGCAGTTGGCGGAGCGCACCGACAGCTCCAGCTCGTCGACCTTCTTGAGGAAGGCCGGCGGGATGCCGCCGAGGTCGTCGGCGAGCAACATCGGCTGCTCGGCCCGCTTCGGCTCTTCGAAGTTCACGAAGACGTTGAGCTGGTCCTGCAGGATGCGGGCCGCATAGGCGAGCGCGTCCTCGGGCGTCACCGCGCCGTTGGTCTCGATCGACAGCGTCAGCTTGTCGTAGTCGAGGATCTGGCCCTCGCGGGTGTTCTCGACCTTGTACGAGACCTTCTTGACCGGCGAGTAGAGGCTGTCGACCGGGATGAGACCGATCGGCGCGTCCTCGGGCCGGTTGCGCTCGGCCGGGACGTAGCCCTTGCCGGTGTTGACCGTGAACTCCATGCGGATCTCGGCGCCCTCGTCGAGATGGCACAGGATGAGCTCGGGATTCAGGATCACCACGTCGCCGACGGTCTGGATGTCGGCGGCCGTGACGACGGCCGGGCCCTGCTTCTTCACCACCATGCGCTTCGGGCCTTCGCCCTGCATCTTGATGGCGATGTCCTTGATGTTCAGCACGATGTCGGTGACGTCCTCGCGCACGCCGGCGATCGAGGAGAACTCGTGCAGGACGCCGTCGATGTGCACGGACTGCACGCTCGCCCCCTGCAGGGACGACAGCAGGATCCGGCGCAGCGCATTGCCGAGCGTCAGGCCGAAGCCGCGCTCGAGGGGCTCGGCCACCAGGGTCGCCAGGCGCTTGGGATCGGCGCCCGGGGTGACCTGCAGCTTGTTCGGCCGGATCAGCTCTTGCCAGTTCTTCTGAATTGTCACGTCATCACCCATCGTTAGGTGGCGCGGGGGAATTTACGCCGCGCGTCCCGCTCCGCCCGCGAGACGAAAATGGCGGCGACGGACCGCAACGGTCCGCCGGAGCGATGAACCGTCAGACGCGCCGACGCTTGCGCGGCCGGCAGCCGTTGTGCGGGATCGGCGTCACGTCGCGGATCGACGTCACCGTGAACCCGGCCGACTGCAGCGCGCGGAGCGCCGACTCGCGGCCCGAGCCGGGCCCCGCCACCTCGACCTCGAGGGTGCGCATGCCGTGCTCCTGGGCCTTACGGGCGGCGTCCTCGGCGGCCATCTGGGCCGCATAGGGGGTCGACTTGCGCGAGCCCTTGAAGCCCATCGTGCCGGCCGACGACCACGCGATCGCGTTGCCCTGGGCGTCCGTGATGGTGATCATCGTGTTGTTGAACGACGCGTTCACGTGAGCGACGCCCGACGCGATGTTCTTACGCTCGCGGCGACGGACCCGGGTGGCTTCTTTTCCCATTGTCGACCCTTCTGCGAACCGGCGCTTGCGGCACGGCCCGCCCTGTATCCTGAAAACTGGCGGCTGCGATTACTTCTTCTTGCCGGCGATCGGCTTCGCCGGGCCCTTGCGGGTCCGCGCATTGGTGTGGGTGCGCTGGCCGCGCACCGGCAGACCGCGCCGATGCCGCAGGCCGCGGTAGCAGCCGAGATCCATCAGCCGCTTGATGTTCATCGCGACCTCGCGCCGCAGATCGCCCTCGACGAGGTAGTCGCGGTCGATCACCTCGCGAATCTGCAGCACCTCGTTGTCGGTGAGCTGCGACACGCGGCGCTCGACCGGGATCCCGACCTTCTCGATGATCTCCTGGGCCTTCGCGGCCCCGATCCCGTGGATGTACTGCAGACCAATGAGGACGCGCTTATTGGTCGGAATGTTGACGCCAGCAATACGGGCCAAGGCCGCAGCTCCTTCTTCCCCCGGCCCTCTGGCCGGTTAAACCGAATCGAATCACGCGCCGCCGATAAGCGCGAAAACGACGCCATTCCCCGACCTCCGGGGCGCGGCGCCGTCCATGAGTGCTTCCGACTGGGAACGCAGTATGTACGGATTCCCGTGGAACCCGTCAACCTCTGCGCGCCACACCGGCGCAACCCAAGAACGCCCTG
>NZ_NPEX01000253.1:6907-8270 GCF_003258865.1 Rhodoplanes roseus | reverse complement strand
ACCTCGGGGTGACGGCTCGGCCGATCAGCTGAACAGCGCGATCTTCTCTTCCTCGGTCAGGGTCTTGAGCGGCGACAGCGGGTCGATCGGCACGGTGTGGACGGGTGGCGGCTCGGCGGCGCGGGCGGCTTCGGCCTCCTCGGCCTGGTGGATGCGGGCCAGCAGCGTCCAGCCGGAGCCGGACGGCGCCGCGCCGGTGCGCGGAAAACCCATGGCCGCCGGCACGTCGCCGATGGAGAACCGGTAGGCGCTGACCGGATCACGATCCGGCAGCGGCGGCAGGTCGCCGGCGGGCGCCTCGCCTTGGGTGATCTCGCCGACCGCGGCGGCCGCCTCCTCCACCAGCGTCTCGTAGGCCACATAGGCGCCGCAGCCATAGGTGCGGCGCAGATAGTCGGCGCGCCAGGCGCGGCCGGCGGCCTCCGATCCGGCGGCGGCGTTCCACACCGTCCACGAATCGAGGAGCGCGGTGAGCAGGTCGAACAGGACGGCTTTGGGCAGAGCGGGGGTGTCGGGCACGGCGGAGGTCATGGCAGGATCGTAGCGCATCGCCCCTCACCTGTGTT
Source organism: Rhodoplanes roseus (assembly GCF_003258865.1). Taxonomy (GTDB): domain Bacteria; phylum Pseudomonadota; class Alphaproteobacteria; order Rhizobiales; family Xanthobacteraceae; genus Rhodoplanes; species Rhodoplanes roseus. The sequence goes on along the minus strand of NZ_NPEX01000253.1, from coordinate 7,704 downwards.
TAAATCGAATGCAATAATCAGTTCAGCGGAATTGAATGATCACGCTCGAGGATCTGCGCTTCGTCGAGGCGCTCAGCCGCACCGGCTCGCTCAGCGCGGCGGCGCGCTCGCTCAACGTCACGCCGCCCGCCCTGTCGATGCGGCTCAAGCGCCTGGAGCAGGCGCTCGGCGTCGGCCTGGTGGTGCGCTCGTCGCGCAGCATGCGGTTCACCAGCGAGGGCGAGCATCTGGTCGCCGAGGCGCAGGCCGTGCTCGGCCGCATCGAGGCGCTGCCCGAGGAGCTGGTCGCGGCCGGACGACGCCTCTCGGGCCGGCTGCGCGTGGTGGCGCCGTTCGGCTTCGGGCGCATCCACGTGGCGCCGCTGATCGCCCGCTTCGCCGCGCAGCATCCCGCCGTGCGGGTGACGCTCGACCTCTCCGAGCGGCCGTGGCGAGAGACCGACGACGCCGACGTGGTGATCCATATCGGCGCCGTGAAGGACTCCTCGTGGATCGCGCATCTCCTGGCCCGCAACAGCCGCTGGGTGTGCGCCAGCCCCGAGCACGTTCGCCGGCACGGCGCCCCGGCGCAGCCGCGCGATCTGCTGCACCACGCCTGCCTGTGCGTGCGCGAGAACGACGAGGACGTGACGCTGTGGCGCTTCCGCAAGGCGGGCCCCGGCGCCCCCTCCCGGACGGACGCCATCCGGGTGTCGCCGGTGCTCACCAGCAACGACGGCGAGGTGGTGCGCAACTGGGCGCTGGCCGGTCTCGGCTACGTGCTCCGCTCGCAATGGGACGTCGCGCCGCTGGTGCGG
>NZ_NPEX01000253.1:0-6897 GCF_003258865.1 Rhodoplanes roseus | reverse complement strand
TGGTGCGGCGCGGCGCCCTGCAGCGGGTGCTGCCGGCGTGGGAGTTCGGCAGCGCCGACGTGCTGGCCCTGGTCCCGGCCCGCCGCGGCATCTCGGCCCGCGTCACCCAGTTCGTCGCGTTCCTCGAAGCCGGCTTCCGGCCCCGTCCGCCGTGGCGGTGAGCGGGGTCAGTCGTCACGCGGGGACCCGACCCGGCTTCCCGGGTCGACCCCACGACGAGCAGAGGCGGGGCGCAACCGGCGCCGCTCACTCCGCCGCCAGCGCCGGGATCTCCTCGACGGCGTGGATGCGCGGCAGCACGCCGGCCTCGCGGCCGAGGCGCGTCACGATGGCGGCGACCGCGTCGGGGTCCTCCTCGTGCGCCAGATGGCCGAGGCCCGGCAGCGTGATCACGGTGGAGCCCGGCACCATGGCGTTGACGCGGCCGGCGTCGTTGGGCGCGATGGTCTTGTCGTTGCCGCCCGTGATCAGCACCAGCCGGGCGCGCAGGCTGGGCAGATCCGCGGCGAGCGGCGGCAGCCGCCAGTTCGCCATCATGCGCAGCGCCGAGGCGACGTGAGCCGGGTTGCGGGTCAGCCGGCCGTAATAGGTGACGCCGGCCGGATCCAGGCTCGAGCCGGTGTCGGTGATCATCTTCTCGATGAAGCGGTCGCTCGACGCGAAGCGGGCGAACAGCCGCGGCACCGTGTCGCTCGACGCCAACAGGCGGGCGAACGGCGTGAGCAGACGCCCGGCCATGCCGCCGATCGGCAGCATCGCGGCGTTGAGGCCGACCAGCGCGCGCGGCGCGATGGTGCCGTCGAGGCACATGCGGGCCAGCACGGCGCCGCCGGCCGAGTGGCCGGCCACCAGCGCGGGCTCGTGGCCGAGCACGCGCAACAGGGCGCCGAGATCGGCGGCCATGCCGTCGAGCGACAGCCGCGGCGACGGCGGCGTGTCGGTGAAGCCGTGACCCGGCAGGTCGGGCGCCACCACGGTGAAGTGGCGCGCCAGCAGCGGCAGCAGGTCCCGCCACGAATGGGTCGCCGAGCCGGTGCCGTGCAGCAGCAGGATCACGGGCCCCCGCCCCGCCTCCTGCACGTGCCAGCGCATGCCGGCGGCCTCGACGAAGCGGCTCGCGTATCGGTTCGGCCAGTCGTGCCCGTCCTGCTCCCAGGACGGCTTCGGATGCGGGCCGGCGGGCGGCGACGGCGGTTCGGCACGGAGAGTGGAAGGGGTCACGGGGGTGGCTCCTGGTCGGGGGTGAAGTCTCGTCTCATCGACACCCGGGGGTGGCGTTCGGTTCCGTCCACACCGTGTAGACGGGACAGTCGTCGGGCCCGGGCGGGCGATAGTCGGGAACCGGCTGCGACACCGGCGGGAGGCGGCGCAGATAGGCGGTCAGCGCCATCACGTCCTCCTCGTCGAGATTGGAGAAGTGATCCCACGGCATCGCCTGCCAGTAGAGCGGCCGGCCGCTGCGGCTGACCCCGGTGCGGATCGCCCGCGCGATCTCGGCGTCCGACCAGGCACCGATGCCGGCGTCGCGATCGGACGAGATGTTGGCCGTGTAGAGCGTGCCGGGCAGGCCGCTGAGCTTCAGCCCGCCGCGGCCGTCCGGACCGTGGCAGAACACGCAGGAGGCGTTGACGAACAGATAACGGCCGCGGTCGACCAATGCGGCGCGCTCGGGCGTCAGCGTCGCGGTGTCGGGCCGCGGCACCTCGCGCAGCGCCTCGCGCGACACCATGTCGGCCGGCAGCATGCCGAGCATCGGCGTGGCGTAGATGGTCAGCAGCGCCGTGCAGCCGGCGACGCCGCGCCAGCTCCGCCGTCCCATCGGCAGCCACAGCGGCGCCGGGATGTTCAGCGCCAGCCAGGCCAGCCAGGCGGCGACGACGACGAGCTGCAACACCACCAGGGCCTGCTGCAGGCGGGCCAGATCCGGCCCGCCGCGGCCCGCGTAATTCCCGCTCGCATACGTGATGACGGGCGGGCGGCCGAGCCAGACGTCGCCGCTGAACAGCTTGCTCAGCGCCGTCTCCAGCGTGCCGTAGTGCAGCGGCGCCGGCACGGCGTTGTGCACGGGCGGCAGCGTCTTCAGATAGCGGGCGATCGCCAGCGCGTCCGGATCGGAGAGGCCGTGCAGGAAGATCCACGGCATGCTCCACACGTTCAGCAGGCGCGCCTCGGTGCGGCCGTCGCGGATGGCGCGCGCGATCTCGGCCTCGCTCCAGGCGCCGAGCCCGGTCTCGCGGTCCGGCGTGAGATTGCGGCTGACGAACACGCCTTGCGGATGCGCGCCGATGCGGATGCCGCCGGCCAGATAGTGCTCGTCGCGATAGATGCCCTTGGCGCTCACCTCGGTGTGGCACAGCCCGCACATGCCGGCGCGCACCAGATAGCGGCCACGCACCAGCGGGTCGGCGGACTGGCCCGGGCCGGCCAGCACGGCGCCGGACTCGCCGGGGGCGATGCGGGCCTTCGACTCCATGAAGGCGACCAGCGCCCAGCGGTCGGAGTCGGAGAGCTGCGCATAGGCCGGCATCGGCGACGGCGCGAGGCCGGTGGCGAGCCGCAGGAACACGTCGTGCGGCGCCGCCCCGCCGCGGAACGTCCACGGCGCGGTGAGGTCGCGGCTCGTCACGTCGTGGCCGGCCGCGTCCTGCATCACGGTTCCGCCGCGCAGATCGTCGCCGTGACAGCCGCCGCAGCCCTGTGCGGCATAGAGCGCCGCGCCCCGCGACACCACGGCCGGCGTGACGGGCGGCCGCTCCGGAACGACGATCGGCTCCGCCTCGCGGCTCGTGCTGCGCGACCCGCCGAGCGCGACGACGTGATCGACGACGGCGTCGAGATCGCCGGGTGCCAGCACCGAGCCGAAGCCCGGCATGGCGCTCGCCGCGAGGCCGTGCTCGACCACCCGGCGGAGATCGTCGGGGCTCGGCGGCGCGCCCTCCGGCGTGCTCTTGTACTTGAACGCCGTGCCGGCGAGATCGCGCGGCCGCGGCGCCAGCGACGGCGCCGCCGCGCCGTTGCCGCGACCCTCCGGACCGTGACAGATCGCGCAGTTCTCCAGATAGACGCGCGCGCCGCGCGACGCCGTCGCGGGCACGTGCGCGGACGGCGGCCACGCGATGTCGGCGTATCGCGACGCGTCCGGCTGCCACAGCGAGGCCGGCTCGGCCCAGCCGAGATGCGCGATCAGCGAGCGCCCGGCGTCGAGCGCCAGCACGACGACCAGCGCCGCGACGCTCCAGCGCAGCAGCCGATGCGCCGCCGTGCCGGGCGGCGCCGCATCCGCGGGCGGTCGCACCGGCGGCGGCGCGGATGGTCGTGCGATCGTCATCTCGACGGCAAGGCTCCTCGCGAGGCATGGAGCACGGCGCGGATCGGCATCCACCGGTCACGCGCCGACGTACTTACCTCAAGCGGTGTGCCGTATCGCGGTTCCTCTGCGCAAGGGAAAGTCGACGTGATTCGGCGGTCGTGATCAGATCGGACACGGCCGTGTCACGCCGAGCGGACACTCGCCGGCTCGCGCGCGGTGTCGCGCGTCGTGACGGTGCGTCCGGAGATCGATCGGTTGACGCGGTATCGTGTCAGCATGTCGTGACAGATGCCGCGAAACTCACATTTCTCAGGTGGAAACGCGTGCCCACCGAGATTCTGCGTGACGGCGCGCGGAACGGATCGGTACACTCGAGGTTCAAACAATGCGGAGCGCGAGAAGGCCGTGACGACGCGTTTCTCGTCCGGCACGTGGCGGAGACAAACGGCATCCGTCACCGGCGTGAGAGCTCGTTCCGCATGGCCGTCCCCCGAGCAGACGAGAGCCCGATGAACGAGAGAATGATGCGTTTCCGGACTGCCGCCGTCGACGTCGCCCTGCGCCGCAGCGAGAACAGCAGCTACAGCGAGCGCATGAGCGTGCTCATCTGGGCGATGCTCGCCGTCGTGTTCGTGACGCTCGTCGTCTCGACCATCTTCGGCGCCGGCACCGAGCCGACCCGCATGGCGGTGGTGCCGCTCGCCGTCATCGGCGCCGGCCTCGCGGCGCTGGTCATTCTCGAGTTCGCCAAGCTGATCACCGGCGCGGCGCGCTGACGCGCCCGCGTTTCCATCCACACCGAGCCGACGCTCCGACGCGAATGCTCCGCATGCGCGTCGACCCCCGGAGTGCCGCCATGAAGATGTCTCATCTCGCGACCTTCCTCCTGATCATCGTGGGAGGCGCGGTCCAGCAGGTCGGCGGCGCCATGCGGCGCGGCCTCCAGCGCAGCCGCGATCAGCAGCGCGACTGATCGCGGCTCGCCGCCGTCACAGCGTGCGGGTCTCGCCGCCGTCGAGATCGACGACGGCGCCCTGCAGGTAGCCGACGCGGCCGGACGCCATCACGGCGACCAGATCGGCGACCTCCTCGGGCCGGCCGAAGCGCGCGACGCGATGCGCCGCGCGCATTCTGTCGTAGGCCTCCGCCTCGCCGACGCCGGTCTCGTCGACGAGACGCTTCAGGCGCGCCTGAAACCGGTCGGTCTCGACGATGCCGGGATTGATCGTGTTGACCCGCACGCCGTCGGCGATGCCGCGATCGGCGAGCGCCTTGGTCAACAGGCCGAGCGCCGCGTTGACGGTACCGCCGATGGCGAACTCGCGGTCGCCGGTGCGCCCGCCATTGCCCGCGATGATGACGACCGCGCCGCCCACCGCCTGCAGCAGCGGCCAGGCCGCGCGTGTCATCCGCACGGCGCCGAAGAACTTCAGCGCGAAGCCGTCGGCCCAGTCCTCGTCGGTGAGGGCGAGGAAGTCGCCCCGCTTGGTCGCCCCCGCATTGTTGACCACGAGGTCGAGCCGGCCGAGCGCCCCGCTGGTGGCGGCGACGACGCGGGCCGGCGCCTCGGGATCGCGCAGATCCGCCGGAAAGGCGACGGCCTCGCGGCCGAGCGCGTCGATCTCGCGCCGGACCTCGTCCAGAAGCGTGCCGGACCGCGCCACCAGCGCGACGTCCATGCCTTCGGCCGCCAGCCGGAGCGCGATCGCGCGACCGATCCCGCGGCTTGCACCCGTCACGATTGCAACCTTTCCGGCGAGCCCGAGGTCCATCCTGCTGTCACTTTCGCGTTATCACCCGTCATTCTGCCCGCCTTAGGACAGCCGTGATCTCGCAGCAACGATTTGTTCAGACCAATTGTGCATCGCAGCGCGACCGAGCGCGTTGTCCCGCGTCCCGCTGTGAAGGAGAGACGAGTGCCCGGACTTCAGACGACGATCGCGGCGCTGGCCCGCCAGCGCAAGCAGTGGGACAGTTTCCTGCGCATGATGCCGGGGGCCGGCCAGTCGCAGGAGCGCGGCGCGGTTCCCAGCCGCCTCACCGAGGTCACCGGCTTCGGCAGCAATCCCGGCAATCTGCGCATGTTCGAGTACGTGCCCAAGAAGCCGCGCAAGAGCCTCGTGGTGGTGCTGCACGGCTGCACCCAGACCGCGGCGAGCTACGATCTCGGCGCCGGCTGGTCGACGCTCGCCGACCGCTACGGCTTCATGCTGCTGTGTCCCGAGCAGCGCGCCGAGAACAATCCGAAGACCTGCTTCAACTGGTTCCGCGAGAGCGACATCGTGCGGGGCGGCGGCGAGGCGGCCTCGATCCGCGAGATGATCTCGCGGATGGCCTCCGACCACGACGTCGATCCGCGGCGCGTGTTCATCACCGGCCTCTCGGCCGGCGGCGCCATGACGGCCGTGATGCTCGCGACCTATCCGGAGGTGTTCGCCGGCGGCGCCATCATCGCCGGGCTGCCCTATCGCAGCGCCACCAGCATGCGGCAGGCGCTGGAGAGCATGTTCAGCGTGAAGGTGCGGACGCCGCACGAATGGGGCGACCTCGTCCGCGCCGCATCGCCGCATCGCGGACCGTGGCCGCGCGTCTCGGTGTGGCACGGCGGCGCCGACACGGTGGTGAAGCCGCGCAACGCCGAGGAGCTGCTGAAGCAGTGGACCGACGTGCACGGGCTGTCGACGCAGCCGGACCGCACCGAGACGGTCGACGGCTATCCGCGTCACGTGTGGAGCAACGCGGCCGGCGAGGACGTGATCGAGTCCTACACGATCCCGCTGATGGCGCACGGTGCGCCGGTGGCGAGCGGCGACGGCGACACCAGCTACGGCGTGCCGGGCGAGTATCTGATCGAGGTCGGCATCTCGTCCTCGTATCACATCGCGCGGTTCTGGGGCCTCACCGACAGCCGGCGCACGCCGTGGCCGATGCGGCCCGACGCCGGGACGGCGGACACGTCGGCCGCTTCGACGACCGCGTCCAAGGCGGCTCCGAAAGCCGACGACGCTCCGCCGAGGCCGTCGCGCTTGCCCGAGCGCGTCGAGGTGATCGAGCCCGGCCCGGACGACATCCTGCCGCCGAAGTCCGGCCGCCGCGGCGCCGAGCAACAGCACGGTGCAGGCGGCCACGGCTGGAGCGCGGACCGCGACGGAGAGAAGGAGCGGCAGGCGGGCGTGTCCCGCTTCGTCGAGGACACGATCAAGCGCGCGCTCGAAGCGGCGGGCCTGATGAAGCGCCGCTGACGCCGGTCAGCGGGCGAAGAGCGGCGCGGCGTCGACGTCCGGCAGACACTCGATGAGGCGGCCGCGGCCGGGCGCCTTCCAGCCTTCGATGCCGATGGAGCGGCCGTCGTCACGGCAGACGATCTCGGTGCTCCAGGCGCCACCGGGGCGCGACGTATAGGCGCCGCCATGCGGGGCCTGACGGGACTCCGAGCCGCCGATCGAATGTCCGGGCTGGCCGAAGCCCCCCGGCTCGGCCCGCGCATCCGCCGCCATCAGGGTGACGGCCGCGAGCGCGGCGAACAGCAGATGCGAGACGCGATGCATGATGGCTCTCCCGTGGGGCGGCCGGCCCGGAGGCCGGCC
>NZ_NPEX01000252.1 GCF_003258865.1 Rhodoplanes roseus | reverse complement strand
GGCGCTCGCGAGCGCCGCAACGTCGGCGGACAGGCGGAACGTCTCGCCGCGCGTCTGCAGGTATGCGGCCTCGCCGATGATTTGGCCGATGTTATCCCGCACCCAATCGAGCGCGACCGCGCGCGCGACTCGCACCGGAAGAAACCGACGATTGCCGGTCTGATCGACTAGCGGCGTGTCGTTGTTCGTTGTGATCACGAAAATGTTTCGTCGCGGGCGCTCCTGGACCGCGCGCGCGTAAGCGGGCCGTCCGCGGTCGACCTGACGTGATAACATTGCCTTGATCTTCTCGACCGTCGCGGTAGTTCGCATCGTCATTTCCGCGATCTCGATGCAGCACTTTCCGGCGAGCGACAGGACGAGTTCTTTCGGCTCGTCACCTAGCTGCACTTCATCGGAAAACCATGCATCGTTCATCGCCACCACGCGAGCAAGCGTCGACTTTCCGGTGTTCTGCGGCCCATACAGCACGATCGATTCGTCAATCTTGCTCCCCGGGTGCCGGATGCGTTTGACCAGAGAGCCGATCCAAAAACGACCAAGCGCGCGGTGGTACGTGTCGGGAGGGACACCGAGCGCGAACGTCAACCAAAAGTCCAGGCGTGGCTTTCCGTCCCATTGTGATTCGAGCATCGCGACATGCTCAATCACCGGGTCGACGCGGTGTTCCCGCGCGATCGATACGATCGCGTCCCACGTGAATTCACGCGTGGGGATGAAGCGAGTTTCCGTCCGGCTAGCACGCATGCGAAGATCGGCAACAACGGCGTCATCGACGGGGGTCCACTCTAACCAACTCCAGCCGCGCACCTCGGGCCGCTCGTACCAGAGATTCCAACGCAGTTCGGCGCCGAGCGTCCGAAGGAAGAACAGAAAATTGTCGGGGTTGTTGTGCTCGACCTCGCCCTTGTAGCTGCGAACGAAGTCGTTCACCGGCTTGCAGGCGCGTTCCGATTCCTGAGATAGCCGGACAACCGCCGCCGCAATCGCCGATTCCGGCACGGTCGTTGCGAGCAGTGGACTTAGCGCTTCGGCCGTCGCAGCATGCACGATCCGCAACACCGCGAGCGCATCAGCGGTCGGCGCCGATGCGATGCCCGGGATTGCTGCGTTTATCGCGTCGCGGGCTGGGTGGCCATTGTCGGGCACAGTCGGGTGCTCTGGTCGACGCTCGACGCGCGGGATTGACGCGAGGATCGGTCCGAACAGATCAGCTTGCGCCTGCCCGCGCCCGGTCATGGGCATCGGCCCGGGAGCCTGCCCGATCGGCGTTCCTGTCATGCCCTGCGTACCGGGCATGCTGGCGCCGGTGTTCGCTGCGATCTGCGCCACGACGCCACCAAACACCGACTCGCCGCGCGGCTTCAAAGAGCCGGTCCAGCCCATGGCGTGAGCGGTCTTCATCAGGCTCGCGAGCGTCACAACGTTTTTGCCCGCGTCGTCGCTGAACGAACGCCATTTGTTGGACTCGACGCCTTCGGTAACAGTGTCGTCATGCGCTAGCCGCCACAGGTCCAGGCCGATTTGCTCCCCATATTCGAGCTTCAGCGCCATGCCCGCTTGCACCCACGGGTCATGATCCGCGAATGCGCCGGCCTCACACATCCACACCAACATGTCGCGGACGGTCTCGATCTGGTACTTTCCGAGCTGTCCCGGGTCGACGTTGCGGCTACGCTGGACAGGCGCGCAATGCGAGACCAGGGCGAAGCACGTCGGGTGCGCGGCTGTTGCGTTCCCCAGCCGATAGCTGCCGCTCGCCTGCCCTTTGGGCGTGCCGTCGTAGTAGCTCGGCGGAATCAGCACGTAGCCGTTACCGGCCCGGATGTCGATGGTGCCCTTGACGAGGGCAGGCTGACGGAACAGTCGCGCGTCGATTCCCTCGGGGACGTCGAAATAGAGGTGCCAGCCGCCCGAGGGCGTGTGCACGTGGGGTTCGCGGACAGGCGTGTTGTTCGCTGCGCACCAGTCTTTCCACGCTTGCCACGCCGCATCCGGCCCCGCGTGCTTGGTGTCGATGTCCACGACGATCTTGCCGGACGGGCCGGCGACCATGATCCAATTGCAGCCGGGATGCTGCTCCGCCCACGCGCGCCACTGCGCCGGCTCGCGCGACCAATCGAGCGTGAAGTGCTCGACGATGCCGGCCGCTTCCTTCTGCCCGGCTGGAATCGGACAGAGCGCCGCGCCAATCGAGGCGTAAAACGCGAACATGGACTCGAGCATGGTCGTGCTGGTCATGCTCATGCGGACCTCTGCGATGCGAGTGCGGCGAACGCGCGGTCGTAGCCTGGATTTGAGCGGCGAAATTCCAGGAACGCGCCCGGTCGCGTTTTCGCGATGAACTGCCGCCCCGCGGCTTGCCACGCAGCGTGCCGCGCGAGCAAATACCAGCTCGCGGCATCGCCTCGCGAGATCTCAGTTTCGCAGAGGTGTTCGAGGGCGCACGAAACATAGCCGCTGATCGCCCTGTGGGCACACCGCACGTTGAATCCGAAGATCGACGTCATGGACCGATGCGTTAGCGCCTCGAATGCCGCTGATCGCTCTTTCCAGTTGCGCGCAAACAACGCCGCGTCGACCCAATCCTCAACCAGCGGAAGTTTGCGCGCGATGGGCGGAAGTTTCGGATAGACCGGATCGACCGGTCGGATGAGCGCGACCCCGCGAGTTTTATGCTGAGTCATCGCACGCCCTCCGGCCAGCGATCACCAGCGGCAACAAGCGCGGCCATTCGATCAGTCAGTTCGCGGATTTCGGCTTCAGTGTGCCAATCTCGTTCGGCGCCCGCCTTCAGCGCCGCTAGGAGATCGGACGGACGCGAGTTTGCTCGCTGCCAACGCGCGGCAGCATCTTCTTCAACCGCCTGAATCACACTCGCGAGGTTCACCAGGATCAGCCGGTCAGAAATCACGGCCGGGTCAGTTTGATTCGGCTCGGTTACGGGCACGTGCAATTCGTCACGGTGCTGCGGCCGAAATGCAGCTTTGAAATCGCCCGACCAGCCGTCCGGCAGATTCACCGCGAGGCGAACGTAAATCGGCTTGCCCTCGCGAGCGTCCTTGAAGAACCGGCCGCCGGTGTGGCTTCGGAGCCAATCTGCGAGGCCGATGAGAACGGGCGTGGTGAGCCCAAGTCGTAGTAGATCGCCCGCAATGTACCCGATCGCCAACTCTGTAGCGGCGTAGACCTTGGCGCGCCCGCGCCCGCTAGTTCGCGTCTCCGGCGTTGCGAGGACGATTCCTTTGTCGGCGAAAAGCCGGAACGTCCGTTCGGACTGGCGGATACGGGCCGCTGCTTGGGTCATTGGATAGTCGGTCATGTTTGCCTCTTTGACACGAAGTGTCGTTGACAGTGTGCAGAACCTGTACTAAGTTCGACACGTCATGTCAAGGTGTCATATCGCATGCCCCGAGCCGCTGCCCACTTCACCCAGGCCGACGTCGCCCGCGTCATCCGTGCGGCGATGCAGGCGGGTGCGGGCGCGGTTGAGGTCCGGAGAGATGGGACGATGCTGATTTTGCTCTCTGGGCCCGCTCTGGCGCCTTCGCAGGCGCCGACCATTGACGACGACGATTGCGCGAAGTTTTGATAGCCCATGCCCCGCCCTCGCCCGCCGCATGTCCACCGGCAAATCACCCGCCACGGTCGCACCGTCTGGTACGTCCGCGTCGGACACGGGCCACGCATTCGCCTTCCGGTGGGCCCCGGTGAGGAAGGGTTCGGAGAAGCGTACCGAGACGCCCTGGACGGCAAACTCACCAGCGCGCCATCAAGGCAGAGCGCCGTGGCGGGCACGGTACGATGGCTGATTGACCAATATCGCCTGACCCCCTCTTGGACCGGCCTCGCCCCAGCGACTCGGAAGCAACGTGAAGCGATTTTTCGGCAGGTGATCGAGGCAGCAGGACACGAGCCGCTGACGCGCGTGACGCAACGGACGATCGTTCACGGACGCGACCGTCGCGCGAGCACGCCCGTGCAATGCCGCCACTACCTGGACGCAATGCGCGGCCTGTTTCGCTGGGCTGTGGACGAAAGGCGCGTGAAGTTAGACCCGACCGAAGGGGTTAAGGCGCCGACGCCGAAAAAGAGCATCGGCTTTCCAGTATGGACGGCCGACGACGTCGAGAAGTTCGAAGCCAAGTATCCGCTCGGAACGCGGGAACGAGTCGCCTTTGACGTGCTCCGGTACACCGGCTTCCGGCGAAGCGACGCGGTGTTGTTTGGTCGCCAGCATGTGCGAAACGGAATCATCCGACTCCGAACGCAAAAGACGGGCGAGCCCGTGACAATTTCCATGCCGCCAGCACTTGCAGCGACAATCGAGGCCGGACCTGTCGGGGATCTAACCTTCATCACCAACGTTAACGGCTCCGCCTTTGTGGTCGAGAGTTTTGGGAACTGGTTCCGGGACGTGTGTCGCGCCGCAAAGGTGGAGAAGTCAGCGCACGGTCTCCGCAAATGGTATGCCTCTCGGCTTGCCGAGGAAGGGGCGACAAGCAAAGAGCTGCAGGCCGCATGCGGCTGGACGAGCAGCCGAATGGCCGAACTCTATACGCGCTCCGCCGATCGCGAGCGCCTTGGATTGTCGGGATCGCGCCGGATGACCGAGAACGTGGACGGAACTTCTATTCCCTCACCTGGAGGCGATGGTGAGGGAAGCAGCGAGAATAATAACGAAAAATCAGAAACTTAGTTTTCATATGGTGGGCGGTGACGGGCTCGAACCGCCGACCTACACGGTGTAAACGTGCCGCTCTACCAGCTGAGCTAACCGCCCCACGCGGGGATCCTTAGCGCTGGAGGTGTCGGGGGCGCAAGCCGGACGGGAGGGTCGCGGGCGCCGCCGGCGTGGACCCGAACGCCAGAGCCGGCGGGCTCGCGAGACGCGAGTGATTCGGCCGAATGAGCCGCCGCAGGCGAGACCAGCCGCCACGACGGTGCGTTGCTGCCACCGTTTCGGGGCAGAATGCGTCCTGCCGCACCAACCATAAGTGCTATTTATCGGCTAGCACGACGCGAGGTCGGGAGAAGTGTATCCTTGCAGACACATTGCCCCGCCGTCGCGACACAGTCCCGCCTGACGGAGCGCCGGGCGCGTTGAGGGGCCGGCCCCGGTCCTGCCATCGTGCCGCCGGAATTCAGGACGGGGACCAGAATGGCAATGCGGTCGGGTTTGCTCGCAGGCGTTTCACTGATCAGCTTCGTGGTGGCGGCCGTGCCGGCCGTCGCGGCCGATCTGCCGGCCAAGATCCCGGCCCGCGCGCCCGCCGCCCCGGTGTGGAGCTGGACCGGCCTCTATATCGGCACCCATGCCGGCAACGCCTGGGACCGCAGCGAGTGGCTGAGCGGCTCGGGCGAACTCGCCGCGCTGCCGCGCTTCCGCGGCACCGGCACGTCGGGCGGCGCCTTCGGCGGCGCGCAGATCGGCTACAACTATCAGACCGGCCCCTGGGTGCTGGGCGTCGAGCTGGAAGGCAGCGTCGCCGACCTCGACGGCAATGCCCGCTGCGCCATGGCGCAGGCGGTGTGCAACACCCGCATCGACGCCATGGGCACGCTGGTCGGCCGCGCCGGCTGGACCTTCGACAACGTGCTCGTCTACGGCCGCGCCGGCGGCGCCTACGCCCACGCCAAGCACATCGTGACGGCCTACAACGCCGACAACCCGGCCGAGGGCGACTCCAACCGGTTCGGCTGGACGGCCGGCGCCGGCGTCGAATACGCCGTGTCGCCGACCTGGTCGGCCAAGCTCGAATACGACTACCTGCATTTCGGCACCGACCAGGTGACGATCTCCAGCCCGACCGAGAGCCTGGAAATCGACACGCGCCAGCAGATCCATCGCGTCAAGGTCGGTCTCAACCGGCGGCTCGACTGGGGCCTGCCCGGCCTGCCCGCCTCGGGCGTCGCCGGCGGCGCCGGCTTCCCCGTGAAGGCGGTCGCGCCGTCGGTGCCGGCCTGGACCGTCGAGGTCGGCACGCGCGTCTGGTACTCGGAAGGCCGGTACCAGAAGGACCTGATGGACAACGTCAATCCGGGCCGGCTCAACTCGCGGCTCAGCTACAACGACATGACCGGCATCGCCGGTGAGGCGTTCGGCCGCTTCGACCATCGCAGCGGGCTCTTCGTGAAGGGCAATTTCGGCGCCGGCGCGCTCACCGGCGGCACCCTGCACGACGAGGACTTCCCGAGCGAGGTGGTCTATTCGAACACCGTCTCGGACATGAAGGACGGCCGCATGCGCTACGCCAGCGCGGATGTCGGCTGGAACGTCCTCACCGGCCCCACCGGCAAGCTCGGCGCCTATGTCGGCTATCGTTATTTCCACGAGCGCGGCAACGGCTTCGGCTGCGCCCAGATCGCCGCCGACGAGACCTGCGCACCGGCCGTCCCGACACGGTTCCTGGGGCTGAGCGAGACCGAGACCTGGCGCGGCGTCGCGCTCGGCCTCAACACGCAGGTGCAGCTCACCGACCGGGTCCGGCTCGAGGTCGACGGCGCGATCCTGCCCTATGCCAGCCGAACCGGTTACGACAACCACTGGTACCGCGCCGACATCAATCCGCAGATCGAGTCCGGCCACGGCTGGGGCGGCCAGCTCGAAGCGATCCTGTCCTACATGATCACGCCGCAGTGGAACGTCGGCGTCGGCGGCCGCTACTGGTACTACACGACGACCGACGCGCGGACCCAGTTCCCGGGCGAGGTGAGCGACTCGCCGATGAAATACACGGCCGAGCGCTGGGGCGGCTTCCTGCAGGCCTCCTACATGTTCGACAGCACGGGCGGCGAGGCCGCGACGCCCGCCCCCGGCGGCGTCTTCAAGGCGCCGGCCGCCGCGCCGCCCGGCTGGAGCTGGACCGGCGTCTATGTGGGCGGCCATGTCGGCGCCGCCTGGGGCCGCACCGAGTGGACCACGGCGACCGGCACGGGCCGCGAGGTGTGGAACGACGTCGACGGCATCGTGGCGGGCGGCCAGGTCGGCGCCGACTATCAGATGGGCCAGTGGGTGGTCGGCGTCGAGGGAAGCTGGAGCTGGAGCGACCTCGACGGCAACGCCTCCTGCGGCCGCATCTACACCTGCAACGTCCACGCCGACGGGCTCGGCATGCTGACCGGCCGGCTCGGCTGGGCCTCCGGCAACGTGCTGCTCTACGGCAAGGGCGGCGTCGCCTGGCTGCGCACCGACCAGTCGATGCTCTACAACGAGATCCCCAACGCCTACTCGGCCAAGGAGACGCGCACCGGCTGGACGCTCGGCTCCGGCATCGAGTACGGCCTGATGCCGAACGTGACGGCCAAGATCGAGTACAACTGGTCCGACTTCGGCACCAAGTCGGTGGCGATGACCGACCAGTTCGGCGGCGTCATCCCGGTCGACGTGAAGCAGACCGTGCAGGACGTGCGGCTCGGCGTGAACTACCGCTTCGGCCAGACCGGCACGGTGACGCCGACCCGCGCGATGCGGCCGTTCGCGTCGCTGCTGGCGACCGGCCCGGCGATGAGCTGGACCGGCGTCTATGCCGGCCTCCATGTCGGCGGCGGCCATGCCGCCGAGACCTGGAGCAACCCGTTCGGTCCCCAGGTCTTCGGCGACGACATCGGCAGCGGCGGCTGGCTGGCCGGCGGCCAGGTCGGCTACAACCACCAGATCGGATCCGTGGTGCTGGGCGCCGAGGCGGACATCAGCGCCGCCAATTTCGACGGCACCAACACCTGCTTCGTCGGCCTCAACCCGGCGATCGGCGGCGTCGATTGCCGCAGCCAGCTCGACGCGCTCGCGACCTTCACGGGCCGCGCCGGCTGGGCGTTCGCCCGCAACCTCGTCTACGTCAAGGGCGGCGGCGCCTGGGCCCGTGAGAGCCGCGAGCTGAACCTGGTCGGCGTCGACGGCGGCGGCGTTTACCGGACGACCGCCGGCCGCTGGGGCTGGACGGTCGGAGCCGGCATCGAGCATGCGCTGCTGCCGAACGTGTCGGTGAAGCTCGAATACGACTACGTGTCGCTCGGCGACGACACCGCGAGCTTCGGCCTGCCGGGCGGCTTCGCGGCCGTGGACAACCGCACGGTCAGCCAGGACGCCCACGTCGCCAAGCTCGGCGTGAACTACCTGTTCAACACGCCCGTGGCTCCGCTGCAGGCGAAGTACTGATACCGGCGGCCTGTGACCTCGACCTCGTCCTGAGATGCTCGGGCGAAACCCGAGCATCGACGGATGCGGCCGGGGCCGTCGCCCTTCGAGGCCCGGCTCCGCCGGGCACCTCAGGGTGACGGGTCGAGGG
>NZ_NPEX01000251.1 GCF_003258865.1 Rhodoplanes roseus | reverse complement strand
TCGCGCCGAGCCCGACGAGGCCCGCGCCGCCTATCGCGAGACCCAGCTCACCTCGGCGGGCGCGGCGCCCCGCCGGCTCGCCCGCATCGCCTGACGTCCAGCAGTCCGCGCCCGCTCGCCAAAAAGCGAACGGCCCGCCCGGCGGAGAGCCGAGCGGGCCGAGGGGATCGGCCGGCGAGGGGGGCATGGGGAACCGGCCGGACCGACCCCACTAGCGTGCCGTTCGGCGCGCCTGACCCCGTCAGCCGACGGCCGTCCGTGGGGTCGGCTCCAAACGGCGCGGCGTGTCACCAGCCGCAAATCTTCACCGAACCGACGTACTGGCCCCAGGCGTTGTAGCGGGGCGCCCAGCGGCAGCCCGGACCGTAACCGTAATAGCCGTAGGCGGGACCGTAGGCCGACGAGGCGGCGGCGAGCCCGATGGCCGTGCCGGCGACGATGCCGAACCCGAGGGCGGGGCCGAACTTCGGCTGGGCGGACGCCTCGCTGGTGGAGGCGGCGACGCCCCCCGCGACGGTGGCGGCGACGAGGGCGAGGGCGGCGAGCTTGGTCTTGATCGACATTGTGTTTCTCCTTCGGGCTGGACTGCGGCGACGCCGCGATTGTCCATGTGTCGTCGCCCCGAAGCCCCGCGTTCAGGCCGCCCGCCGGCCTGTGTGACCGACCTCACACGAGCCCTGGTCTCGCCGGCCGAACCATGTAAGCTCCCCCTCGGGGAGCGCGACCCACGCCACGAGACGTCCGAGAACGTGCGGCGCGCCCGCCGGGGAGAGGGGGACCGTTTGGGTCCCGCACGACCATCGCAACCAAGGAACAGGGCACCAGCATGTCGGGCACCACCGCGGCCAGCTCCGCGACCAAGACCGCGACCAAGACCGCGACCAAGGGCAAGGTCATCATCTCGTGCGCCATCACGGGCGCCATCCACACGCCGTCGATGTCGCCCCATCTGCCGGTGACGCCGGACGAGATCGCCCGCTCGGCGATCGGTGCCGCCGAGGCCGGCGCCGCCATCGTGCATCTGCACGCCCGCAACCCCGAGACCGGGCGGCCCGACCAGTCGCCGGAGGCCTTCGCGAAATTCCTGCCGGCCATCAAGGCGGGCTGCAACGCGATCATCAACATCACCACGGGCGGCGCCCCCACCATGCAGGTGGCGGAGCGCGTCCAGCCGGCGGCGGTGCACAAGCCCGAGCTCGCCAGCCTCAACATGGGGTCGATCAACTTCGCCCTGTTCCCGATGCTGAACCGCTTCAAGTCGTTCAAGCACGACTGGGAGCAGCCCTATCTGGAGGGCACCCGGGATCTCATCTTCCGCAACACCTTCAAGGACATCGAGTTCGTGCTGAAGACCTGTCTGGACAACGGCACGCGGTTCGAGTTCGAGTGCTACGACATCGGCCATCTCTACAATCTGGCGCATTTCCTCGAGCGCGGCCTGGTGAAGCCGCCGCTGTTCGTGCAGTCGGTGTTCGGCATCCTGGGCGGCATCGGCACGCATCCCGAGGACGTGCAGATGATGCGCCGCACCGCCGACCGGCTGCTCGGTCCCGACACCTATCGCTGGTCCGTGCTCGGCGCCGGCCGCGCCCAGATGCCGATCGCCGCGACGTCCGCCGCGATGGGCGGCAATGTGCGGGTCGGCCTCGAGGACTCGCTGTGGATCGGCCCCGGCAAGCTCGCCGAGAGCAACGCCCAGCAGGTCACGAAGGTGAAGCAGATCATCGAGGGCCTCGGCCTCCAGGCCGCGACGCCGGACGAGGCGCGCGAGATCCTGGCGCTGAAAGGCGCCGACAAGGTCGGGTTCTGAGCGGGATCGGCCTCACTCCGCCCTCGCCCCGAGGAGCCGCCGACGGCGGCGTCTCGAAGGGCGAGGGCGGCCACATGGTTCGAGACGCGCTCCTCCGAAGCGCTCCTCACCATGCGGAGACAAGTTCGGTGCGACATCCAGAAGCGGCGACGACCCTCGCCTCTGCCAGCTCACGCTGGTCCCCCGGGACGATCCCCCGTATCGTGTGACGAATCCCGTTCACGCGACCGAAGGACGTTCCCGCAGGCCCGATGGATGCTCTCGACACCGTCAGTCTCTCCATCCTGCTCGGCGCCCTTCTGGTCCTTGCCGGCATCATGTCGAGCCTCGTCGCGCTGCGGTTCGGGGCGCCGCTGCTCCTCGTCTTCCTCCTCGTCGGCATGGTGGCGGGCGAGGCCGGGCCCGGTGGCGTGCGCTTCGACGACGTGCGGCTCGCCTACACGGTCGGCTCGGTCGCCCTCGCACTGATCCTGTTCGACGGCGGCCTGCGCACCCGCTTCAGCACCTTCCGCAGCGTGCTGGCGCCGTCGCTGACGCTGGCCACCGTCGGCGTGTTCATGACCGCGGCCCTCACCGCCCCGGTGGTGGTGTGGATGCTCGGGCTGAACTGGCTGGAGTCGCTGCTGGTCGGCGCGGTGGTCGCCTCCACGGACGCGGCCGCCGTGTTCTTCCTGCTGCACGGCCGCGGCTTGCGCCTGCGCCCGCGCGTCGCCGCGACGATCGAGATCGAGTCCGGCACCAACGATCCGCTCGCGATCTTCCTCACCATCCTGCTGGTGGAGCTTCTGGTGATGGGCGACCGGCCGTGGCCCGTCGTCGTCGCGAGCCTGCTCGGCCAGGGCTTCGGCGGCGCCGCGCTGGGCCTGCTGGGCGGGCGCGCCACCGTGCTGGCGCTCAACCGGCTGGCGCTGCCGCAGGGACTTCACGCGCCTTTCGTGACGACGGCGGCCCTGACCGTGTTCGGCGTCGCCCAGGCGGTGCACGCCTCGGGCTTCCTGGCCGTCTATCTGGCCGGGCTGATCGTCGGCAACCGGCCGACCCGCGCCCACAACACCGTCATCGCCTTCCTGGACGCGGCGACCTGGCTCGCTCAGATCGCCATGTTCGTGCTGCTCGGCCTGCTCGCCTGGCCGGAGCGGCTGCTCGCCAGCGGCCTGCAGGCGCTCGCCGTCGCCGCGACGCTGATGTTCGTGGCCCGGCCCGTCGCCGTGTTCCTCTGCCTCGCCCCGTTCCGCTTCTCCTGGCGCGAGCGCGCCTTCATCTCCTGGGTCGGGCTGCGCGGCGCGGTCGGCATCTTCCTCGCCTCGATCCCGCTGCTGGTCGAGCTGCCGCGGGCGGAGCTCTATTTCAACATCGGATTCGTGGTGGTGCTGGTGTCGCTGCTGGTGCAGGGCTGGACGCTGGCACCCGCGGCGAAGCTCCTGCGCATCGCGCTGCCGCGCGCCGAGCCGGCGCCGCGCCGGGTCGAGCTCGATCTCCCGGGCCAGCTCGAGCAGGAGCTGGTCGGCTATCACGTCGGCACCAGCAATCCCTATCTGCGGCGCAAGATCGTGCCGTCCTGGGCCAAGCCCGTGCTGGTCGTCCGCGACCAGCGCGTGCTCGCCGCCGCCGAAGCCGGCGCGATCAAGCCGGGCGATCACATCTATCTGCTGGCACCGCCCGAGAAGGCGCAGGCGCTCGATCGCTTCTTCGTCGAGATGCCGCCGCCGCCGGCGCCCGACCCGCGGCTGCTGGGTGACTTCGTCGTCGGCGCCGAGGTGACGCTCGGGGCGCTGGGCGAGATCTACGGGCTCGACATCGCGTCGGCCGATCGCGACGTCACGCTGGCCGACCATGTCGCGAGCCAGCTCGGTCATCCGCCCCATCCGGGCGACGTGTTGCCGCTCGGCGCCATTGCCCTGGTGGTCAATGCCGAGGCCGGCGGGCGCGCCACCCGGATCGGCCTGCGGCTCGCCGACCCGGACCCGGAACCGCGGCGGGGACGGGGCCGGCGACTGACGCGCCTGCTCGTCCGCATCCGGTCGCTGGCACGGGCGCTCTGGGAGGCGTGACCACCCATGGTGCGCGCGGCACGCCGTCGCGGGGTCAGTGTGGCGGGTTCCGGAACAGGCCGGCGGCTCGCGAAGTTGATGCTCGGACCCCTGCTGTCTCGCGTGCGGCGCGAGCGCGCGCGTCTGCTCGCGGCCGCCACCGTGGCCCAGGCGTCGGCGGCGTGGAACAGTCGCAGTTCGAGATCGCAACCTTACGGAGACCCCCGATGAATCTGTCCTTCGAAACGCTTCTCCTGGTCGCGCTGGTCGGCGCCGCGGTCGGATTTCTCGGCCGGATGATGTCCGGGGACACGGGCCTGGGGACGCTCGGCGACGTCGCCGCCGGCGTGGTCGGCGCCATCGCGGGCGCGGCGGCCGCGCCGAAGCTCGGCATCGCGGCGGACACCACGAACTTCGCGATCATCCTGGTGGCGCTGGTCGGCGCTGTCGTGGTGCTGCTCGGCGCCCGCTATCTCGCCGAGGTCTGGCAGTCGCAGCGCCGCACCTCCGCCGAGCCGGACGCCCGCGAGCAGGCCCCGCCGACGGCGGCGGAGCGCACCACCTTGGCTCCGGCAGCCGACACGACCACCAACTGGGTCCGCCGTGCCACGCCCGAGCCGCGCCAGCCCCGCGAGCCCGAGCCGCGGGACGTGCCGCAGCCGCGGCTGTGGTTCCGGGAATCCTGACGCTTTCGCGCGCCGCGTCGGCGGCTCGCGCCCGCGCCGTCAGAACGCCATGCGGAACCGGCCGCTGACGACGTGCGCCACGTAGTCGTCGGCGCCGAGCTTCACGTCGTAGCCGAGCGAGGCCTGCAGGCGCTCGGCGACGACGGCGGTGAGGCCGACGCCGAGCACGCCGAAGTCGCGCCCCGGGCCGCCGACCGTGGTGCCGAAGCTCAGCGGCAACGCCTGGTCGACGAAGGTGGCCGTCAGGGTCCGGCTCGGATCCAGGAACTCGTGTTGCCAGAACGCCCGCCACTCCGGCGTCACCAGCCCGAGCCCGGTGTGCCAGTCGGTGCGGCCGCGCATGCCGAGAGTGCTGCGCAGCGAGTCGGCCGTGTCGTCGCCGACCGAGAGGGCGGCGTCGCCCGTCTCGGTGAACGCGTCGATCGTCACCCGGGTGTATTGCAGGCCGAGCTCCGGGGTCAGGACAGTATGGCCGAGCCGCACGTCGGTGCCGACCGCGCCCTGCGCGGCGAACTGATCGCCGGCCGTGCTGCTCGTGTTGGCCGTGCCGAGCGCGACGCGGGTGCTGTCGTAGTCGCTGCGGCCGTAAAGCACGGCGCCCTGGGCGAACCAGCTCGCGCCGCGCCAGCCGCCGTAGACGCCGCCGAGCCATGTCGTCACGGCGCCGGAGCTGCCGATGTCGTCCAGGTCGGCGTTGGTGCGGCCGTAAGCCCCGAGCACGCCGATCAGGAGCTCGGGGGAGAGGCGATAGTCGACGCCGGCCGTCACCCCGGCCGTGCGATAGCGCATCGCCGGCGAGGTCGCCGAAGCGCTCTGTCGCGCCGTGGCGGCGCTGCCCTGGACGAAGCCGCCCCACGGCGATTCGGGCGCCACCGGCACACCCATCGCCTTGACCGGCATGCCGCCAGGGGTGCGGTCGAGCGCCGCGAAGGCGGACGATGCGGCTCCGGTCGGCGTCGCCGAAGCGAACGCCGTCGCCGTCGTCGGGTCGAGCAGCGGGTCGAGGCCGGCGGTCGCCCGGTTGCCGTCGACCAGCGCCGCGACCGCGTCGAGGCCACGCATCTCGAATCCCGCCATGCCCTGCCGCGCATGGGTGAGGCGCTGGCCGATCGTGTCGGTGGTCCGCAGCATCGTGTCGAGGCCGATCGTCGTGAAGGTCTGGAAGGCGCGCGGCGTCAGTTGCGCCATTGCGCCGGCGACGTCCGTCGCGGTCGCGACCCGGTCGATCAGGGTCTGGGTGGCGAGGCTCGCGCTGGTCGTGGTCGATCCGTTGTCGAGCGCCCAGGCGATGCCGCTCGTCGCGCCGCTGGTCGCGTAGGAGGAGAACGACCGCGACACGCCGGTGAACTGCTCGAAGCTCGTGTACAGCGTGCCGCCGATATTGACGGTCTGGCCCGCCAGCAGCGCGGCCTTCTTGGCGTCGCCGAGGCCGACCTTCAGGTAGTCGAGCGTGTCGGTGCCGGCGCCGCCGTTGACCAGGCCGACGATCCTCGAGCCCGCCCCGATCGTCACCCTGTCGTCGCCGCCCTCCATGTTGATGGCGCGTCCGGTATTGCCGATGATGGTGCCGTGGTTGGTCAGCCCGTCGGCGCCTTCACCCATCTGGATCGCCGAGCCGTCGCCGAGGATGAAGCGCGCGGAGCCGGAGCCCGACGTGTAGGTGACGCCGTCGAGCGTCCCGACCGTGTTCGGGTCGACGCTGCCGTCCTGCAGGGTCACGGCGGCGGTCGGGTTCGGGATGGTGCCGTTGCCGACGATGGTGCCGTAGTTGACGAGCGTGTCGTTGTCGGCGGCCGTGCCGGTCTTGTTCTCGAGGCGGACGGCGTAGCCGTTCAGCCCGACGATGGTGGCGCCGGCGGAGTTGACGATCGTCGTCGAGGCGTAGCCGCTGCGGGAGCCGCCGGTGTTGTGGTCGTTGCCGACCGTGATGCCGTAGTCGGCGCCCGAGATGGTGCCGTAGTTGTCGATCGTGCCGCCGCCGATCGTGATGCCCTCGCTGCGGTTGAGGCGACCGTCCTCGTCGTAGCCCTTCGCGCCGAGGCCCTGGATCAGGCCGTAATTGACGATCGTCGCCGTGTGGTCGACGTCGATGCCGTCGCCGTCGCCGCGCGCCGAGGTGGTGTCGATGGTTCCGGTGATGGTGCCCCAGTTGTACACGGTCGCGGTGTAGTCGGAGCCGATGCCGGAGCCGTCGCGGCCCGTGATGGTCCCGTCGGCGTAGTTGTACACCGTGGGGCTGCTGTTGGTTCCGGCGTTGATGCCGCTCTTGGCGCCCGAGATCAGTCCGTAGTTGTAGACCGTGCCGGTGTGCTCGTCCTGCAGGTCGATGGCGTCGGCGCTCGGCCGGTCGGTCGGCACCGCGACCGCATCGGCGATGATCCGGCCGTAATTGGTGATGGTGAAGTTGTTGCCCGGCCGGATGGCGTCGTTGTCGGCGGCCGAGATGGTGCCGGTCGACCGGTTGACGATGGTGACGGTGGCGGCCGAGGCGATCGCGTCGAGGTCGAGCGCCTGGCCGCTGCTCGTCGACGAGATCAGCCCGGCATTGTCGATCGTGATCACGCTGGCGCTCGACGGCGAGACATTGACCCGGATGGCGTCGTTGGTCGACGTGATCACGCCGGTCGCGGCGTTGGTGATGGTGATCAGCCGCAGGTTGCCGTTGCTGCCGCCGATGTTGACGGCGCGGCCGCTGCTGTTGGTCGACTGGATCGTACCGGCGTTCTGGATCGTGATGCCGGTCGTGGTGGCGACCGTGGAGGACACCGCCGTCGCGCCGCTCACCGACAGGGCGCCGGTCGCCTCGACGATCAGGCGCGTGCCGTCGGTCAGCGTCTTGGCCGTCGTGTCGGTGGTGCCGGCCGGGACCGTGACGTCGGCGGCGAGAGCTGTCGCGGGCGCCGCCAGGGCGGCGACTGCGGCGATCAACGACACACGGCTCACGCCCGCGAGAAAACGCGCCATCACGGCCCCCGTTTTTACGACATCCCCGGCCTCAAGTAGCGGCTGGGATATGACAGTCGGATGACGAGGGGTTAGTCGCGCTAGACCGGGGCGGCGCTCGCGTCCAGGTGGTCAGCGGGCGCGGGTCTGCAGGCTCAGCACGGTGGCGGCGACGTCGCGCTGCGGCGGGCCGCCCGAAGCCGCGGCGGACGGCTGGTAGACCAGCGCTCGCCGCAGCGCGGAGAGGTACTCGCGCTCGGTCTGCCGGGTCGGCAGCTCGCGCGGGAACAGCGGTGTGGCCGAGGAGATCGCGATGATCATCTCGCGGCCGAACGGCGCGCTCACGGTGGCGCGGGCGCGGCCGTCCGAGCCGTCGCCGAACACCAGCGTTCGGCCCGCCTCGGCCGGCTCCGGCGCGCTGCCGCGCGGCTGGGCGAGATGCACCAGCGAGCCGTCGACCTGCACGTAGGACACGTAGAGATAACGCGGCCGGCTCGGTGTGCGCACCGCGATGCGCAGCGCGTCGCCGTCGCGCAGCATGCCGCTGCCGCCGAGCGCCACGGTCGGCCGGTCGCCGGCCGCCAGCGCGTCGTCGAGCGTCTGCATCGCCTCGCATTGCGGCCACGGCGCCACCAGCACGTCGCCGACCACGGTGCCGGGGCGTGCCGCGGCGGCCCGCCGGACCGTGTCGAGATCCTCGACCGAGGCGACGAAGCCGGACAGGACGGCGCCGCCGCCGTCGCGCCGCATGGTCACCTTGGCGCAGGGCAGGCGCTGCAGCTCGGGCAATCCGGCCGCGGTCGCCGGCGTGACGGCCGGGGCGGGGGCGACCGTC
>NZ_NPEX01000250.1 GCF_003258865.1 Rhodoplanes roseus | reverse complement strand
CGCGCAAGCGGGCCGGTTTCGTTTCGGGGAGATGGTTCGTTCCGAACACGTCGGCGAGGCCGACTCGCACCGACGAAGGCCCGCCCGCGGGCAGCCCTCGTCCGTCCTCACACTGAGGAGCCGCCGAAGGCGGCGTCTCGAAGGGGCGAGGGCGGCCCGGGAGGCCGCATCGGGCACGGGCCACATGGTTCGGGACGCGCCCTTCGGGCGCTCCTCACCATGAGGGGCGATTCAGGATGACGACCCCCGCGCCGGGGCCCCGCCCTACCCCGCCTTCTCGGCCGAGAGCATGTAGTTGACGTCCATGTCGCGGGAGAGCTGCCAGCGGTCGGCCAGGACGTTGTAGATCACGCCGCTCTCGCCGCTGACGGTCAGGCCGGCCCGCTCCATCGCGGTCTCGAGCTCCTGGGGCGTGACGAACTTGTCCCACTGGTGGGTGCCGACCGGCAGCCACCGCAGCACGTACTCGGCGCCGACGATCGCCAGCGCCCAGCTCTTGAGCGTGCGGTTGAGCGTCGCGGCGAACATCTGGCCGCCCGGCTTCACCATGCCGGCGCAGACCGAGACGAACAGCGGCACGTCGGTGACGTGCTCCACGACCTCCATGGCCAGCACCACGTCGAAGCGCTCGCCCGCCTCCGCCAAAGCCTCGGCCGTGGTGTTGCGATAGTCGATCGTCAGTCCGCTCTTGGCCGCGTGGAGCTTCGCCACCTCGATATTGGTGGTCGCCGGATCGGCCCCGACCACTTCGGCGCCGAGCCGCGCCAG
Source organism: Rhodoplanes roseus (assembly GCF_003258865.1). Taxonomy (GTDB): domain Bacteria; phylum Pseudomonadota; class Alphaproteobacteria; order Rhizobiales; family Xanthobacteraceae; genus Rhodoplanes; species Rhodoplanes roseus. The sequence continues at coordinate 7,551 of NZ_NPEX01000250.1, read as the reverse complement.
CGGCTCCGACAGGATGCCGCCGCCGCAGCCGATGTCGAGAAACCGCAACCCCGTCAGGCAGTCGATCCGCTTCGGGTCGCGGCCGAACCGGGTGCAGACCGCATCCCGCACCCAGCCCACCCGGATCGGGTTGAACTTGTGCAGCGTGGCCATCTTGCCGCGGGGATCCCACCAGGTCTCGGCGATCGCCTCGAATCGCGCGATCTCGGCCCTGTCGACCGTGCTTGCCGTCTCGAGACCCGTGCTCATGGCGCCGTCCAATGCTGCTCTGTGGGCAATGCCGCAATACCGCAGGGCCGTTGCCTTCGTGGCCCCCCGCCGTTATGTATACGCGCCTTTTTCGCGCCGGGATCAGGGCGATGCAAGCCTCGCGCATGCATGTCCGCCGGTGCCGTGGATTTCGAAGGACGATCTACTCGCCATGGCCCGCCTCGTCATGAAGTTCGGCGGCAGCTCCGTCGCCGACATCGATCGCATCCGCAATGTGGCCCGGCACGTCAAGCGCGAGGTCGACGCCGGCCACGAGGTCGCCGTCGTGGTCTCGGCCATGGCAGGCGCCACCAATCAGCTGGTCAAGTTCTGCCGCGACATCTCGGTTCTGCACGATCAGGCCGAGTACGATGCCGTCGTCGCCTCGGGCGAGCAGGTGACCTCCGGGCTCCTCGCCATCGCCTTGCAGGCGCTCGGGATTCCGGCCCGGTCCTGGCAGGGCTGGCAGATTCCGCTGGAGACCTCGGACCAGCACGGCTCGGCCCGCATCGAGGGCATCGAGGGCGGCCCGCTGGTCGCCGGCTTCAAGGCCGGGCAGGTCGCCGTCGTCGCCGGTTTCCAGGGCATCCATCCCGCGAGCGGGCGGATCACCACGCTCGGCCGCGGCGGCTCCGACACCTCGGCCGTGGCGCTCGCCGCCGCCATCAAGGCCGACCGTTGCGACATCTACACCGATGTCGACGGCGTCTACACCACGGATCCGCGGGTGGTGCCGAAGGCCCGCCGGCTCGACAAGATCGCCTTCGAGGAGATGCTGGAAATGGCCTCGCTCGGGGCCAAGGTCATGCAGGTGCGCTCGATCGAGCTCGGCATGACCCACAATGTCCGCATCTTCGTCCGCTCGAGCTTCGACAAGCCCGAGGACATCGATCCGCACCGGACTCCTCCCGGAACCCTCATTTGCGACGAGACCGAGATCATGGAACACGAGGTCGTCACCGGCATCGCCTTCTCCAGGGACGAGGCGCAGATCTCGATCCGCAGCGTCGAGGACAAGCCCGGGGTCGCGGCCGCCATCTTCGGCCCGCTGTCGGACGCAAACATCAATGTCGACATGATCGTGCAGAACGTGTCGGCCGACGGCAAGACCACGGACCTGACCTTCACGGTGACGGCCGCGGACTTCGAGCGGGCCAAGGACACGATCGAAAAGGCCCGCTCCGCCATCGGCTTCGCCCGGCTCGACACAGCCGCCGAGGTATCCAAGGTGTCGGTCATCGGGGTCGGCATGCGCAGCCATGCGGGCGTCGCCGCCAGCGCCTTCCGGGCGCTCGCCGAACGCGGCGTGAACATCCGGGCCATCACGACCTCGGAAATCAAGTTCTCGCTCCTCATCGACGCCGCCTTCACCGAGCTGGCCGTCCGCACGCTCCACACGCTCTACGGGCTCGACAAGGCCTGACCGCCCGATCCGGGGCACGGCAGGGCGCCCGAGGGCGCCGCCCCGGGCCGACAAAGCCGTTCAGTCGCAAAGCGTTGGACAATAAGGAAAAGAGCTGCGCCGCAGCACGTCCTTTCGCTTGCAGCGCACACGGCGCATTGGCTATAGCCGTGGGGGAATCGCACGACCCGGCCCGCTCCGGCGCGATTCCCCGAACCGGACCGGACAGCCTCGTCGCGGCCGGCCTTTGTTGATGCGACCCTGAAGGACCTCACGCGATGCGCGGCGCGCTGGGCGGTCCGCGCGTGCTGCTTCGGCGCCTCCGCGAGGTGATGGCGGAGCCGGTCAGCGCGCAGGAACGCCTCGACAAAATCGTGGTGCTGATCGCCGCGAACATGGTCGCGGAGGTGTGCTCCGTCTACGTGCTGCGCGTCGACGGCACGCTCGAGCTCTATGCCACCGAGGGCCTCAACCGGCAGGCCGTCCACCTGACCGTCATGCGGTCGGACGAAGGCCTGGTCGGCCTGGTCGCCACCGAGGCGAGCCCGATCAACCTCTCGGACGCCCAGGCGCACCCGGCCTTCTCGTATCGTCCGGAAACCGGCGAGGAGATCTACCGCTCGTTCCTGGGCGTGCCGATTCTGCGCGCCGGCAACACTCTGGGCGTCCTGGTCGTCCAGAACCGGGCGCGACGAACCTATTCCGAGGAAGAGGTCGAGGCGCTCCAGACCACGGCGATGGTGCTGGCCGAGATGATCGCCTCGGGCGAGCTCACCTCGCTGGCCCAGCCCGGGGCCGAGCCGGCGGTGCGCCGGCCCGTGCACGTCTCCGGCGCGGCCCTGACCGATGCCATCGCGCTCGGCCACGTGGTGCTGCACGAGCCGCGCGTCGTCATCACCAACTTCATCGCCGACGACGTCCAGAAGGAGCTGCGCCGGCTCGGCGTCGCCATCGAGACGCTGCGGGCCGAGCTCGACCTCATGCTGGAGAGCGGCGAGGTGGCGGAAGGCGGCGAGCACCGCGACGTGCTCGAGGCCTACCGCATGTTCGCCCACGACCGCGGCTGGGTGCACAAGCTCGAGGAGGCGGTTCTCACCGGCCTGACCGCCGAGGCGGCGGTCGAGCGCGTGCAGTCCGACACGCGCGCCCGCATGCTGCGCCAGACCGACCCCTATCTGCGCGAGCGCCTGCACGACTTCGACGACCTCGCCCACCGGCTGCAGCGGCAGCTGCTCGGCTACGACCACGCCCCGGCCCGCGACAAGCTGCCCGAGCACGCCATCATCGTGGCGCGGTCGATGGGCCCGGCGGCGCTGCTCGACTACGACCGCAACCGGCTGCGCGGCCTGATCATCGAGGAAGGCGGCCCGAACTCGCACGTCGCCATCGTGGCCCGCGCGCTCGGCATCGCCGCGGTCGGCGAGGTGCCGAACGCCACCGGCCTGGTCGATCCCGGCGATGGCATCATCGTCGACGGCGTCACGGGCGACGTCCATGTCCGGCCGACGCCCGACATGGAAGCGGCCTATGTCGAGCGGGTGCGGCTGCGGGCCCGTCGGCAGCTGCAGTATCTCAGCCTGCGCGACAGGCCGTCCGTTACGAAGGACGGCCAGCCGATCACGCTGATGATCAATGCCGGCCTGCCGGTCGACCTGCCGCACATCGCCGAGACCGGCGCGGCCGGCATCGGACTGTTCCGCACCGAGCTGCAGTTCATGGTGGCGGCACAGTTCCCGCGCACCAGCGAGCAGCTCGCGCTCTATCGCAACGTGCTCGACGCGGCCGGCGGCAAGCCGGTGGTGTTCCGCACGCTCGATATCGGCGGCGACAAGGTGCTGCCCTACATGCGCAACTACGAGGAGGAGAACCCGGCGCTCGGATGGCGGGCGATCCGGCTCGGCCTCGACCGTCCCGGGCTGCTGCGCAGCCAGGTGCGCGCCATGCTGCGCGCCGCCTCCGGCCGCGAGCTGCGCATCATGTTCCCGATGGTCGCGATGGTGAGCGAGTTCGACGAGGCCAAGGGCCTGGTCGAGCGCGAGCTGACGCATCTGCGCCGCCACGGCCATCGGCTGCCCGAGCGCGTCGAGGTCGGCACCATGCTGGAGGTGCCCTCGCTGCTGTTCCAGCTCGACGAGCTGCTGGAGCGGACCGACTTCCTCTCGGTCGGCTCCAACGACCTGCTGCAATTCATGTTCGCGGCGGACCGGGGCAATGCCCGGGTCGCCAACCGCTTCGATCCGCTGTCGGTGCCGGTGCTGCGCGTGTTCAGGCTCATCGTCGAGCGCGCCAATGCACACGGCAAGTCGGTGACGCTGTGCGGCGAGCTCGCCTCCAAGCCGATCGGCGCGCTCGCCCTGATCGCGGTCGGCTTCCGCGCCTTCTCGGTGCTGCCCTCGGCGGTCGGTCCGGTGAAGGCGATGCTGCTCGACCTGGACGCCGGCAAGGTCGAGCGCCTGGTCGCCTCGCTGATGGCGCTGCCGCTCGGCAGCGCCTCGGTGCGAGACAAGCTCACTGCCTTCGCCGAGGCCGAAGGCCTGACCCTCTGAGGCGATGCCGCCATGCTGCCGCAAGCCAAGCTCGACACGCTGGTGACGCGCCACGCCGCGCTCCAGGCGGAGCTCGCCGGCAAGCTGCCGCCCGAGACCTTCGTCAAGCTCTCGCGGGAGCTCGCCGAGCTCGATCCGATCGTCGAGAAGGTGACACGCTACAAGGAGCTGCTGCGCGAGATCGACGACGTCGCGGCGATCGCGGCGGACCCGGGAAGCGACGCCGAGATGCGCAGCATCGCCGCCGACGAGAAGACGGCGCTCGAGCAGACGCGGCAGCGCCTCGAGGAGGACATTCGCGTCGCGCTCATCCCCAAGGATGCGATGGACGAGCGCAACGTCATCGTCGAGATCCGCGCCGGCACGGGCGGCGACGAGGCGGCGCTGTTCGCCGGCGACCTGTTCCGCATGTACGAGCGCTTCGCCGCCCAACAGGGCTGGAAGACCGAGATCCTGTCGGCCAGCGAAGGCACCATGGGCGGCTACAAGGAGATCATCGCCGAGATCCGCGGCGTCGGCGCCTTCGCCAGGCTGAAATTCGAGTCCGGCGTGCACCGGGTGCAGCGCGTGCCCGACACCGAGGGCTCCGGCCGCATCCACACCTCGGCCGCGACCGTCGCGGTGCTGCCCGAGGTCGAGGACGTCGACATCGCGATCGACGACAAGGATCTCAAGATCGACACCATGCGGTCGAGCGGCGCCGGCGGCCAGCACGTCAACAAGACCGAGTCGGCGATCCGGGTCACCCATGTCCCGAGCGGCATCGTCGTGTTCGTCCAGGAGGAGCGCTCGCAGCACCGCAATCGCGCGAAAGCGATGGCGATGCTGCGCGCCCGGCTCTACGATCAGGAACGGCAGAAGCGCGATTCCGAGCGCGCCGCGGAGCGCCGCGGCCAGGTCGGCTCGGGCGACCGCTCGGAACGCATCCGCACCTACAACTTCCCGCAGGGACGCGTCACCGACCATCGCATCAACCTGACGCTCTACAAGCTGCCGCAGGTGATGGAAGGCGAGGCGCTCGGTGAGATCGTCGACGCCCTCGTGACCGAGAACAACGCGGCGCTGCTCGCCGCCGAAGGCGGAGCGGCGTGACGCTCCGCGCAGCCGTTGCACGGCGGATGTGACCATGCACAAGCCGCGCTTTCCTCTTCGCTGGCGACACCGGTTCGCCCGGATGCTCACCCCGCGCACCTGGCAGGGCCGGCTCGTCCAGCTCGGGCTCGCGACCGCCGTGCTGATCGCGACACTGCTCTGGACCGGCCATGTCGCGACGCTCGTGGCGCTGTGGACCCGATGGACGAGCTGATCGCGGCCGGCGCGACCATCGCGTCGGCACGGCGGGCGATCGCCTCGGCGTTTCGCGCCGCGGATCTCGACTCGCCCGAGCTCGACGCGCGCCTGCTGATCGGTCATGCGCTCGGCCTCGATCACGCGGCGCTGGCGGCGGCCGCCGATCGCCCGCTGAGCGACGAGGAGGCGGCCCGCGTCACCGCGCTGGGACGGCGCCGGCTGGCGCACGAGCCGGTCGCCCGCATCATCGAACGCAAGGAGTTCTGGAGCCTGCCGCTGGTCGTGACGCCGGACGTGCTCGATCCGCGGCCCGACACCGAGACCGTGGTCGAGGTGGCGCTCGCCGCGATCGACGCAGCCGGGCCACGCCGCGCCGCGCGCCGGATCGCCGATCTCGGCACCGGCTCGGGCGCGCTGCTGCTCGCGCTCCTCTCCGAACTCCCGGACGCGCTCGGCGTCGGCACGGATGTGAGCCTCCCGGCGCTTCGTGTCGCGCGCCACAACGCCGGGCGGCTCGGCCTGACCGGGCGCGCGCGCTTCGTGGCGTGCGATCTCGGATCGGCGCTCGCCGGCGGCCTCGACCTCGTCGTCTCCAATCCGCCTTACATCCCGAGCATCGTGATCCCGACGCTCGCACCGGAGGTCCGCGACCATGACCCGCGCCTCGCGCTCGATGGTGGACCGGACGGGCTAGACGCCTATCGCGCGATCGCCGCCGACGCGCGCCGGCTGCTCGCGCCGGGCGGAACGCTGGTGGTCGAGATCGGTATCGGCCAGCTCGAGGCGGTTGTCGCTTTGTTCGACACGGCCGGACTCGTCGTGGATCGGGCACCGCATCCGGATCTTTGCGGAGTTCCGCGGGCCGTCATGGCACAACAGCAAACCTGATATACAAATTTGAAAGTCTTTCCCAAACGCCGACAAAAAAGAGCTTGATTATCCGGTGGGAGCGACTAGGTTCCGCTTACGGAATCGACCTGGGTTGGGGTTGAGACGCTGTACAGGAAGCCCGGAGCAAGGCTCGGCGTGGCAGGCAGCGTGACAAGCGGTCAGCAAAATCCGATGAACAGGGTTGGTGCTGCACCACTCGGGATCGAGGTACTTCAGCGGCTCCGGCGTGCGCTCACGGTTTGGTGACCAAGAGCGCCGTGGGCATCGTGAGAGGTTGGCACGGCCGCAGGCAAATGCTGCGGTCACAAGCTGAGCCATCGGACTGTGAATTGCGGAGCGCCTCCGGGCACCCGTGAGCATCGGCTGCAGCGGTCGCAGTCGGTGACGATCGGTCGTGAGCCGGTCCATGCAACCATTGATGTCATCGGCGGAGCGACCGCCGCAATCAGAGGTGGCCGAAAGCCGAACATGAGAAACGGTCAGAACAACAAGCGCATGCGAGGGCGCAACCGCAAGAGCCACAATCCGCTCACCCGGGTGTACGAGTCGAACGGCCCGGACGTGAAGATCCGCGGGACCGCGTCGCACATCGCCGAGAAGTACATGCAGCTGGCCCGGGACTCGCAATCCTCCGGCGACCCGGTTTCGGCCGAGAACTATTTTCAGCACGCCGAGCATTATCTCCGCCTGATCGCCACGGCGAACGAGCAGTTCCGCCAGACGACGCCGTTCTATCGCGGCGAGGGCGGCGCGGCGGACTCGCGCGACGACGGCTACGACGACGACGACGATCAGCCGCCGGGACCGGGCGAGCAGCCGGCCTTCGGAACACGCGACCCGCAGCCCTATCTGCCGCGCGACGCGCAGTTCTTCGTGCCCCGCGAGCAGCCTTACGTGCGCCAGCAGCAGCAGCCTCCGGCGAACGCCGACGAGGGGATCGACCGGCTGCCGTCCTTCGTGACGGGGGGTGCGGCGCCGCAGCAGGCCGCGCCGAGTTTCGGCCAGGGCGGCGGCTTCGAGACGCCGGCTCCCCAAGCCGGCGGCGGCGACCGCTTCCCGCTGCATCGCCGGCGCCGGCGCCATCGCGGCGCGCGCGGCGAAGGTCCGGCGAACGAGCAGGCCGACGAGGGTGCGAGCGCCGGTCCGCCCCAGGACTGAGGTCTCGCTGCGCAG
>NZ_NPEX01000249.1 GCF_003258865.1 Rhodoplanes roseus | reverse complement strand
CGGTCCGGCCGAACGAGTAGCAGCGCCGCGCGGCCGCCGAGCCAACCGTCGAGAAGCCCCGCGACGTCGCGGCCGCCCGGCACGCCGGCCTGCGCCGGATCGGGATTGCAGTCGGGCGGCAGCACGGCGAGGCGGCTCAGCCCCGGCAGTGCGAGGGCCTGGAGCGGCACCGCCGCGAGCACCGCCTGGGCGTCGCGGCCGCAGGCCAGCAGGGCGAAACCGTCGCCCAGACACGCGTCCAGGCGGCAGCGGCTGCGGTCGGGCCGCTCCAGCTCCGGCTGCGGCAGCATGCGGCCGGCGACGCCGAGCCCGTCGTCCGCGGCCTGCACGACGCCGTCGCGGTAGAACGGCTTCGGCTTGTACTTCATCTGGGCGAACCAGGCCTGCACGGGCGGCACCAGGCCGGCGAGCCGGAACGCGCTGCGCACCAGCGCGCCTTGCAGCGGCGAGGTCGGCATCATCACCCGCCCCATGGTCGTGGCGAGCCTGATCAGCGCCCAGGCGTGCGGCGCCCGCTCGACCTGATAGGTGGCGAGCAGCGCGTCGCCGAGCTCGCCCTTCACCACGGCGGCGAGCTTCCAGGCGAGATTGTGGGCGTCGCGCAGCCCGCTGTTCATCCCCTGCCCGGCGAACGGCGGCGACAGATGCGCGGCGTCGCCGGCCAGATGGATGCGGGCCGTGGCCCAGCGATCGGCGATGCGGGCGTGGAAGACGTAGACCTGCCGCCGCACCACGGGCGCGTCGGCATCCGGCCCGTGCGCCGCGAGCAGGCGCCTCACGAAGTCCGGCTCGGTCGCGGCCGCGTCGTCCTCGTCGTCGCGCAGCATGAACTCGTAGCGACGGATGCCGCCCGGCCCCGGCAACGTGATCAGCGGGCGCGCCGGATCGCAGACCACGCGGGTCTGGCGCAGCCGCTCCTTCGTGGCGGCGAGGTCGACGATCAGCCAGCGCTGCCGGTAGGTCGAGCCCGTCATGGTGGCGCCGACCAGCTTTCTGAACATGCTGCGCCCGCCGTCGCAGGCCGCGAGATACTTTGCACGCAGCTCCACCGCGGCGCCGGCCGGATCGCGCAACATCAGCGTCACGCCCGTCGCGTCCTCGGCGGCGGACTCGCAGGCGTGGCCGAACAGCGTCGTGACGCCGGCGAAGCGGGACAGGCCGGCGCGCAGCGTCGCCTCCAGGCGCGGCTGCTCGAAGGCGTTGCGCTTGGGAAAGCCGTAGTCGCGGCCGGAGGGCTCGACGGCGAGAAAGCGCCGGCCGTCCGGCCCGAAATAGCGCGAGCCGTAGTCGAGCGCGACGTCGGCCAACACCGCGTCGATCAGGCCGGCGGCCTGCAGGGTGCGCAGCGACTCGTCGTCGATCGAGACGGCGCGCGGCTCGCGCACCGTGCCCTCGTTGCGCTCGACCAGCACCACCGACACGCCTGCGCGGCCGAGCAGATTGGCGAGCGTCAGCCCGGTCGGCCCGGCGCCGACGATCGCGACGTCGCAGACGAGCGGCGTCACGGCGCTCCGGCCCCCGCGACATCGGCGGCCCGCCCGACGAGCGGTGCGTCCAGTTGCTCCGCCAAGAGACCGGCGGAGGCGACGAGCAGCAGCAGCAGCCGGTGCTCCAGCGCCGCATCGAGCCGGGCCGCCTCGACGACCAGGCTGAGGCTCGCCGCGATGCCGTGCTGCGGCACCGCGATCGGCACCGCGAGGCCGGCGAGCCCGTCGTCGATCTCGCCGCGGTTGACGCAGTGGCCGCGCCGGCGGACGCCCGTGAGGATCTCACGCAGCGCCGCGATCTGCTCGGGGGCCGTCGCGGCCCCGTCGATGGTGTCGATCAGGCGGACCAGCCGCCGCGTCGGAAGCTGCGCCATGATGGTCTTCGAGGTGGCGCCGCGAACCAGCGGCATCGGCCGGCCGCGCTCGTAGCTCGGCGTCACCGGCAGGACGCCGGCGCGCGTGTCGGCGACGCACATCACCGTGTCCCCGTAGAGCCGCGCCAGCAGCGCGACGCAGGGCACGCCGGCCTGCGCGGCGACGTCGCGAAGCCGCGGCTCACCCAGGCGCGTCAGCGGATCGGTGAGGCGCACCCGCCGGTCGAACTCGACGAAGGCGGCGCCGAGCCGGTAATGCGCCTCGGTCGCCGGCTCCAGGAAGGCCTCGGCGACGAGCTCGCGCACCGCCCGGTAGACACTGCTCGACGGCTGGCCGAGCGCCGCCGCCATCTCGGGCACGGTCCAGGTCGCCTTGTCCTCGCCGAACAGGCGGAGCACGCGGACGAAGCGCGACAGGCCCGCCGCCACGGCTCAGGCTCCCGTCTCGTCGACGATGCCGTTGCGCAAGGTGCCGACGCCCTCGACCGTCACCTCGACGGTGTCGCCCGGCTTCATCAGCAGCGGCGGAGTGCGCTTGAAGCCGACGCCGCCCGGCGTGCCGGTGACGATCACGTCGCCGGGCGCCAGCCGCGTGAAGGCCGTGACATAGGCGATGATCTCAGCGATGTTGAAGATCATGTCGCCGAGCGTCGCCTGCTGCACCACGGTGCCGTTGAGCGTCGTCGTGATGGCGCGATGGTCGAGGCCGTCGATCTCGTCCGCCGTCACCAGCGCCGGCCCGAGCGGGCAGGTGCCGGGAAAGTTCTTGCCCGGCGTGAACTGGATCGTGTGGCGCTGCCAGTCGCGCACCGAGGCCTCGTTGCACACCGTGTAGCCGGCGACAAGCGACATCGCGGACTCCTCCGGCACGCGCCATCCGGCGCGGCCGATCACCACGGCGAGCTCGCCTTCGTAGTCGAGCACATGCGACACCGCGGGCCGGACGATCGGCGCCTCGTGCCCGATCAGCGTGTCGGCGAAGCGGATGAAGACGGAGGGATGCGCGGTCGGATCGCGCTCCGTCTCGCGCCGATGCTCCTCGTAATTGTGACCGACGCAGATGATCTTTCCGGGGTTGGTGATCACCGGATCCCAGGCGAACTCGTCGGCCGAGAAATCGGCCGCGCTCGCGCTGGAGAAATCGAACGTCGCGCCGACCGCCTGCACCTGCAGCAGCGTCCTGAGATCCGGCACGACCGGGCCGAGCCGCGCGCCGAGATCGTGCACGCCGGTGCCGACCGCGATCCCGAAGCTGCGGCGTCCCTGCGCCGTGAACGATACAAGTTTCATGTCACGTCCCTTGATCAACTTCCGATGTCGTTCGATCCATCGAACCTGACATCCACCATCGGCGCGTCATGGCCGGGCTCGTCCCGGCCATCCACGCTCTTGCTGGCCGAGGTTCAGCAAGACGTGGATGCCCGCGACGAGCGCGGGCATGACGACGTGAGAGTTCGTCCGCGCGAGTTGGTCCGTGACCTGCCCCTCACGCCCGCATGATGGCACGGCCCCACAAATTCAGGGTGCGCTCGGCATGCGGCCACTCCTTCACCGGGCGGTCGTGGATCACCTCGAGCTCGGCCGAGACCTCGATCCAGTTACCGTCCGGGTCCTCGATGAAGATGAAGAGGTTGTTGCCTGGTCCGTGGCGGCCCGGCCCCCACATCAAGGTGACACCGCGCGCGGCGAATCGGTCGGCCCAGTCGCGGATCGTGTCCCACTCGCCGGCCTCGTAGGAGTGATGGTCGATGCCGGCGCGGTCCTGCAGGAAGCAGGCGAGGTTGTGATGCTCGTGATTGCCGCGCATGAAGCAGGTGGTGACCCGGCCGCCGGCATCGACCACCCGGTCCGACACGGCGAAACCGAGCTTGCCGGCGTAAAAGCCCTCGATCGCCTGCACGCTGCGGGTTGCCAGCGTCAGGTGCTGGAGCGGCCCGCGCAGGCCGGTGCGGGCGGGCTCCGGCGCGGCGAGGCCGAATGCGATCCTGTTGCCGTCCGGGTCCGTCACGGCGAAGGCGTCCGGCCCGAACGGCGGCGTCGCGAACGGCGCCAGGTCGAGCCCGTTCTGCCGCGCATGGACGCGCAGGCCGTCGAGCCCGGCGCGGTCGCGCAACGCGAAGCCGGCATGGCCGAGTGCCTTGGCCGGTCCGCGGCTCAGCAACAGCCGGCGGCCGGGCCCGGCCAGGACGATGGACTCGGCCGAGTCGGCGGACGAGACCGGCGCCATGTCCATCAGGTCGGCATAGAAGGCGGCGAGCTTTTCGGGGTCCGGACTCGTCAGGTGCAGGTGGTGCAGATAGGCCCCGGCCTGGACGGCACTGAGCATCGTTTCCTCTCCAGATTATTGTTTTTTGATAATTTGATCTCCATAGACTAACGCAGTTCTCGTATAAGAGGCAATCCTTCGTCCTCAGACCCGATCCGCCCGGCCGGCCCGGCATGCGGCGCGGTGACGCAGCGGCGCGGGGGTGGCCGGTATGAACGAACCAGACGCCCCCGACGGTGTTTAGAGTTGTCGCCCCCGAACCGGACCACCCCCGCATGGCCCGCCCTCCACGTCCCGTCCCTCCTGCTGGCCGTGCCGGACTCCTGCCGGCCGCTGCGTTTCCGTATGTGCGCGGCTCCTGGGGCATCGTCGTCTCGCTCGCCTGGGTGCTGCTCGCCTTCACGGCCGAGACGCCGCTCCGCGACGCCGTCGCGTCCGCCGGGCTGCCGGCGACGGGCGGGCCCGGCAGCTTGTCACGCGCCGTGGACTCGCTCGCGGCCTGGGGCGCGACACTGCTGGTGATCCTGCTGGCGGTGCGGCTCACCGACGTTCCGCTGCGCGACTATGTCGGCTGGACGCGGCCGCGCTCGCGCGACCTGCTGCGCGCCGCCGGGTTCGTTCTGGCGCTCTATGGCGCGCTCGTCACGATCACGGTGCTGGCCGGCACGGCGGGCGTCCATGCCGGCCAGCCCGGGCGGACCGCCACCGGCGCCGGCGCGGTCGCCGTCGTGCTGGCCTGGGGCTCGACCGTGCTGCTCGCGCCGGTGGTCGAGGAGAGCATTTTCCGCGGCTTCCTGTGGCGCGCCGTCCAGGACCGGCGCGGCCCGGTCGCCGCGCTGGTCCTCACCACGCTGGTCTTCGCGGCGTTTCACTGGGGCTACTGGATGCGGGGCGGCAGCATCGATGCCGTGTCGGTCGCGCAGTATCTGGTGATCGGCGGCGTGCTCGGGGCGTTCCGCCTGACCAGCGGCGGCACGGTCGCGCCCATGGTGGCGCACGCGCTCGCCAATGCGGCGCTGGCGGCGTTCCCGACGCTCGTGTCCCTGGCGATGTGACGGCGACCGCGGCGCGTTCCGGGCCGGTCGCCTCAGCCCGCCCGCGGCGCTGCGCGGCGCCTCGGCCGGCTGCGCGCCTCGGCCTCCTCGCGCAGAATCCGGCGCAGGATGGCGGCGAAGGAGCGGGCCGCCGGCGTGCGGTCGCGGCGGCGCGGCCACAGCAGGCCCGGTGTGCGGCGCGGCGTCGGCCCCTCGAGCGCGACCCAGCCGAGGCCGGTGTCCGGCGCGGCGCGCTGCGGCACGATCGCCGCGATGTCGGAGCGGCGGACCATCTCCAGCATCGCCCCGATGGTGTTCATCTCGACCATCACGTTCGGCTCGGCGCCCGAGACCTCGAACCAGTGGTCCAGCATGCGCCGGGTCGCGAACTCGCGGGTCAGCAGCACCAGCGGCACGCGGTGCAGCTCGCTCATGCGGATGCGCTTGCGGGCGGCGAGCGGATGCGCGTCCGTCACGGCGAGCACCAGCTCCTCCTCGTAGAGCGGCTCGAACGCCACCTCGTCGTCGCTCGCCGGCGCGTAGGCGATGGCGACGTCGAGCGTGCCGTCGCGCACCCGCGCCTCGATCACGGGCGCGGCGAGATCCTCGATGACGATCCGCACGGCGGGATGCCGGGCCAGGAACAGCGCCGCGCAGCGCGGCATCAGCCGCATGTTGACGCTGTGGACGGCGCCGACCCGCAGGGTCCCGGCGAGCGTGTCGGCGCCGCTGCGCAGGCCGCGCACCGCGAGGTCGATGTCCTGCAGGGCCCGGGTGATGCTCGCCAGCAGCAGCTCGCCCGAATCGGTGAGTGCGACGCGCTTGCCGACGCGGTCGAACAGCCGCACGCCGAGCTCGTCCTCGAGCTGCCGGATCTGATGCGACAGAGTCGGCTGGGTGACGTGCACCAGGGTCGCGGCCCGGGTGAAGCTGAGCTGCTCGCCGAGCGCGGCGAAATAGCGGAGATGCCGCAATTCCATGGGCTTACGCCTCCACCATAGACCGTATCTATGGTTCTAATGCGAACAATCACCTTTGTCACTGTATCGCGGCCCCCTATGGTCGCGGCGCCGGCTGGCGGTCCCCGCGAAAAGCCGGCCCATCCCATGGACTTCGCCTTGACCCGACGCGTCACGCTCACCTTCGACAACGGCCCGACCCCGACCGTCACGCCGGCCGTCCTCGACATCCTGGGGCAGCGCGGCATCGCCACGACGTTCTTCGTGATCGGCGGCAAGCTGAAGGAGCCGGCCGCGACGACGCTGGCGACGCGAGCCCACGCGTCAGGCCACTGGATCGGCAACCACACGATGACGCATTCGGTGGCGTTCGGGGATCGCACCGACGCCGATTACGCCGCGCACGAGATCGAGGACACCCAGGCGCTGATCGGGCCGCTCGCCCATCCCGACAAGCTGTTCCGCCCCTACGGCAAGTCGGGCCGGATCGGGCCGCATCTGCTCAGCCGCGCCGCCGGCTCGATCCTGCTCGCCAAGCGATATTGCTCGATCCTGTGGTCGAGCGTGCCGGGCGACTGGCGCGACCCGGACGGCTGGGTCGAGCGGGCCGTGGCCGACGTGACGGCGCAGGACTGGACCGTGGTGGTGCTGCACGACATCGACGGCGCCTGCCTCGCCCGCCTGCCCGACTTTCTCGACCGCCTCGACGATCTCGGGGTGGAGCTGCGCCAGGATTTCCCGGACGACGTCGTGCTCACCCGCGCCGGCCTGCCGGTGAGCCTGTCGGACGCCTATATCGCCGATCTCTGAGCCGAACGGCCCGTCCGGGGCGGACGCCCGGACCGGGAACCCCCAAGACCAAGAACACGTCCGTCCACCCCCAAGGAGCCGAAACGCATGTCCCCCTCGAGGTCCGTGCTCACCCGCCGCACCGCAAGCCTGGCCGCCGCACTCGCGCTGGCCTTCGCCGTCGGTCCCGGCACCGCCGGGGCGCAGCCCTATCCGTCGAAGCTCGTCCGCGTGGTCGTGGCCTTCGGGCCCGGCACCTCGACCGACATCATCGCCCGCCTGGTCGGCGGCGGGCTGGCGGCCGAGCTCGGCCAGACCGTCATCGTGGAGAATCGCCCGGGCTCGGGCGGCTCCATCGGCACCGCCGCGGTCGCCCGCTCGACCCCGGACGGCTACACGCTCACGCTGGGAACGGTCGGCACCCACGCCATCAATGCCGGGCTGTTTCCCCGCCTGCCCTACGACCCGCTGAAGGATTTCGTGCCGATCGCGCTGGTCGGCTACACGCCCACCTTGCTGGTGGTGCCGAAGGCGCTGCCGGTCGCGAACGTCGCCGAGCTGGTCGCGTACGCCAAGGCGCAGCCCGACGGCATCGCGTTCGCCTCGGCCGGACCCGGGACGTCCGGGCACCTCGCCGGCGAGTTCCTCAAGTCGGTGTCGGGGACCAAGATGGTGCACGTCCCCTACAAGGAGGGCGGCATGGGCCTGTCCGACCTGATGGCCGGCCAGGTGCAGTTCATGTTCTACCATCCGGCCGCCGTGATGCCGCACATCCAGTCCGGCAATCTCAAGGCGATCGCCGGGTCCGGAGCCCGCCGCAGCTCCGCCGCACCCACGGTGCCGACCATGATCGAGCAGGGCTTTCCGGGCTTCGACCTGGTCGCCTGGTTCGTCCTCTATGCGCCGGCCGGAACGCCCGAGCCGGTGGTGGCGCGGCTGCGCGACGCCGCCGGACGCGTGCTCGCCACCCCGGAGATCGCCGGGCAGCTCCAGGCCCAGGGCGTCGAGCTGATGCCGCTGAAGGGCGACGAGCTCACCGCCTTCACCCGCACCGAGGTGGCGAAATGGACCGATCTGGTCAAAGCCTCCGGGGCCAGGATCGACTGACGCGCGCTCCCGCGCTCGCCGCGACGACGGCGGCCGCGCGCGGACAACCGTTGATGCGGAGGCGCGAGCGGCTTATATGAGCGGCTCGCACCCCAGAATAATGGCGGTCGGACGACGGGCACGGCAACGGCCCCGGTTCCGGCCCGTGCCGCACGCCACCGGAGATTGAATGGGCCGCTTCCGAGACAACGAGCTTCAGGACCGCCAGAGCAACGCCGTCGCTGCCAAGAAGGCGCTCTTGGAGAAGTTCAAGACCGCCGTGGCGGATCCGACCCTGGAGGAACGCCGCGCGACCCTGGAGACGGAACGCCTCGCCCGCAAGGCCGAGCGTGACGCGATTCGCGCGAAGCGCGACGCCGAGGCGGCCGAGAAGGCCCGCATCGAGGCCGAGGCCGCCGAGAAGGCCCGCGTCGCCGCCGAGGCGATCGCCACACGGCCGCTGCCGTCGACCGGCACATGCATGAAGAAGTTGATGTTGGCCGGGATGTCGCGCGCCG
>NZ_NPEX01000024.1 GCF_003258865.1 Rhodoplanes roseus | reverse complement strand
CAGGATCGCCGGAAGCGACGGCAGCACCGGCGCCCCATCGGCGGCGTAGAGCAAAAGAATGCAGCGCAGCGTCGCCGGCGTGTCGCGCTTCGGCATCACGGCCTTGTAGCTCGCCAGTTCCTCTTTCAGCTTGGCACGGCCGGTGCGGCGCACGATCGCCTTCCACTCCTCCTCGGTCTTCTTGAGCACGTCCTTGGAGGGGAGCTGGCCGACATAGGCCTCGGAGAGGTTCTTGGCGAGCGCGTCCTGGAACTCGAGATAGCCGGTGAGATAGATCGGCGGGCAGACCACCTGAAGATTCGACTCCACCGCCTTGATGCCGGCCGGCGTATAGTTCTCCACCACGCTCGGCGCCGTCATGTGGCCCTTGTGCCAGGCGTCGTTGAAGGTGTTGACCTTGTCGGAGACGATCGGCGTGGAGTTCTTCAGCGTCGCCCACCAGAGCGCCAGATAGGCGGCCTGCGCCTTTCGCGGCGAGTACTTGTTGACCAGCACGGCGGCGAGCGGCGACGAGATCGAGCGGTTCAGCCGCTTGCCCGATTTCTCCGAGCCCGGCACCAGGCCGTACAACCACTTGCCGGCCGTCGGCGACTTGTTCTTGTCTTCGCACCCCCGGATGGTGCCGTCCCAGTACTGGCAGGACGCGACCTTGCCCGAGACGATGCGCGGGATCATCTGCGGCGTCCCCCAGCCGGCCGACTCCGGATGCGCCGACTTCTTCTCCTGCAGATAGATGTCGACGGCGTAGTTGCCCGCCTCGTTGTCGAGCGTCGGGTTCATCTCGTCGTCGAACGGGAACCCGCCGGCCGAGTAGAACATCATGTACCACCAGGTGGCGCCGTTCGCGCGGTTGCGCAGGCTGCCCGAGCCGAACAGGTCCTTGTCCGGATCGTTGAAGAACTGCTGGATGCGCAGGTCGTCCTCCCAGGTCTGCGGGAAGGCGAGCTTCTGGCCGTGCTTGTCCTCGAAGCGCTTCTGGTTGTCGGGATTCTCGACCAGATCCTTGCGAAGGAAGTGGACGTGGACGTTGCCGTCGGTCGGGATGCCGTAGGTGGCGCCCTTGTAGGACATGAAGCCGGCGTAGTCGCCGACCGCGTCGATCTTGAAGTCGGCCGTCTTCATGTAGGCGTCGAGCGGCTCCAGCAGCCCGGCCGAGGCGAGCGACGGGATCATGTTCGAATCGATGTGGAAGAAGTCGAACTGCGGCGAGCGCGACATCGCCTCCGCCATGGCGCGCTGCGGCGCATCGAAGATCGAGATGTCCTGGATCGACGCGACCCCGATACCGGTGAGCTTCTTGAACTCCTCCATGGCCGGCGTCATCGGCGCATAGTAGTTCGACCAGATCATCCCCTTGATCTCGGCGCCGCCGAGCGGCTTCGCCGCCGCGACGATGCGGTCGTCCTCGGCGGCGGCCAGCGCCGTGGAGAATCGTCCGCCCGAGGAGAGATTGAGGACCGTGAAGGCGACGCCCGACGCGAGGACGCCGCGCCGCGACAGCGCGTGACCGCTCATGTTTTCCTCCGTGGCCGCTTTTAGTTTTTATACAAACCGCCTCGTTGGACGGCTGCGGACACGCTAGCCCATCCGGTCCGGATTGCAAGCCGCGCCACCGCCGCATCCGTGCTGCACAGCGGCACCCACCGAGCCCGCAGGAGCGCCGCAGCAAACGCGCCCGCCCCCCGCGGGGCATCACCGACATCGGCCGGAGGCGCGGGCCCGGGCCGCGCCGACCGTCGGAATGGACTTTCTCGGCGCCGTAATTTACCTACGCGAGCATTCAGCCGTGAATTGCGCTGCCGCATGCAGGCCCGTGATGAACCATGTTTCCAATGACCAGCGGTCCGTGACTCTTCTGGCCGTCGTAGCCGTTTCGCTCTCCCTGATCCTCTTGGGATACTTCGTGTTCTGGCTGGTGCCGCCGGCATCTCCTGCGGAAATCGCTCGCAACGCGCAGGACATTCTGGCGGGGCCGCGGGTCGTGCAGCCCGAGCCGCAGGAGAAGGCCACCTATTTCACCCTCCTGCTCGCGCTGGTGCCGCTGCTCTTCGTCGCGACGGCTGCGGCCCGCCGGTTCCGGCGCCCCCTGGGGCCGCTGATCGAGCGTTCCGCCGTGCTGGTCGCCGTGGCGATCGGCGCGACCCTGCTCGCCTGCGATCTATTCTGGGAGCGGCAGATCGCGGCGGCGAGCCAGTCATGGTCGACCTGGGTCCTCACCGGCGGCGCGGTGATCCTTGCGACAGCCCTGGCGCTCCCGCGCGTCGCTCCCCCCGTGAGACGGGCGGTCGCCCGCGTGATCCTCGGGGCAGCCCTGGTGGCGGGAGCCGTGATCACCGTCTGCTGGCGGATTTTCGACGTCCACTCCGTCGACGCCATGAAGAACATCGGGCACTTCGAAGCAGTCGCCTATTCGGTCGCACAGATCAGCAACGGTGGCACCTGCCTGGTGGATGTCATCCCGCAGTACGGCTGCTATGGCGAGTTCATGGCGCCGCTGGTCCGCGCGCTCGGCGTCTCGACCCTCGCCATCACCCTCGTGTTCACTGTGTTTCAGCTCATCGCCTTCGTCGGCCTCGTCATCGCGGCACGACGGCTGGTCAAGGAGCCGCTGATCCTCGCCCTCCTGGTTCTGATGCTCGTACCGGTGACAAATCGGATCTGGTACGGGACCGACGACCAGTTCTTCCAGGGCATGCCCGTCCGCATGCTGTTTCCGGCACTGAGCCTGCTGGTGGCTCGGGCGTGGCTCGATTCGCCGACGGCGCGCCGCGCCTTTCTGGTCGGCGCCTTCGGTGGCCTCGCCACGATGTGGAACTTGGATACCGGTGCCGTCGTCGTCACGGCGCTGGCCGGCCTCGTCTGGTTCGCTGGCTGCACTGCCTCCGGCTGGCGCTGGACCGACGTCGCAGAACGCGTCGGACGGCTCGCCGCTTGTGGCGCCGGCGTCGCAATCGTGATCGCGGTTGCGCTCGCGGTTCTACGCTGGAAGGCGAGCGCGTGGCCCTCCGTCACCGACTATCTGTTGTTCCAGCAGGTCTTCTTCGGACTGGGCGCCTATTCGCTGCCGATGTCGCCGTTTCCTGCCCTGTGGAGCGCGTTCGCGGGAGCCGCGGTGGTGGCTCTGGGTCTGATGGCGGCACGCTTCGGCGAAGGGCCTGCGGACCGAGACCTCGAGCTGATGGGCTTTCTCGCCGTCCTGGCGCTCGGCCTGATGAGCTACCATGTCGGCCGCTCGCACTGGCACACGCTCGCGCTGGTGTCCTGGCCGTTCCTGCTGCTGATTCTCGCGCTGCTCGACCGGGCCTGGCGAACCGTGCTGAAGCCGGCGCGCGGAGCACGCCTGCTCGGCCAAGCGGCGCTCGCCGTCGCGCTGGCCTGGGCTATCGCGATCGTGGTCCAGGAGCTTCCTAAAGTCGCGGAGCGGACGGCGGAGCAATGGGCGCGCTGGAGCGCCCCCGGCGTGGCCCGCGGCCATGCGGCAGACGTCGAATACGTCCGCGCGGCCGTGCCGGCTGGAGAGTCGGTCGTGATCGTCGCCAGACGGCAAACAGCGCTGTTCGCCGACACAGGGTTACGCTCGGCCATCACCGGAATGAGCTGGATCGAGACCCTGCGCAAGAGCGATGGCGCCCGCCAAGCGGCACAGTTCCTCGACAAGCCGGTCGACCATTTGCTGCTCGACGCGACGCAGTGTTGCCCGTTTGGCGGGCCAGGGTGGAGCACCTGGGTCTACGACGCCATGCCGGCCATCCGCGAGAAGTACGCGATGATCGCCTGGACCCCGACCGGCACCCTTGCGCATCTGGTCCCGCGCGCCCGCAAGGGACCGCGACGTGATCTGTTCGAAGAGCAAATTGATCCAGGATCCGAGGTTCACGCGGTCTGGGACAAGATGCGCGGCTTCGTGCTGGTTCCGGGCAGCAGGCCGCTCGGCGACCAGCGGCGGTGGTGGTTCCGGCTCGATCGCGATTTCCACGTCGAGATCCGGTTCTCAATGGCGGCCCAGCAGGTGCGCCATGCGGTTCTGCTGAGCACTTACAGCGGCAGTCCTCACGGGCTCGCGGTCGAGATGGATGCGATCGGGCGCGACGCGAACATCTGGATCGGAACTGGAGAGGCGATGCATGGGAGCCCGCCGTTCCGGATCGAGCCGGATGTCCAGCACGTTCTCGTCCTGACCTCCCGGGACGGACGGGTGCGCCTGCTCCTGGATGGGCGCATCGTGTTCGACGCTCCCAACCTGGAGATGAAGCCCAGCGCCAATCCGGTGGTGCTGGGAGCCTGGTACGGTCCCGGCCGCGACATGACATGGACGGTGAGCGAGGTGCGCTTCACGTTCGGCGACGCCCCGCAGCCCCCCTGAAGCCGGGCGACCATCGAGCGTGGGTTGCACCGGTCACCCCCCCGCGAGCGACCGCAGCAGGTCGATGTTCTGCGGTCCGGGGGCGAGGTCGCCGCGTTCGATGCGGCGGGCGAGCTCCACCACGGCCGCGTTGACGGGCGCCGCGCCGCCGTGGCGGGCATGGGCGGCGACGACCAGGCCGTTGAGGTCGTCGACCTCGCTGTGGCGGCCCTTCATCCAGTCCTGCAGCACCGTCGTCTTGGTGTGCGGCAGCACGAAGCCGGCCAGCAGCGTGTCGAGCAGCACCTCGACCAGCCGATTGGTCTGCCGCACGTCGCTCTCGGTGAGGCCGAAGATCGGCAGCACCGGATGGCCCTGGAGCGCGCCGGCGTCGAGGGCCTCCTGGCCCGAGCGCAGCATCAGCTCGCGCATGCCGGGCACCCGCGCCGCCTCGATCATCGGCATGCCCAGGATCGCGGTCGTCACCAGCGTGGTCGCGTTGCTGACCAGCTTCATCCACTTGGCGGCGCGGATGTCGTCGACGATCTCGACCGTGCCGACCCGACGCAGCAGGTCGGCGACCTCGCCTTCGCGACCCTTCGCCTCGGGCGCGACGGCGCCGACCGCGAACCACGAGCGCGGCGGCGGCGAATGGCGCTGTACCACCCCGGGATCGAACATCATCGACGAGATCTCGATGACGCAGCCGATCGTGCGCCGTGGCCCCACGACTTCGGCGATGGTGTCGGCCGTCATGCCGTTCTGGACGCCGGCGACGAGGCCGTCGGCTTTCAGATAGGGCTCGATGAGCTGGCAGGACCACCGCGTGTCGTAGGCCTTGGTGACCAGCAGCACGATGTCGAACGGCTCGCGGAACGTGCAGACGTCGCACAGATGGTGCGCCCGCACCGGCACGGTCAGGGTCTCGTCCGGCATCTCGATGCGCGCGCCGTGCGCCCGCATCGCCTCGACATGCGCGGGCCACTGGTCGATCAGCACGACGTCGAGGCCGGCCCGGGTCAGGTCGGCACCGATCGAGGCGCCGTTGGCGCCGGCCCCCAGCACGGCGATCTTCTTGCTTTGCGACGAGGTCACGCGGACGGGCTCCATTCTTTCAGGCGGGACAGGAGTGGGCGGGCGGCAGGACGCGAGGACACGCTCGTCTCTTGACGAGGCGGGACCGGACATTGTCCGATCGGCCACCCGGCCCGATCGCCCCGTCACGCAATGCGGAACACCCGAGACATGGACAATCCGGACTGCCTGATCGTCGGCGGCGGCAGCGCGGGCGCGACGCTCGCGGCGCGGTTGTCGGAGGATCCCGGACGGCGCGTGCTGCTGATCGAGGCCGGGCCGGACACGCCTCCCGGCGCCGTGCCGGCCGACATCGCCGACACGTTCCCGACCTCGTCGCTGGCGACGCGGTATTTCTGGCCGGGCCTGCGCGCCACGCGGCGGCCGGGCGGCGCGACCTATCCGTTCCCGCAGGCCCGTGTCATGGGCGGCGGCTCGAGCGTGATGGGACTGTGGACCCTGCGCGGCCTGGCGAGCGACTTCGCCGCGTGGGAGCGGGCCGGCGCCGACGGCTGGAGCTTCGCCGAGGCGCGACGGCTCTACCGTGCCATCGAGCACGACGGCGGCCGTGACGCAGGGCGGAACGGGACCGGCCGCTATTCGGTTCGGCGGATGCCGCGGGCCGAGTGGCCCGCCTATGTCGCCGCCATGGAGCGCGCCGCACACGCCCGCGGCCTCGCCACCATAGAGGACATCAACGAGGCGCCGGGCGACGGCTTCTTTCCGATGCCGATCGCCCAGGACGACCAGGTCCGCTCGACCAGCGCGGGATGTTATCTCACCGCCGAGGTGCGACGGCGGCGCAATCTCGCGATTCTGACCGACGCTCAGGTGACGGCGCTGCGGTTCGACGGCCGCCGCGCTTGCGGCGTCACGCTGCGCCAGGGCGGCACGACCCGCACGATCGCGGCCCGCGAGGTGATCCTGTGTGCCGGCGCCATCCACTCGCCGGCCCTGCTGCTGCGCGCCGGCATCGGCCCGGCCGAGGACATCGCCGCGCTCGGCATCGCGGTGCTGGCCGACCGCCGCGGCGTCGGCGCCAACCTGCAGAACCACCCGTATCTGCAGTTCGCCCTGACGCTGCCGAAGCGGGCCCGGATGCCGGCGCGGCTGCGCCGCTTCGCCGTCGCCGGGCTCCGCGTCTCGTCCGGACTCGAGGGCTGCCCGCCCTGCGACCTGCTCGCCTTCGCGATCGGCCGGGTGAGCCCGTTCTCCTACGGCCCCGATCTCGGCATGGTGGGCGCCGCGCTCTACGCCCCGTTTTCGCGCGGCCGCGTGGCGCTCCAACGTCCCGATCCGGAGACGCCGCCCGCCGTCGACTTCTCGCTCCTGCAGGATCCGCGCGATCCGCCGCGGCTCCTGCAGGCGGCGCGGCTGGTCGAAAGCCTGCTCGCCGACCCGGGAGTCGCGGCGGCCTATGGCGACGCCTTCCTGCTGCCACCCGTGATGTCGCTGCAGCAGTTCAACCAGCCCGGATTCGCCGGCGCGCTGCGGGCCGCCGCCATCAAGGCGATCGTCAACGCCCCGCCGCCGCTCGCCCGCCTCGCGCTGAACCGGGCGCTCGCGCCCGGCCGCTTCGTCGGCAACCGCACCGGCCGGCTGGCCTTGCCGGACGAAGAGCTCCTCGCCGCCGCCGCGCCGATGGCGCATCCGAGCGGCACCTGCGCGATCGGGCGCGCCGACGATCCGATGGCCGTGGTGGATCCGCACTGCCGGGTTCACGGGATCGCGGGCCTCCGCGTGGTCGACGCCTCGGTGATGCCGACCGTGCCGAGCGCCAACACCAATCTCACCGCCATCATTGTGGCGGAGCGCGCCGCCGAGCTGATCGAATCCGAGCGCCGGTGAGACCGCATCACGGAGCCGGCGACCCGCTCACGTCGTCCGGCTTCGCCGCGCGCGCGCGTCGCCAGCGCGACACCGCGCCCATCACGCCGCCCGGCACGAACAGCGCGATCAGGATGACGATCAGGCTGAAGATCACCCGGTTCACCTCGGACGTGACGGTGACGCGCAGCAGGTCGGCGACCAGCAGCACGACCGGTGCGCCGATCAGCGGTCCCTGCCAGGTCCCGGCGCCACCGATCACGGCCATCAGCACGACATTGAGCGAGATGTCGAACGAGAACGTGCCGGTCGGCTCGATATAGGCGATGCGCTGGGCGTAGAGTCCGCCGGTGACGCCGACGATGAAGCAGCTCACGGCGTTGACGGCCCATTTCACCTCGACGGTGCGCACGCCGACGATCTCGGCGGCGTCCTCGTCCTCGCGGATCGCGACCAGCGCGCCGCCGATGTTGGAGTGCTGGACCGCCCAGACCACCGCCGTCACCAGGACGAGGAGCCCGAGGAACACGAAGTAGAACAGCCGCTCCACGGCCAGCGGCGACAGCGGCAGACGCGGCAGATAGATGCCGAGCGCGCCCTGCGTGATCGTCAGGTTCAGCGCCAGGATCTGGACCGCGAAGGTGATGATCATGGTGACCAGCGCGAAATACGCGCCGCGCAGCCGCAGCGTCGGAAAGCCGATCAGCAGGCCGGCGATCGCCGCCACCAGCCCGGCGACCGGCGCGGTCAGGAACGGCGACAACTCGTAGTACTGGAACAGGATGCCGGTCGTGTAGGCGCCGATGCCGAAGAACGTCACGAGCCCGAAATTGAGGTAGCCGCCGTAGCCGCCGAGCAGGTTCCAGGCCTGCGTGAGCACGGCGTACATGAACACGGTGGCGAGCGTGCTGAGCAGAAACAGGCGGGTGCCGAACAGGCCGTAGGCGGCGAGGCCGATCAGCACAGCCACCCAAGCGGCCCACACGGCCGCCGCGGCGGCGCGGCTGCCGGTCGAGGTCGGGATCAGAAAGACCGAGAACACCGGCGCCTCCTAGATGGTCCGGCGCACGGCGCTGCTCAGGCCCTCGCGACGGACCGTGAGAATGACGGCGAGCAGGACGTAGAGCACGAGATAGACGTAGTCGAACGGCATCACGGCCGTGCAGACGGCCTGGATCAGGCCGACCGCCACGCCGGCGAACAACGTGTTCGCGACATTGCCGAGACCGCCCAGGATGACCACCAGGAACGCCCAGGCGAGCCACACGACCTGGGTGTTCGGCGAGAACGGGAACACCATGGCGAGCGCCACGCCGGCGGCTCCGGCGCAGGCGATGCCGAGCCCGAACATCACCGCCGAGAGCCGCTGGATGTCGACGCCGACGATCCTCGCCGCCTCCGGGTTCTGGGCCATGGCCCGGATCGCCCGGCCCGTCAGGGTGAAGCGCAGGAAGGCCCAGAACGCTCCGATCAGCAGCAGCGCGAGGCCGCCGGCGATCAGCCGCACATAGGGCAGCACGACGCCGCCGACCTCGAGCGACGTGTTGGTGTAGGCGGCCGTGACGACGCGCGTATCGGTCGTCCACACGATCGTGCCGAGATTCTCGATCAGCACCATCAGGCCGAACATGGCGACCAGCCCCTGCGTCTGCGCCGCGCTCTGCACCCGCGTGATGACGACGCGGTAGACCACCGTGCCGAGCACGAAGAAGACCGGCAGCGCGAGGACGAACGCCAGCACCGGATCGACGCCGAAGCGGCGGAACAGCTCGAAGGCAAGAAATGAGCCGAGCATCACGAAGGCGCTGTGCGCCACGTTGACGATGCCCATGACGCCGAGCACCAGGCTGAGACCGAGCCCCGTGATGGCGTAGATGAGGCCGAGCAGCACGCCGTCGGCGACGATCGAGAGGACGTGAGTGATCATCGGGCGGTTCCTGGAGCATCGACAGTGTTCGGCCGCGTACCCCGGGCAAGGCGCGGCAGGCCGCAGGCCTGATGCGCCACAGAACCGGGGCCCAGGGGCAGCTCGGGGCCCGGTTCGAGGTGCGGTTCGGCAGCGACCTCGCCTGATCGCCCCTGGGTCCCGGTTCGCGGCGCGTCGCGCCCCGCCCGGGACACGAGACCTCCCGCGAGGCAGCGCGACGGAGCCGGCGAGCTTCTCCATGGCGGAGTGCGGGGCGAAGCCATCGAGCCCTTCCTCACACGCCGAGCCAGCCGCGCACCATGGCGCCGAGATCGCCTTCGAAGGCGGAGCGGTCGCCCTCGACGTCGTTGCGGCCGGAGCCGAGCACGTAGACGTAGTCGGCGATCGCGATCGCGGCGCGCACGTCCTGGTCGACCAGCAGGATGGTGCGCCCTTCGGCCTTGAGGGCCCGGAGCTCCTGATAGACCTGGCGCGCGACGATCGGCGACAGGCCGACCGACGGCTCGTCGACCAGCAGCACGGTCGGGTCCGGCACGAGCATGCGGGCGATCTCGACAGCGCGTTGCTGGCCGCCGCTCAGGCTGCCGGCGGCCCGGTGACGCAGCTCGCGCAGATGCGGATAGCGCGTCAGCACGGCCTCCACCGCGGCCGCCAGGCGCTTGCGGTCGGACCGCATCGACCAGCCGCCGAGCTCGATGTTCTCGTAGACGGACAGATCGGGGAAGGTCGAGCGGCCCTGCGGCAGCAGGCCGATGCCGAGCGCGATGTGGCGATGCGCCGGCAGGTGCCCGATATCGGTGTCGCCGAGCATCACGCTGCCACGCAGGGGCACCAGGAAGCCGGCCGCGGTCTTGAGCAGCGTCGACTTGCCGGCGCCGTTCGGCCCCAGCACGACGGTGATGCGGCCCGACTGTGCCGTGAGGTCGACGCCGCGGAGAATCGGATGGCCCGGGACGTAGCCGGCGAAGAGGCCGGACATGGCGAGCGACGGTGCGGTCACGCGGGCTCCTCGCTGCGGCCCAGATAGCCGTCGATCACCTTTTCCTCCTGCACCACGTCGGCGGGCGCCCCCCAGGCCGCCACCGCCCCCTCGACCAGGCACACCATCCGGTCCGACATGGCGACCAGATCCGGAACCTCGTGGCTGACGATCAGGAACGAGGCGCCCTCGCGCGACACGGTCTCGCGGATGCAACGGATCAGGGTCGCCTTGATCTGCGGGTGCACGCCAGCGAACGGCTCGTCCATCAGGACGATCCGGGGCCGCGTCACCAGTGTGCGGGCGAACTCCAGCAGCCGCTGCTGTCCGCCCGACAGCTCGCTCGCGACCCGGTCCGCATGGCGCTCGAGCCCGACGAAGACCAGGAGATCGAACGCCCGCCGGTGCGCGGCGCGACGCTCCAGCGCCTTCTGATGCAGCAGCGGAACGAACAGGTTCTGCATCGCCGTGAGGGTGCGGAACACGCGGGCCGCCTGGAACGTGCGCGCCAGGCCGAGCGCCGCGAGGTCGGACGGACGCCGGCCGGCGGTCGCGCTGCCGCCGAGCCGGATCTCGCCCCGATCGGGCGCCAGCACGCCGTTGACGATGTTCAGGAGCGTCGTCTTGCCGGAGCCGTTCGGCCCGATCAGCCCGACGACCGAGCGGTCGGCGACCGAGAACGACACGTCCCTGACCGCCGCCACGCCCCCGAAGCGCTTGCCCACCCCGTCGATGGTCAGCAGCGCTTCGGCACCTGCGGCGCTCATGGCTTGGCGAACACCGGCTGCGCCGTCTGGGCCTGCTTCGGCCACACGACCTGATTCTGGCCGTTCTGGAACTGCAGCAGGATCTGGCTGAACACCGGCGTGCCGTCGTCCTGATAGCGGAAGGTGCCGGCGGCCGTCTTGAACTCGTTCGAATGGATGTAGGCCTTCAGCTTCTCCTGGTCCAAGGTCTTGGCCCCGTCCACCGCCTGCTCGATCACCTGGAGGATCGCATAGCCGACGATCGCGTAGGTCGGCAGGGTTTCGTAGCCGCGCGCCTTGAACACCTCGGCGAGCTCGGTGAGGCCGGGATAGCCCTGCGTCGGCCACGAGATGGTGGTGCCGAAGCCGCCTTCTGCCGCGGCGCCGAGCTTCGGCCAGGCCGAGAGCGTCGTCACCTGCGAGCCGCAGGTGCAGAACACCATCGGCTTCATGCCCTGCTGGTGCACCGAGCGGGCGATGTTGAGCGTGTCGTTCGGCAGGCCGAGCGCCAGGACCATGTCGGCATTGGCGGCCTTCGCCTTCTGCACCAGGCCGTTGAAGTCGCTGGTCGTCGGCGGATACTGCTCGTCCACCACGATCGGGATGCCGGCCGCCTTGGCGTAGTTCAGCACGCCGCCCTGGCCGGCGATGCCGGCCCGCACCACCACGGTGAACGGATTCTGAGACGTGAACACAGCGAGCCGCTTGGGCTTCTGGTCCGCCGGCAGCGCGCCCAGCATCTCGAACAGGCCGCGCGTGTAGTCGGGCTCCTGATACGTGAAGCTGCCGATGATCGAGCCCTTGTTGTTCTTGAAGATGTTGATGCCGACGAAGCCGCCGTTGAACAGAAGCTTGCCGTGCGACATGACGATCGGCACCACGGCGCCGCCCACGAAGGTCGTGTAGGGGGCGATCACGATGTCGACCTTGTCCTGGTCGAGCAGCCGGTTGTAGAGCGACTGCGCGACCGTCGGCGTGCTCTCGTCGTTGTAGATCACCATCTTGACCGGGCGGCCGAGCAGTCCGCCCTTCTTGTTCACCTCCTCGACCCAGCGGTCGTAGACGAACTTGTAGTCGGTCGACGGCTCGGCATAGGCGCCGGTCAGGCCGAGCGTGCCGCCGATCACGATCGGGCTCTGCTGTGCGAGGGCCGGCGCCGCGCCGCCGAGCGCCAGCGCGAGACCCGCGGCGAGGCCGAGCGCGTGGCGACGGGTCGGATCGAATGTCGTCATGAAAACCTCCCTGAGCGTTCTTGTTCGTTTCGAAAGCGTGGCGGAGCGGTGGTGCGGTGCGCCGGCGCAGCCGTCAGCCCGTGGCGAGCGCCGCACGCCGCGTGGCCACCTGGGTCACGGCGGACCAGTCCTTGCGCTCGGCACCATGGGCGAGCGCGTCGAGATAGTTGTCGCGCAGCACGCTGGCGAAGGGCAGCGGCAGGTTGGCGGCTTCGCCGGCGGCGAGCGCGAGCTGCGTGTCCTTGAGGCCGAGCCGCAGATCGAAGCCGGCCGGCTCGAACCGCTCGCTGGCGACCAGATCGGCGTAGATGCGGAAGATCGGCACGTCGAACAGCGAGCCGACCACCACACCGAGCAGATCCCCGGGCGGCATCTCGTAGGCGCGGGCGAGCGCCGCGGCCTCGCCGAGCGACTCGATCACGCAGGCGACGATCAGGTTGCCGGCGATCTTGGTGACGTTGGCGTTGGCGGGATCGTCGCCGAGCCGCCAGGTCTTCTTGGCCAAAGCGTCGAACAGCGGCTGGGCGCGGTCGATCGCCGCGGCCGGGCCGGCCGCCATGACGTTCAGCTCGCGCCGCGCCGCCATCTCGGGCCGCCCGAACACCGGCGCCGACACATAGGCGATGTCGTGCGCCGCGTGGGCGGCGGCGAGGTCGGCGGCGCAGGCGACCGAGGCGGTCGCCATGTTGACGTGAACGAGCGACGAGGACGCCGATGCCAGCATGCCGCTGTCCAGGAACACGGCCCGCATGGCGCGGTCGTTCGGCAGCATCGAGACGACGACGTCACCCCGGAAGGCGTCCGCGGCGCTCGCCGCCGCGGTGGCGCCGCTCTCCACCGCCTGGGCGACGGCGGCCTCCGAGAGGTCGAAGACGTGAACCCCGTGGCCGGCGGCCACGACATTGCGCAGCATCGCGAGGCCCATGCGCCCCGCGCCGACGAACCCGACCTCCATGACGTCTCCATCCCGAACTTTTTTGTGTTTGTATGCCATGCAGGTTAGCGCTTCGGTGCGCCGTTGCAAGCCGGGTTTTGGCCGCACATCCCCGGTTGTGACAACGACGCGGTTCGGACTTCCGCGGCCCCGGAAAGCCGGTTACGATCTCTTCAAAACCCGTTGCGCGGTGCGCGACAGGGATCAGAACAGCAGACGGCGGGAGGATCACGAATGTCCGACACGGACCTGAACCGGCGCGCGCTCCTGCGCGGAAGCGCCGCCATGGGGGCAGCACTGGGAGTGTCGGCCGGGCTGCCCCGGCCGTTGTTCGCGCAGGCGATCGGCGGCGCGGCGGTGCCAACCGGAACGGCGCTTCCGGCACGCGGTGAGCTGCTGGTGCGCGGCGCCACCATCCTGACCATGGACCCGGCCGTGCCGGATCTCGCGGCCGGCGACGTCCATGTCCGCGACGGCGCGATCGTCGCCGTGGCCGAGCGGATCGAGGCCCCGTCCGCCGAGGTGATCGACGGCAAGGGCATGATCTGCATCCCGGGCTTCATCGACACCCATTTCCATCTGTGGAACAGCCTGTTCCGTCTGTACGTGCGGGGCGATACGCCGGCGCTCGGCTATTTCCCGGTGACGGCACGTCTCGGGCCGCTGATGAGCCCCGACGACAGCTATCGCTCGGTGCGGCTCGGCGGCGCGGAGGCGCTGGCCGCCGGCGTCACCACGGTGCACAACTGGGCGCACAACACGCGCAGCCCGGAGCACGCCGCGGCCGAGCTGACCGGCATGCGCGAGACGGGCATTCGCGGCCGCCTCGCCTACGGCACGCCGGTCGGCTACGCCGACGGCGCGCCGATGGACTTCGAGGGTCTCGCCCGCATCAAGAAGGAGTGGATGCCGGACCGCGAGGGCATGCTCACCCTCGGCGTCTGCTCGCGCAATCTCGGCGCGCTGACCATCGGCGGCTCGGCGTCGCTGGCCTCGCGCGGCGTGCTGACCATCGACCAGATCAAGCGCGACTGGGACGGCGTGCGGGCGCTCGGCCTGCCGATCACCATGCACACGTCGGGGGCGAGCCCGATCACCGAGCTCGAGCGTGCCGGCCTGCTCGGGCCCGACGTGCAGCTCGTCCACCCGCTGCTGACCACGGCCGAGGAGCGGACCATCCTGAAGGAGCGCGGCGTCAGCTACTCGACCTCGCCGCAGCTCGAGGCGCGCCGCTCGTCGAAGCTCGGCGTCATCCAGCTCGGCGAGCTCTTGGAGGCGGGCGTCAAGGTGAGCCTGTCGACCGACCACATCGCCTCGGCGAGCTGCGATCCGTTCGCCTCCATGCGGTTGTTGTTCGCCCTGCACGCGCACCGGATCGGCGCGGCCTACCCGCTCTCGATGAAACGGCTGCTGCAGCTCGCGACGATCGACGGCGCCGTCGATCTCGGGATCGCCGACCGCACCGGCTCGATCACGCCCGGCAAGCGCGCCGATCTCGTGCTGGTGCGCACCACCGATCCCAACACGGCGCCGGCCGGCGACCCCTACGAGGCCATCGTCGCGCTGGCCATGCCGGGCAATGTCGACACCGTGATGGCGGACGGGCGGGTGCTGCGACGGGGCGGCAAGTTCACCGCACTCGATCACGCGTCCGTCGTGGCGCAGGCGCGCGAAGCCGCCGCGAGGCTGCGCGCCGAGGCCAAGTGGCCGACGTGATCAGGAAAAGCCAGCCGAGCCGCTAGTCGGACGATGCGGCCGCAGGCCGGGCACCCCCGAGGGCGGGCGGGCTGCTGCCGGCCGGCACGTCGTCCTGCGGGCCCGAGGTGAGCAGCCGGCCGAGCCGGCGGCCGAGCCTGTGCTGCAGGTCGTCCATCAGCGTGAACACGCTCGGCACCACCACGAGGCTCAACAGCGTCGAGGTGATCAGGCCGCCGATGACGGCGACCGCCATCGGCGCCCGGAAGCCGCTGTCGACGTCGAAGCCGAGTGCGACCGGCACCATGCCGGCCGTCATGGCGATGGTCGTCATCACGATCGGGCGGGCCCGCTTGTGGGCGGCGTCGAGCAGCGCCGCGTCGCGCGGCATGCCGGCCCGGATCGCCTCGATGGCGTACTCGACCAGCAGGATCGAGTTCTTGGCGACGATGCCCATCAGCATCAGCACGCCGATCACGGCCGAGATCGACAGCGCCTTGCCGGTGATCAGGAGCAGCGTCATGGCGCCGCCGATGGCGAGCGGCAGCGCCATCATGATGGTGAGCGGCTGCAGGAATCCGCCGAACAGCACCACCATCACGGTGTAGACCAGCAGCACGCCGGACCCGAGCGCCACCGCGAAGCTGACGAACAGCTCCACCATGATCTCGGCGTCGCCGGTCTTCTGCTCCCGCACCGAGGCCGGCAGGTCGCGCATGATCGGCAAGGCGTGGATCTGCTGGAGCGCCTCGCCGAGCGGCACGCCGCCGAGCTCCGCCTCGATCGCCGCCTTGCGGGTGCGATCGAGCCGCTGGATGGTGGCCGGCCCGCTCGCCAGCTTGATCTCGGCGACCGCCTTCAAGGGGACGCTGGCGCCGCTCGTCGTCGTGACGCGCAGGTTCTCGACGGTCGGCAGGCGCGTCCGCGCCGCCGGATCGATCTGCACCCGGATCGGGATCTGGCGGTTCGGCAGGTTGAACTTGGCGAGGTTCTGGTCGACGTCGCCGAGCGTCGCGATGCGAGCCGTCGCCGCGATCGAGGCCACCGATACGCCGAGCTCCGCTGCACGCTCCGGGATCGGCACGATCTGGATCTCGGGCCGCCGCAGGCTCGCCGTCGAGGCGGCGGTCGGGAAGGCGGGCAGCGTGCGCATCTCGCGCTCGAGCGCCGTCGCGGCGCGGTCGAGCTCGGCCGGGTTGTCGCCGACCAGCGTGATCGTCACCTTGGCGCCGCCCATGCCGTCGGCCCCGAAGCGGAAGCGCGCGCCGGGAATCTCGGCGAGCCGCGGCCGCAGCTCGCTCTCGATCTGCTGCTGGGTGAGGCCGCGCTGATGCGCCGGCACGTAGTTGATGTACACATTGGCGTTGCGCGGATCGCCGCCGGTCGACGGCGCGCCGGGCCCCTGCCCGGCCGAAGCGATGCCCACCGCGGCGAACACGCTGGCGACGTCGGGGCGCTCCCGGGCGATGTCGGTGACGCGCCGCACCACCGCCTCGGTCTGGGCCAGCGTGGCACCGGGCGGCAGCTCGACGCCGAGCGCCGAACGGCCGGTGTCGCGCGCCGGCATCAGGTCGGCCGGAACCAGCGGGATCAACGCCAGCGAGCCGGCGAAGAAGGCGACGGCGCCCGCCACGGTGAACCAGCGCCAGCGGATCGAGACGGCGAGGAAACGCAGATAGAGCCGCATCACGGCGCCGTCGCGCGGCCCCTCGTGCGGCTTCACCTTGAGGAAGTAGG
Source organism: Rhodoplanes roseus (assembly GCF_003258865.1). Classification (GTDB taxonomy): domain Bacteria; phylum Pseudomonadota; class Alphaproteobacteria; order Rhizobiales; family Xanthobacteraceae; genus Rhodoplanes; species Rhodoplanes roseus. The sequence continues at coordinate 22,411 of NZ_NPEX01000024.1, read as the reverse complement.
CGCCGAGCAGCGGCGTGAGCATGCGGGCGACGACGAGAGAGAACAGCACCGCGACCGACACGGTCACGCCGAACGGAAAGAAGAACTGGCCCGGAATGCCGGGCATGAACGCCACCGGCACGAACACCGCGACGATGGTCAGCGTCGTCGCCACCACGGCGAGGCCGATCTCGTCGGCGGCGTCGAGCGCCGCCCGATACGGCTTCTTGCCGTCGCGCATGTGGCGGACGATGTTCTCGATCTCGACGATGGCGTCGTCGACCAGGATGCCGATCACCAGCGAGAGCGCCAGGAGGGTCACGCCGCTGAGCGCGAAGTTGAACGCCTTCATCACGAAGAAGGTCGGGATCAGCGACAGCGGCATGGCGATCGCGGCGATCCAGGTCGCCCGCAGATCGCGCAGGAACAGGAAGACGACCAGCACGGCGAGTGCCGCACCTTCCACCAGCGACTCGATGGCGCCGCGATAGGATTCTTCGACGAACCGCACCGTCGACGAAACGCGCTTCAGCGCGACGCCGGGATGGGCCTGCTCCAGCGTCTCCAGCCGGCTCGCCACCTTCTTGGCGACATGCACCTCGCTGGAGCCGACGGTGCGCAGCACCTCGAAGGCCACCACGGGCTGGTTGTCGAGGCGCGCCGACTGGCGCTGCTCCGCCGCGGCGTCCTCGACCGTGCCGAGCTCGGCCAGCCGCGCCTTGCGGCCGCCCGGCAGCGTGATGATGCGGTCGCGCAGGTCGTCGACCGTCTCGGCGCTGCCGACCGTGCGGATCGACTGCTCGCTGCGCCCGAGCGTTCCGCGCCCGCCGGGGCTGTTGAGGTTCTGGTTGCGGAGCTGATTGTGAACGTCGACGGCCGTGATCCCGAGCGCGATCAGCCGGGCGGGGTCGAGATTGATCCGAATCTCGCGGTCGACGCCGCCGACGCGATTGACCCGGCTGACCCCCGGGATCGACAGCAGCGCGCGGGCGATGGTGTCGTCGATGAACCAGCTGATCTGCTCGGTCGTCATCGCCGGCGCCCGCACCGTGTAGGTGACGATGGCACCGCCCGAGATGTCGACGCGGGCGACGATCGGCTCGAGAATGTCGGCCGGCAGGGTGGCGCGCGTCTGGGTGACCTTGTCGCGCACGTCGTTGACGGCGCGGTCGACGTTCTTGCCGATGTTGAACTCGACCACCGTGGTCGAGGCGCCGTCGTTGACCGTCGAGGTGATGTGCTTGATGTCGCCGAGGCCGGCGACCGCGTCCTCGATCCGGCGCGTCACTTGCGATTCGAGCTCGGCCGGGGCGGCGCCCGGCTGCATCACGGTGACGACGACGGCCGGAAGGTCGATGTCGGGATTGTTGTTGATCCGCAACGTCGGGTAGGCGACGAGCCCGGCGACCGTCAGCACGATGAACAGCACCACGGTGGCGACCGGATGCCGGATCGCCCAGGCCGAGATGTTGTTGCGGCCGTGCCGGTCGGCTGGATCTCGTGTCATTCGGTGGCACTCGGCGACGTCGCGGCGGCGCTGCCGATCCGCACCAGATCGCCGTCGTTGAGGAATCCGGCGCCGGCGACGACGACGCGGTCGCCATGACCGAGACCGTTGCGAATCTCGACCCAGCCGTCCTGGCGCGCACCGGTCTCCAGCAGACGCACGGCGGCGCGGCTGTCGGTCCCGACCGCGAAGGCGGCCGGCCGGCCGTCGCGGAACACCAGTGCCTCCTGCGGGACGGCGAGCGCCTCGGCGGTGCCGACCGTGATCTCGGCATTGGCAAACATGCCGGGCTTGAGCCGGGCGTCCTCGGGCAACTCTACGTACACGGTCCCGAGGCGGGTGCCGGGATCGACGATCGCGCCGACCAGCCGCACCCGGCCGTCGACCGCGTAGTCGCCGTGGACGACACGAACCTTCTGGCCCGCCGTGACCCGGGTCATGTCGAGCTCCGGCACCTGGGCCTGCAGCTCGATGCGACCGTCGCGGATCATCTTGAACAGCTCGGCGCCGACGCTCGACACGGTTCCGACCAGCGCGGTGCGCTTGGCGATCACCCCGTCGGTCGGCGCCCGCACGACCGTCTGGGCGATCCGCGCCTTCACCTCGTCGCGCTGCGCCCGGATCATGCCGAGCCGCGCCTCGGTCGCCCGCGCCGACATCTGGCGCTGCTGGAACACGGCCTCCGCGATGTTGCGGCCGGCCTGGAGCTCCTGGGCGCGGCGCAGCTCGGACTGGGCATTGAGCGCATTCGCCTCCGCCTCCAGCGCCGCAGCCTCGAACTGCGCGAGCTGCGCCTGGAGAATGGAATCGTCGAAGCGGGCCAGCACCTGGCCGGCGGTGACGCGGTCGCCCTCGTCGACGCCGACCGCGACGATGCGCAGGCCGGCGATCTCGGCCGCGATGGTGAGCTGCTGCCAAGCGGCCAGCGATCCGGTGCCGAGTACGATGCGGGTGATCGGCCGCGCTCCCACGGCGGCGACGCCGACCGTCAGGGCCGGCCGCGGCTCGGCCGGAGCGGCCGCCGGCTTGGGGGTCTGCGGGGAGGCGCCGCTATAGACGACGAGCCCGCCGCCCACGCCGAGGACGGCCAGCAGAACCGGCAGCAGTCGAAGGATTCGGCGCGTCGCCGATCGTGTGCCGCTCATGACGGTGGCTCGTATCTGGTTCAGGCTCACTTGACGGGGTTGGCGACGACCGATATCACTGACTAACCAGTCAGTCAACGAAAACGGCTAGGCCTTTTCCCCCTTGGACCCTGATCCCAATCCTCTCTCCGCCCCCAAAGCGGCATCGCGCGAACCCGGAATCCGACGCCGCATCAAAGCGATGCGACCGACCGAGATCCTCGACGCCGCGTTCGAGGAATTCGTCGCCAACGGTTATGCCGCGGCCAGGCTGGACGACGTCGCCCGCCGCGTCGGTCTCACCAAAGGCGCGCTCTATGTCTATTTTCCGAGCAAGGCCGAGCTGTTCAAGGCGGTGGTCCGGAGCTGCAAGCAGCCTGTCTTCGCCGACGCCGAGCAGATCCTGGCGAACTTCGAAGGCTCGGCCGCCGACCTGATCCGCGCCCTGATCGACGTCATGTACCGCAACCTGCTGGAGAACCGGCGCGAGCGCGAGATGGTACGGCTGCTGATGGCTGAGGGGCCGAAGCACCCGGAGCTGACCGAGTTCTATTACAAGGAGGTCGTCGCCGGCGGCCTCGCCTTCCTGGACCGGGTGATCGACCGCGGGCTAGCGTCAGGAGAATTCCGGCGCTCGGCCGTGACCGACATGCCGATCGTGCTGCTGGGCCCGGCCGTGCATGCGGGCAATTGGGCGCTCCTGTTCGGCGACCGCCACCCGCTCGACATCGAGCGGTTCAAGCGCGCCCATCTCGACGCCGTGCTGTCGGTGCTGCTCGCCACGCCGCCTTGATCCCAAGGCCACGACAACTCGGCCCGAACGGAATACCCGGTCGGCGTCATCCGGCATCCGCACGTCTGCCGTTCCTGCTAGAATGCCGCTTTCCAGTCCCCCCGACGACGCTCGTCGTCGGCCGAGACCCGACGATGAGATCCACGACCCCCGATCGTCGAAGACGTCGCACCTTCGCGCAAAGGAACATGGGTCGATGCGCTCGCGCATTCTCTTCGTCTCGATCTGTCCGAGGGCCTCGGAGCAGGTTCGCCGGATCTCCGAGGAGCTCGACGTCCCGGTCCAGATCTTCGAAGGGGGGATGACCAAGGGCGGCCTGCAATACGCCATCGAGAACCAGGACGACTTCGACGTGATCGTCAGCCACGGCGGCACGGCGGCGCACATCGAGTCCTGCATCGGCTCGATCCCGACCATCACCATCAAGCTGTCGATCGCCGACTTCCTCGACGGCTTCGAGCGGGCGATCGAGCGCGAGCAGCCGCTCGCGCTTCTGTGCGTCAAGAGCGAGGTGCTGTCGGAGATGGAGCGGGTCGCCCGCTTCTCGGGGCGCGCGCCGGACTACAAGCTCCTCGCCTACTCGCATCGCGAGGAGTTCGAGACGCAGTACAACCTCGCCGCCACGCTCGACAGCCACACGCTGATCGGCATCTCCTGCTACTGCGTGCTCGGCATGCGCGAGCAGCTCAAGGACAGGAACATCGGCTTCGTCCTCATCAGCCCGTCCCTGCAGAACATCAAGAAGGCCATCCTCTCCGCCAAGAGCATCGTCGAATCGAAAGGCCGCGAGGAGCTCAAGGCCAAGCGGATGAAGAGCATCGTCGACTACTCGGCGCAGGGCATTCTGTCGATCGACGGCCAGGGCGTGGTCACGTCGTTCAATCCGGCGGCGGAGCGGATCCTCGGGATCCGCGCCGGCACCGTGCTGGCCAGGGCGCTCGACGAGACGACGATGCCGGCGACGTTGCGCGATCTGCACGGCGAGGGCGACTTCCAGCTCAACCAGATCCTCAAGGCCGACGGCACCGACCTGCTGGTGAACCGCATCCCGGTCCGGGCGAACGACAGGCTGGAGGAGACGATCGTCTCGTTCCAGCGCGTCACCGACATCCAGCGGCTGGAGACCAAGGCACGGATGCAGCTCCTGTCGAAGGGGCTCGTCGCCAAGCACCGCTTCGACGACATCATCGGATCGAGCGCCGCCCTGCGGACAGCGATCGACCGCGCCCGCCGGTTCGCCGAGACCTCCGCCTCGATCCTGATCGAAGGCGAGACCGGCACCGGAAAGGAGCTGTTCGTCCAATCGATCCACAACGCCAGCGATCGGCGCGACGGGCCGTTCGTCGCGATCAATTGCGCGGCGCTGCCGGAATCACTGCTGGAGAGCGAGCTCTTCGGCTATGCCGAGGGGGCGTTCACGGGCGCCAAGCGCGGCGGCAAGGCCGGCCTGTTCGAGCTCGCCCACAACGGGACGATCTTCCTCGACGAGATCGGCGAGATCTCGCCGGCGATCCAGAGCCGGCTCCTGCGCGTCCTGCAGGAGCGCGAGATCCTGCGGATCGGCGGCGACCGGGTGATCAAGGTCAATGTCCGGGTCCTCTCGGCGACCAACAAGACCCTCTACCGGATGGTCCAGGAGGGACGATTCCGCGACGATCTGTTCTTCCGGCTCGGCGTACTCAAGCTCCAGCTCCCCCCGTTGCGCGACCGCAAGGAGGACATCCGGCCGCTCGCCGACCGCTTCGTCCGCCTGACCAACGAAGCCGCCGGCAAGGCCGTCGACGATCTCTCGACCGACGACATCCGGACGCTGCAGCGCTACTCGTGGCCCGGAAACGTGCGCGAGCTGGACCACTTCATCGAGAAGCTGGTGATCCTCTCCGACGCGCGGACCCGCACCAGCACGCTGATCGAGCTCCTGCTCGGCGAGCACACCGGCGAGACCGGGGCCCGCCGGCCCGCGGACGACACCGCGTGCGACGGCGACCGGCTGACCCTCGAGGTCGGGCCGCTGAAGGAGATGGAACGCCAGATCGTCGAGAAGATGCTGGAGCGGACGAACGGCAACAAGGTCGAGGTCGCCCGCCGGCTCGGGATCAGCCGCGTGACGGTCTGGAACAAGACCAAGGCGGACGCCGCCGGCCTGCGGATGTGAGCCACCGGCCGTCCATCGCGACGACCGCCGAGAGCCTCAGGGCCTGAGTTCCCAGGGACTCTCGCCGGTGCGCACGAAGCTCGCCAGCGACCGCAGCCCGACCTCCACCATGTCGGAGACCGCCTGATCGGTGAAGAAGGCGTTGTGGGTGGTCACCACGACGTTCGGGAAGGCCCGCAGGATCGCGAGCTGACGATGCTTCAGGACCTCGTGACGGTGATCGGCGTGGAACAGGCCGCGCTCGTTCTCGATCACGTCGAGGGCCGCGGCCGATACCTTCTTCTCCTCGATCGCCTCGATCAGCGCCTCGGTGTCGATCAGGTCGCCACGGGCGCAGTTGACGATGATGACGCCGTCCTTCATCCGCGCGATCGTCCGAGCATTGATCAGGTGCCGGTTGTCCGCGGTGAGCGGAGCATGCAGGCTGATCACGTCGCTCTCGGCCAGGAGCTCGTCCAGCTCGACATAGGTGAGCAGGTTCTCGAGAGCCGGATCCCGCCGTACGTCGTAGCCGAGCAGGCAGCAGTCGAAGCCGTAGAGGTTGCGCGCCGTCGCCGCCCCGATCCGCCCGGTGCCGATCAGCCCGATCGTCAGGTTGCGCATCTCGCGCCCCTGCGAGCCGACGATCGTGTAGTCCTGGGCGTTGTTGCGGGTGATGATCGTCTTCGCCTTGCGGATCGACATCAGGATCAGCATGACGGCGAAGTCGGCGACCGAGTTCGGCGAGTAGTTGGCGTTGGAGAAGCGGATTCCCACGCGCCGGGCGGCCTCCGCGTCGATGTTGTCGTGCCCGGCGGTGCGCGCCGCGACGAAGCGGGTCCCGCCGGCGGCGAGAATCTCCAGCACCGCGGCACCGGCGTCGCATGCGCTCAGGATCGTCACGCATTCGAAGCCGTGGGCCAGATGCGCATTGCCGAGCGACAGGTTCTGCGGCACGCAGGTCAGCGCGATGCCGAGCTCGGCGGCGTAGCGCTCGAAGGGGTCGGCCTCGTAGGGGCGGGCCGCATAGGCGATGACGTTCATGCGTGAGCCATCCTCGAACGGTCGCGGGCGGCCGTGGCGGGCCGTGGCGGCGCGACGAAGACGTTGGGCGCCTCCTCGCCGCGCAGCACCCGCAACGTGCCGGCAGCGAGCGCCTCGAGCTCGTTCTCGCCGGGCACGATCTCCACCGGCGCGATGAACTTCACGCGCTCGACCACCAGGTCGGTCATCCGCTTGGAATGGGCGATCGCACCGGTGAGGACGATCCGATCGACCTTCCCCATCACCACGGTCGAAAGCTCGCCGATGCCCTTGGCGATCTGGTAAGCCATGGCGCGGTAGACCAGGTCGGCCTCGGCGTCGCCGCGGTCGATGCGGGCCTCCACCTCGAGCGCGCTGTTGGTGCCCAGATAGGCGACGAGGCCGCCGACGCCGCGCATCAGCTTGGTCGCCGACTTCCGATCGTAGTCCTTCGAGAAGCAGAGATCGACGAGCTGTCGGCAGGGAACCCGGCCGGCCCGCTCCGGCGAGAACGGCCCCTCCTCGTCGCTCAGCACGTCGATCATCCGGCCGCCCGAGATCACGGTGGCGGTGACGCCGCCGCCCATGTGGCAGACCACGACATTGGCGTCCTCGAGCCTGATCCCGTCGCGCTTGAGAACCTTGATGGCCATCGCCCGCATGTTGAGGACGTGACAGGAGGCGCGACGGGTCAGTTGCGGCACGCCGGAGAAGCGTGCGATGTCGTCCATCTCGTCGACCACCACGGCGTCGTAGATGAAGGCCGGGATGCCGAGCGGCGCGGCGACGTCGTAGGCGATCAGCGCACCGAGATTCGAGGCGTGCTGATCGATCGGCCGGTGGCGCAGGAACTCCACCATGTCGTCGTTCACCACATAGGCGCCGCGCTTCAGCGGCGGCAGCTTGCCGCCCCGGCCCGCCACGGCGGCGAGCGAGGCGAGGTCGAAGCCCTCCTCCTTCAGCGCCGCGACGATCGCCGCCTTGCGCATGGCGAACTGGTCGCCGATGGTGTCGAAGGGCGCGAGGTCGGCGGCGGAATGGTCGACCTTGCGCTCGAACAGGCGGGTCTCGTCCGCGAAGACGGCGATCTTGGTCGACGTCGAGCCCGGATTGATCGTCAGGATGGTCAGTGTCTCGGTCATGGTTCTTTCCAGCGGGCGGGTCGCGCCGCTCCGGTTGGTCTCGATCAGTCGCCGCTCACCGAGGCGGCGATCACCAGCGGCAGGAACTTGTCCTGCGCCTCGACGGCGCGCGAGGTGAGGACGATCGGCACCCGTCCGCCGACGACGATGCCGGCGCTCGCGGCGCCGGCCGAGTAGCGCAGCGCCTTGAGCAGCGTGTTGCCGACCGTGATGTGCGGGACGACGAGCAGATCGACCTCGCCGGGCAGCGGACTGTCGTAGCCCTTGATCCGGGCCGACTCCCGGCTGATCGCCAGGTCGTAGGAGATCGGCCCTTCGAGATGCGAGCCGGCCAGCCAGCCCTCGCGGTTGAGCCGCGTCAGCTCGGCCGCCTCGGCGGTTTCCGGCATCTTCGGATTGATCGTCTCGGCGGAGGAGAGCAGCGCCACGTTGGGCGGATCGAAGCCGATGGCCCGCATGGTGAAGACCGCGTTCTCGACGATCTCCTTCTTCTGGGCGAGGTCGGGCGCGATGTTGATGGCCACGTCGGTGAGACCGATCAGCTTGTGGTAGTTCGGGATCTGGACCAGCGCGAAATGCGAGAGCTGCCGGCCGGTGCGCATGCCGGTCTCCGACGACAGCATGGCACGCAGGAGATCGGCGGTCTGGACCTTTCCCTTCATGACGAAGTCGGCGGCGCCGTCGCGCACCAGCTCGGCCGCGCGCTTCGCCGCGGCGATCGGATCCTCGGCATCGACGATCTCGAACTGGCCGGCGTCCTCGCCGAGCGCGGCGAGCTCGGCGCGGATCTTGTCGGCGCGGCCGATCAGGCGGGCGATCAGAATGCCGTCACGCGTCGCCTGCGCCACGGCCTCGAGCGTGTGTCCGTCCTCCGCCGCGACCACGGCGACGACCTTGCGGCGCGCCGCGCCGTCGCGAACCTTGTCGACCAGATTGTCGAAACTCGAATAGATCATGGGAGCACCTGCCGAAACGCAAGGAACCGAAGTCTCCCCGCACGGCCCGGCTCTTGCGCGAGGGCGCAGGCCGGGGGCCGGCCACCGCGTCGGCGGCCGGAGCGGAGAAAGGCGGCGACCGGAGCCGAGACTCCGGTCGCGTGGGGTGGAGCGGGTCAGCGCACCGCGATGGCGAAGTCCGGACACACGGCGAAGCACTTCAGGCAGCCGATGCACTGCTCCGGATGCAGCGCCACGGCCGGCCGATAGCCGATCGCGTTGAACGTCTCGGACATGCCGAACACGCCCATGGTGCAGATCTCGCCGCAATAGCCGCAGGCCTTGCAGGTGTCGGTCGTGATCTCCACCGTGTGATGGTGCGTCTGGCAGGCCAGGCAGCGCTCGGCCTCGCGCATCGCCGTCGCTGCGTCGAAACCGTCCTCGACCAGCGAGAAGCTCTTCGCCCGATCCTCCGGATCGGCCTTCTCGGAGGCGAGGCGCTGCCGACGGGGTCCGCCGACCGGAGCCGCCGGCTCCTCGGGCTCGACCCTCGGCGGATCGATGGATCCGTCGCCGCCGAGGAAGCGATCGACCGCGATCGCGACCTTCCGGCCGGCCGCGATCGCGTCGATGATCGTCGACGGACCGCTGACGACGTCGCCGGCCGCGAAGACGCCGGGGACGGAGGTCGCCGCGTTCTCGTCGACCGACGCGGTGCCGCTACGCTCGACCTTCAGCTTCAGGGCCGCCGCGTCGGCCTTCTGGCCGGCGGCGACGATCACGGTGTCGCAGGGGACGACGAAGTCGCTGCCCTCCACCGGCACCAGCGTCGCGCCGCGGCCGCTGCCGTCCTTCGGCGCCAGGCGCACGCAGCTCAACCGACCCGGCCCGACCGTCACGGGGGCGGCCTGGAACACGAAGTCGAGCCCCTCCTCCTCCGCTTCGGCGATCTCCTCGGCCGAGGCCGGCATGGCGATGCGGTTGCGGCGATAGACCAGCGTGGTCTTCGCCCCGAGGCGGATCGCGGTGCGCGCCGCGTCGATCGCGGTGTTGCCGCCGCCGATCACGACCACGGTCTTGCCGATCGCGACGCGCTCGCCGGCATTGGCGCGCTTCAAGAAGTCGATGCCGTCGAGCACGCCGGCGTCGGCCTCCCCGTCGATCCCGAGCTTCACCGGCGTCCACGCGCCGGTGGCGACCACGGCGGCGTCGTGGCCCGCCGCGATCAGATCCGCGGGCGAGGACACGGCGGCGTTCGTCGTGATCGTCACGCCGCTCGCGACGATGTGGGCGATCTCGCGATCGACCACCTCGTTCGGCAGGCGGTACTCGGGAATGCCCCAGCGCAGCATGCCACCGGCCCGCGGCGCCGCCTCGAGAACCTCGACGGCGTGTCCCTTCAGGGCGAGGTAGTACGCCGCGGTGAGACCGGCCGGACCGGAGCCGATCACCGCCACCTTGCGGCCGGTCGCCGCCGCCGGCGCGGGCGGCGGAACCGTGTGGGCGAGATCGGCCGCGGCCCGCTTGAGAAGCCGGATCGCCACCGGCTCGTCGAACTGGCGGCGCGCGCATTTCGCTTCGCACGGATGGAAACAGGCGTAGCCGCACACGGCGGCGAAGGGGATCTTCTCGCGGATGGTGGCGAGCGCGGCGTCGAAGTCGCCGTCGCGGATCTCGCGGACATAGCGCGGTACGTCGATCCCGGCGGGACAGGCCGCGCGGCAGGGTGCGACCCGCGGCTCCAGACGAAACTGTTCGGTCATGGCAGGTTCTTTCAGGCTGGCGCGAAGACGCTCGCCGCCGCGGCCGCACCGGCACGCAGTGCTGCGAGGTTCGCGTCTCTCTTCTTGTCGGAGAACCGCTCGGAGATCGCCGTCTCGAGCGCGTCCTGGGTGAGGACGCCGGAGGCGGCGCAGAGGAACCCGAGCGCGATGATGTTCGCCAGACCGACATTGCCCATCTTGGCCGCCGTGTCGGTGAACGGGAAGCCGGCGAGATTCTTGCCCTGCCGCTCCTCGACGAAGGTCGTGTCGTAGAGGACCAGCGCGCCCTCGCCAGCGCTCGCTTCGTATGTCTTCATCGCCTCAGGCGACATCGCCAGAACGACGTCCGGTTTCTCCACCTGCTGGAAGACGATCTCCCCGTCGTCGACGATCACCTCGGTCATCGAGGTCCCGCCACGGGTGGCGATGCCGTAGGACACCGTCTGGACGACGTTGGCGCCTTCAAGAATAGCGGCCTCCGCCAGCAGCGTGCCCGACAACAGGACGCCCTGACCACCGGACCCGGCGAGAACGATCTCGGATCGCCTGGACATTTCGGTCACCTCTCGGAACAGTCGAACATGGGTTGGCGATCTCAGTTGCCGGTCGCCCGGGCACCGACCTCGCGGTAGCGCGCGTTGAAGTCCGGCTCGTTGCGATCGACCAGCCGGCCGATGGGGAACACGCCGGTCCGCGCCTCGGGGCTCATCGTGCGCCAGACGTCGACCGGCACGGTCTTCTCCTGCAGCCAGGCGAGCATCTCGGTGCCCTTCTTCATCTTGTTGTTGGATCCGAAGTGCGTCGGACACGGGCTCAGCACCTCGACCAGCGAGAAGCCCTTGCGGCTCAGCGCCTCGCCGATCAGAGCGGTGAGATCGTCGACGTGCCACGGCGTCGAGCGGGCGACGAAGTTGGCGCCGGCGACCTCCGCCAGGGCGCAGATGTCGAGCTGGCGTTCGGGATTGCCGTAGGCGCTGGTCTGGGTGATCGCCCCGTTGAAGGTCGTCCCGGAAAACTGGCCGCCGGTCATGCCGAAGTTGAAGTTGTTGATCACGATGGCGGTCAGATCCATGTTCCGCCGCGCCGCGTGGACGAAATGATTGCCGCCGATCGTGACGCTGTCCCCGTCGCCCATGAAGACGACGACGTGCAGGTCGTCCTTCGCCGCCTTGATGCCGGTGGCGCAGGCGAGCGCCCGGCCGTGGGTGGTGTGCAGCGCGTGGGTGACGAGATAGTCGTCGAGCTTGCCGGTGCACCCGATGCCGGTGACGACGACGGTGTCCTGATTGGTGTATCCCAGCTCCTCGAACGAGCGGAGACACGCGCGCAGCATCACGCCGATGCCGCATCCGGGGCACCACATGTGCGGCAGGACCCCGTCCTTGAGATATTGCTGGCCCGTCGCGTAAGGTGCGGTGGCGCAGGGCTTGGTCGCGCAAGTCATGGAATTCTCCTCGCCGCTCGCTCAGATCGCCTTCAGGATGTCGCGCGGCGTGATGATCTGGCCGTTCCAGCCGTTCACCCGCCGCACATCCGCATCGGCACCGAGCACCTTCTTCACCTCGCCGGCGATCTGGCCGTGGTAGTTCATCTCCGGCACCACCACGGTCTTGGCCCGGCTGCCGAGCTCCGCCACCGCCTCGGTCGGGAACGGCCACACGGTGACCAGCTGCAGCACGCCGGCCTTGACGCCGTTCGCCCGCAACTTCGCCGCCGCGGCCCGCGCGGCGCGCGTCACCGCGCCGAAGGCGACGAAGAGGACCTCGGCGTCGTCGGCGTCGAACGCCTTGGTCTTCACGATGTCGGCCCGGTGATGCTCGAACTTCCCGTTCTTGCGGGCGATCTGCCGGGCGGCGTTGTCGGGTGAGTTGTTGGAGTAGCCGTCGGGCCCGTGCATCGAGCTCGACACGTGCATGATGTACTCGCTGCCGTAGGCCGACATCGGCGGCACGCCGTGCGGTGCCGGCGCGAAGGGCCGGTAGGCGGCCGGATCGCCGGTCGGCTTGGCGCGGTCGATCACCGGGATCTCGCCCGGCTCAGGGATCACGATGTTCTCGCGCATGTGGGCGACGATCTCGTCGGCCGCGATCACCACCGGCGTGCGCAGCATCTCGGCGAGGTTGAAGGCCTCGACGGTGAGGCTGAAGCACTCGGCCACCGAGGACGGCGACAGCGCGATCAGCTCCTGGTCGCCGTGCCGCCCCCAGCGGATCTGCATGATGTCGGCCTGTGCCGGCTTGGTGGCCAGCCCGGTCGACGGGCCGGAGCGCTGTACGTTCATCACGACGCAGGGCACCTCGCCCATGATGGCCAGGCCGAGATTCTCCTGCATCAGCGAGAAGCCGGGACCGGAGGTGGCCGTGAACGTCTTGGCGCCGGTGAGCGAGGCACCGATGATCGCCGCCATCGAGGCGATCTCGTCCTCCATCTGCATGTAGACGCCGCCCAGCTTAGGCATCACCCGCGAGCATTCCTGGGCAATCTCCGACGACGGCGTGATCGGATATCCGGCATAGAAGCGGGCACCGGCGTAGAGCGCGCCCTGGGCCATGGCTTCGTTGCCTTGTAGAAGTCGACCGTGGTTCTTCATGGGGTCCTCCCGATCCTGGTCGGGCAGAGTTCATCGTGTGACGAGGCGTCCATCGACACCGGCGATCACATCAGTCCGAGCATCTTCCACCAGGGGATGCTGACGATGGAGCCGATCACGATCAGCACCATGTAGACGAAGGTGAGCTTCACCATCTCGCCGTCGGTCGCCATCTCGTCCTTGGTGCCGAACTGGGCGCACATGTAGATCGTGTTGGTGTAGCGCAGGACCCAGATGCCGCCGGCGCAGAAGGTCACGAAGATCACGATCCAGGGATTAACGCCGAGTGGGGCGAGGAGCGGCGCGAAGATCATCGCGAACATCACCGACATCGACGTCATGTTGGTGAGCAGGAACTTCAGCACGAAGACCGAGATCGCCATGAATGCGACGAACAGCACCGGCTGGCGGATCACCGTGTCGAGCAGCGGGCCGAGCAGCGAGCCGAGATACTTGTCGATCTTCAGGAAGCCGATCACCGACGCCATGTTGAACACGCTTCCGATCAACATCACGGCGGGCCACTCGATGCCGTTCTTGAAGTCGTTGGCCGTCATGGTGCGCACGCCGAGCAACGTGCACATGGCCGAGACGGCGACGACGCCCGAATTGATCCGGTGATAGCCCTCGGTCATCCACATCAGCAGGGCACCGACCAGTACGGCGAGGACGATCCTCTCGTCCTTGGTCATCGGGCCGATCTTGGCGAGCTGATCCTTGCCGTAGTTCGCCGGCAACGCGACCTTCTCCTTCGGCGAGTACAGCACCATGATGGCGATCGTCATGCCGACGCCGACCACGAGACCCCACGGCAGCGAGCGGATCAGCCAGTCCATCCAGGAGACGTTCTGATATTCCTTCGGCAGCGCAGCGATCAGCGCGTAGTGTGAGAACGAGCCCGACAGGAAGATGTGGCCCATGATCACGTAGCCGAGATAACAGGCGCCGAGCATGCCGGCGGCCGCGGCGCTCTTGCGCGGCAGGCCGAGCGAATCGGAGATCGCCAGCGCCATCGGCGAGGAGAGCGCCGCCTTGGCGTTCATCGAGGGCACGAGCGGGCTGATGATGAGGCCGGATCCGACGAGCCCCAGAACCTGACCCTTGAAGGTCGGCGGCACCAGCGCCAGCACCCACAGCGAGATCCGCTTCAGCAGGCCGACGCGCCCGGCGACCGCACCGAGGCCGAAGGCGCCCACCATGATCCACCAGCCCGAGGTGGAGAAGTTGTAGAAGGCCTTGTCGAACGGGACCGTGCCGAACGCCACCCACAGCGTGCACATCATCAGGCCGGTGACGTATTCCGGCACGATCTGGGTCATCCACCAGCCGACCGCGCAGACCGTGATGCCGAGCGCGTACATCGCCTGGGTGGTCAGACCGGGCGGCGGCTGCAGGGTTCCGACATAGACGCCGGCCGCGATCGCCGCCAACGATCCGACGATTCTGATGATCTTGATGACCTCGAGCTTTTCTCGAGTCGCTCCCATCGTCCGCTCCTGAAACGCCTTGGACTGTGTTCTGGAGAGTTCCGACCGCGGGACCGCGGCCGAACCAGGAGAAGAGGCCGAACACCTCTTCGGACGCCCACGGGGGAGGCGCTCGGTGCAGGATCAGCAACCGATGTGCCAGCGATGCGGGGCGCGCCGACCGAGGCCGGCGGCGACGGTGGATCGGCTTCTTTTTAATTCGTCAAATCAGATGATTGCATTCGGACCCCGGACGAACCCGTAGGGTCTTTTGCGGAGCCCTCGGCGCACGGTCCGACGGCCCGTCGGCGCAGACGAAAGCCGGCGCAGGCGTTCAGCTTTTTGACACCGTAAAATTTCTGAACACATCGCGGCGCGTCCGCCCGCGAATGCGGTGATCTCCACGCGCAAAGCGACGACCCCGCCGCTCCTCGGAGGGCGGCGGGGCCGCCGGGCGGGACTGTCGAAGTCGGCACTCCTCGCCGCGTGGGGGGCGCAACGCCCCCGACCGACGCCGACGATCAGGTGCAGAAGAGGGCGGGTCGCAACCGGTCCCGGATCATCCGGCTGCCGTCACTGGCCTTCCGCCGTGATGCCGGCATTGCGGACCACGTCCCGCCATTTCACGATCTCGGACGAGATGAAGCGGGCCAGCTCGTCGGGGCTCGACACGGTCGGCTCGGCGCCGATCTCCAGCAGACGCTCGCGCAGGCCCGGGTCGGCGATCGCGGCCGAATACTCCTTGTGCAGGCGCGCAATGATCTCGGGCGGCGTGCCGCGCGGCGCCAGCAGCGCGAACCAGGCCGCCGCGACGTAGTCCTTCACGCCGACCTCGGCCGTGGTCGGCACGTCGGGCAGCGCGGCGAGGCGCTTCTCGGACGTCACCGCGAGCGGCCTGATCTGTCCCGCCTTCAGGGCGGCCTGCACGTTGGGCAGGAGCTGGAAGCTGAGCTGAGTCTCGCCGGCAATCAGATCCGTCACCATCTGGCCGGTCACGCGATACGGCACATGCGTCATCTGCACGCCGGTGACCTGCTCGAAATAGGCGCCGGCGAGATGCTGCGAGCTGCCGTTGCCGACCGACCCGTAATAGAGCTGCTTGGGACGCGCCTTGGCGTAGTCGATCAGCTCGGCGACCGTCTTGGGCGGCAGCTTCTGATTGACCACGATGACGTTGGGCAGCACGGCGCTGAGCGTGATCGGCGCGAAGTCGCGCTCGGGGTCGTAGCCGAGATTGGCCATCAGCGTCTTGTTGACGGCGAGCGGACCAGACGCGCTGTAGAGCAGCGTGTAGCCGTCCGGCGCCGCGGCCGCCACGACCTGGGTGCCGATATTGCCGCCGGCACCGGGGCGGTTCTCCACCACGAAACGCTGGCCCATGGAGGTGCCCATCTTGTCCAGGATCAGGCGGGCCACCACGTCGCTGGCGCTGCCGCCGGCGAACGGAACCACGACCTGGATGGGGCGCGCCGGATAGGTCTGCGCATCGGCGCTCGCGCAGGCGAGCACGACGGCGCACGCTGCGAGCGCAGCGCGAATGTCTGTCCTCAAGGTCGTTCCTCCCAGGAACTCGTCGTTTCGTTCGGACCGGTCCGTCGTGGTCGGCCCGGCATGCTTCTGGCGCGGCATGCTCGGATCGGACGGATCGGCCCGCCGTCAGCTTAAAGCATATTCGGCGGGCCCGGCACCGGCCGCGAAGAAAAATGAGACAGATCGGCAAGTCCGCTGGTCCTCCGGCGTGCCTGACGCGCGTCTTGCATTGCATAACGAGCTTGGAAAGAATTCCCCGGCTCGCCCCGCCGCTTGCTCCTTGCCGGCCTGCCCGGCCCACACGACACACCGAGGACACACCATGACGCCCGTGCTCCGGCTCTTCGAGGACACGCTCTCGAGCGACGCCGCACCGTCGCCGCTGCCGCCGCTGCCCCGGATGATCTTCGTGGTGCACGGCAGCGTCACGATCGACGGCCGGAGCTTTTCGGACGGTGAGGCCTGGCACGGCATCGGCGCGGTCACGTGTGCCGCGGGCCCTGTCGGCGTGACGCTGTGGCGCTTCGAGCTCGCCTCGTCGGCCGGCGGCGGTGCGGCCACGGGCCGCGGCGTGTCGTCGCGCGAAACGCTCTCCGCGGCGCTCGACACGCTGCCGGAGGGGGAGCTCCTGATGCGCGGCGACAGTGTCGGATTTCCGCCCGGCGGCTGCGCCTATCGCCATACCCATCAGGGACCGGGCATCCGCTGCCTGCTCGACGGCGGCATCCGGATCGACACCCACGGGCGCTCGACCTCCTACGGCCCAGGCGGCGCCTGGTTCGAGTCCGGACCCGAGCCGGTGTTCGCCCAGGCCGCCGACCGCGAGACCCGCTTCATCCGCGTCAAGATCCTGCCCCGCGCCCTGCTCGGCAAAAGCTCGATCGCCTATGTGAACCCCGAGGACAAGGCGAAACCCAAGGCGCAGCAGTACCAGATCTTCGTCGACGCCCCGATCGACCGGCCGGTGTGACATGATTTCCGACTAATCGCTGGGGCCCTATCAGCTCTACCTTGCCAGTGGCACTGCTTCACCTCCCCCAGCGGGGAGAGGTGAGGCAATGCCGCTGGCCCGAGCTGATCAGCAGGAAGTCGCCTCACTCCTCCAGCGCGCTGCGCCAGGCGAGCGGCGGCGTGCGGGCGATGTCGGTGGCGAGATCGACGTCCTCCTCGCCCGGCACGCGGATGCGCATGAAACGCATCTCTGGCGCCCGCAGCGGTTTGGTCGCGTCGATCCCCATTTTTGCGCCGACGCCGTCGCGGGTCGACGGGTCGAGCTTCGAGCCCTGGCTGTCGGCGACGATCACCAGGTCGCGGTCGGCCTGGAAGCGCGTGGCGATCGCCCATTCCACCGACACCGGATCGTGGATGTCGACGTCCTCGTCCACCACCACCACCTGCTTGAGATCGTAGTGGCCGCCGAACGCGCCCATGATGATGTTCTTGGCCTCGCCGTCCTGCCGCTTGGCGATCTGCACCCACAGGTGATAACGGCACACCCCGCCGCGCGACAGGCGCACGTCGCGCACGTTCGGAAAGCTGCGCTGCAGATGCGCCAGCAGCGTCGCCTCGCGCGGGATGGCGCCGAGCACCAGATGCTCGAGCCCGCCCCCCACGATGGTATGGAAGAGCGCGTCGCGTCGATGCGTCACCGCGTCGATGGCGATCACGTGGCGGTCGGCGCGCTCGCCGTAATATTGCGGGAACTCGCCGAACGGCCCCTCGGGCGCCCGCTCGTTGGGCAGCAGGCGCCCCTCGATCACGATCTCGGCCTCGGCCGGCACCCGCACGTCGTTGGTGCGGCATTTCACCACCGGGAGCGGCCGTCCGTGCAGGGCCCCCGCGATGGTCAATTCGTCGAAGTCGAGCGGCGCGATCGCCTGCGACGACAGCAGGGTGAGCGGATCGACGCCGACCACCACGGCGACGTCGAGCGCATCGCCGGCCTTCTCGGCCGTGTCGTAGAAGGCCAGCGTGTGGCGCGGCAGCAGCAGCGCGCCGAGGCGGTCCGGCGCGCTGAGCTGCAGGCGATGGATCGAGACGTTCTGCTGCCCGGTGCGCGGGTTGCGGGCGATCAGCAGGCCGGCCGTGATGTAGGGCCCGCTGTCGTGCTCGTTGTGCACGGGCAGCGGCAGAAGCGTTGCGAGATCGACGTCGCGATGCTCGACCTCCTGCACGGGCGCCGACGTCACCTCCTGCCACGGGATCGGATCGGCGGCCGCCTCCTGATAACGCGTCAGCACGTCGGCGGGATCGACGCCCATCGCCTCGGCGATCCAGGCCCGGTCGGACACCAGGCCGGAGATCACCGGCACGGCGTGCCCGCCGGGTTTCGGAAACAAGGTCGCCTGTCTGCCGTCCAGCACCTTGGCAATGGCGGCGAGCTGGTGGCGCAGCGCGACGCCCGGCTTCGCCACTGCGAGGCGGTCGCGGGCCGCCAGATGATCGAGCCAGTCGCGGAGCGTCCGGATCGGCTGCGGCGCGTTGCGACCGTGAGGCTCGGCCGCTCGGGTGGCCTCGCGAGGCATGGTCCGATCCTTCCTGATTTGCATGTAAACCGTCGGGGCGCTCATTATCCGGTGAACGTTTCCGAACTCAAGCCGCCGGCCGGCCTTACGCTGCACTGCAGCACGTCCGCGGTGGCTGACTTCGCCGGAACCGGGTGCTAGGCTCCGCCTTTCAGACAAAGTGTCCCGGCACCGCGAGGGTCCCGCCCCAAAATGTCCAATGCGCTGCGCATCGCTTACGGCACCTTCGGCCGGGTCGCCCTGCTCGACATGGACCGGTCGCTGGTGCGCCACGCGCATCCGCATTGTCATGTGCTGCTCAAGGTCGAAGGCGCCGACACCCGCTTCACCGTCGGCGACGAGGTCGTGGCGCTCACCGACGACCAGGCCGTGCTGGTCAACGCCTGGGCGCCGCACGCCTATGTGCACGACCGCACCCGGCCCCGTACCATCATCCTGGCGCTCTACATCGAGCCGCAGTGGCTTCGCACCTTCCGTTCGAATTGGGGCGCGGCCAGCGCGGCCAAGTTCTTCGATCGTCCGGCCGGCGCGATGTCGCCGCGGCTGCGTCGCCTCGCGATGGATCTGGCCACCGTGATGATGGCGGATCCGGGCGCCAACGCGGCGCAGGAGCAGCTTCTCTCCGATCTGATGATCGCCGTGATCGAGCGCTTCACGCTGTGGCGATCGACCGTCTCCTTCGTGCGCGACACCGGCGGCATCGATTGGCGAATCCGCCGCGCCGTCGACATCCTGCGCGCCAATCCCGAGCTGCATTGCGACGTGACGACGCTGGC
The DNA here is from genome assembly GCF_003258865.1 of Rhodoplanes roseus. Classification (GTDB taxonomy): domain Bacteria; phylum Pseudomonadota; class Alphaproteobacteria; order Rhizobiales; family Xanthobacteraceae; genus Rhodoplanes; species Rhodoplanes roseus. Next base: position 3,124 of record NZ_NPEX01000024.1, on the reverse strand, counting down.
CCGCGAGGCCGGGCTGTCACGCGCCCATTTCTACCGGCTGTTCGAGCGCTCCACCCGGGTGACGCCGCACGTCTATCTGAACGTGCTGCGGATGGAGCTGGCCGTCGGCGCCGTGGTCAACGAGCAGCACAGCATCGCCGCCGTCAGCGACAGGCTCGGCTTCGCCGCACCGTCGCATTTCACGCGGTTCTTCCGGGACCATGCCGGCGTCAAGCCGAGCGAGTTCCGCTCGGTCGCCCGGATGGGCACGGCCGGCTGAGCCGTCGCGCACCGGGTCGCCGGCCGAAATATTTTGAGACGATTTGGTAAGCCGTGAGACGCCCGGGCCTCTTCCGGGCAGGCCGGGACATGCCACGTTCGGGATCAGAAGCGCCACGAGAGCGCACCCGGGCAGGACACGTCGCATGGAGACAGCCGAGTGGGTCGGCCGATCGGTCGAGCGCGTCGAGGACGCCGCGCTGCTGACCGGGCGTGGCCGCTATCTCGACGATCTCGGCGCCCGCCCCGGCACGCTGCACGCCGCGGTGCTGCGTTCGCCGCACGCCCACGCCGTGATCCGCGCGATCCGCACCGACGCCGCCCGCGCTCTGCCCGGCGTCGCCGCCGTGCTGACCGGCACCGAGGTGACGGCGCTGACCACGAGCCTGCTGGTCGGCGTCAAGGCGCCGATCACCTGCTGGCCGATCGCGGTGGACAAGGTGCGCTACTCGGGAGAGCCCGTCGCCGTGGTGGTGGCGAGCGACCGCTACGTCGCCGAGGACGCGCTCGACCTGATCGACGTCGAATACGATCCGCTCGGCGTGGTGATGACACCGCACGACGCGCTGACCAGCGCCGTCGTGCTGCACGACGGCCTCGCCGGCAACGTCGCCAGCGACCGCAGCTTCTCCTACGGCGAGCCGGAGCGCGCCTTCGCCGAGGCGGCGCGGACCATCGCCGTCACGGTGAATTACCCGCGAAACTCCTGCACGCCGATCGAGACCTTCGGGCTCGTCGCCGAGTATCTGCCCGGCGAGGACGCCTACGACATCCTGGCCAACTTCCAGGGGCCGTTCAGCATGCACGCCGTGATGGCGCGCGCCCTCAAGGTGCCGGGCCATCGCCTGCGCCTGCGGACGCCGCAGGATTCGGGCGGCAGCTTCGGGGTCAAGCAGGGGCTCGTCCCCTCCATGGTGCTGATGGGCGCGGCCTCGCGCGCCGCCGGCCGGCCGGTGAAATGGGTGGAGGACCGCCTCGAGCATCTCGCCGCATCGGTGTCGGCGACCAACCGGGTGATCCGGCTGAAGGCCGCGGTCGATGCCGACGGCCGCGTGCGGGCGCTCGCCTGGGACCAGATCGAGGACGTCGGCGCCCATCTGCGCGCGCCCGAGCCGGCGACGCTCTATCGCATGCACGGCAACCTCACCGGCGCCTACGACATCCGCCATGTCACCGTGCGCAACCGCGTCGTGCTGACCAACAAGACGCCGACCGGCCTCAACCGCGGCTTCGGCGGCCCGCAGGTCTATTACGCGCTGGAGCGGCTGATGCAGCGCGTCGCGATCGAGCTCGGTCTCGATCCGCTCGACGTGATCAGGCGCAATCTGGTGCCGAGCGGCGCCTTCCCGTATCGCACCGCGACCGGCGCCCTGCTCGACTCGGGAGATTATGTCCGGGCGATCGAGGAAGCCGAACGGCAGGGTGATCTCGCGGCGTTGCGTCAGAGGCGCGACGAAGCGCGTGCAGAAGGCCGGCGCTACGGCATCGGCTACACCGCCGTGGTGGAGCCGAGTGTCTCCAACATGGGCTACATCACCACGGTGCTGTCGCCCGAGGAGCGCAAGCGCGCCGGTCCCAAGAACGGCGCCCAGGCGACCGCCACGATCGCGCTCGATCCCACCGGCAGCGTCTCGGTGCACGTCGCCTCGACGCCGCAGGGCCAGGGGCACCGCACCGTGGTGGCCCAGGTCGTCGCCGACGCGCTCGGCCTGACGCCGGCCGACGTGCGCGTCAATGTCGAGCTCGACACCGCACGCGACGCCTGGACGATCGCCTCGGGCAACTATGCGAGCCGCTTCGCACCCGCCGTCGGCGGCGCCGTCAAGCTCGCCGCCGACCGGCTGAAGGGCCGGCTCGCCCGCATCGCCGCGGCGCAGCTCAACATCCCGGCCGCGGAGGTCGCCTTCGCGGGCGGGCGCGTGCAGGCGCGTGACAACCCCGGCAACAGCGTGCCGTTCGCCCGCCTCGCCGCGACCAGTCACTGGGCCCCCGGCACCCTGCCCTCGCCCGAGGACGCGACGCTGCGCGAAACCGTGTTCTGGACGCCGCCGGAGCTGACGGCGCCGACCGAGCGCGACGAGGTGAACTCCTCGCTGTGCCACGGCTTCATCTTCGACGTTTGCGGCGTCGAGGTCGACGCTGTGACGGGCCAGGTGCGTATCGACCGCTACGTCACCATGCACGACTGCGGCCGCATCCTGCATCCCGGCATGGTGGCGGGGCAGATCACCGGCGGCTTCGCCCATGCGCTCGGCGCCGCGCTGTACGAGGAGTACGCGTACGGGCCGGACGGCAGCTTTCTGTCCGGCACCTTCGCCGACTATCTGGTGCCGACCGCCATGGAGGTGCCGGAACCGCTGATCCTGCACATCGAGACGCCGTCGCCGTTCACGCCGCTCGGCGCCAAGGGCGTCGGCGAAGGCAACTGCATGAGCACGCCGGTGTGCATCGCCAACGCGGTCGCCGATGCGCTCGGCCTCGATACGCTCGACCTGCCGCTGACGCCGGCCAAGCTCGCGGCTCACCTGCATCCGCCCGAGACGCCCCGACCGCGCGCCACCGGCGCGCCCGAGGCCGCCGTGCCGGCCAGCGGCCGCGCCCTGCACGGCCGCGGCGAAACGCTTGTGCCCGCGTCGCCCGAGGCGGTGTGGGCCATGCTTCTCGACGCCGACACACTGGCCGCACTGATCCCCGGATCGCACGGCGTGACGCGGATCTCGGACACGCATTTCCGCGCCGAGGTGTCGCTCGGCGTCGGCCCCGTGAAGGGCCGCTACCGCGCCGAGGTGCGCCTCTTCGATCTCGACCCGCCCCGCGCTGCCACGCTCGAAGGAACTGCCACCGGCGCGCTCGGCGCGGCCCGCGG